>JANNAK010000158.1:0-24977 GCA_031384195.1 Gammaproteobacteria bacterium
GGTGCTGGCGCCGGTGCTGGGGGGGATCGCCGACCGCCGCGGCCTCAAGAAGCGGTTTCTGGCCGTCGCCACGGTGCTGGGAGCCGGTTCCACCGCCGCTATGTACTGGGTCGCGCAGGGTCAATGGCAACAGGCGCTGGCCCTGTTTGGACTGGCGTCGGTGGGATTTTTTGCTGCGCTGGCTTTCTACGATTCCCTGCTGGTGGGGGTTGCCGAAACGGACGAGATGGACCGGGTGTCGGCCCTGGGATACGGCGCAGGCTATCTCGGTGGCGGCCTGCTCTTTGCGCTGAATGTGGCCATGTTCCAGTCGCCAGCGACCTTCGGGATTCCGGACGGCGAGCAGGCCATCCTGCTGTCGTTCCTGATGGTCGGGCTCTGGTGGGTGTTCTTTTCGGTTCCGCTGTTTCGGTATGTCCGCGAGTCGGCAGCGCCGGACCAGGCCGGCAGTGACTGGGCGCAACTCCGGAAAACCTTTGGGAAGGCCCTGAATACGCAGCCGATCTGGATGTTTCTGCTGGCCTATTGGCTTTATATCGATGGCGTCGACACGATCATTCGCATGGCGGTGGACTACGGCATCAAGCTTGGCTTCGAGCCGGGCGCACTGATCAAGGCGCTGCTGCTGGTGCAATTTGTAGGGTTTCCCGCCGCCATTGCCTTCGGCTGGCTGGCCGACCGCTTTGGAACCCGGGCCTTGATCTACGTGGCGCTGGCGGTTTACGTGGCGGTGACGTTCTGGGCCTATACCTTGCAGACCGAGAACCAGTTCTACCTTATGGCCGCGGTGATTGCGTTGGTGCAGGGCGGCGTGCAATCACTGTCGCGCTCGTTTTTCGCAAAACTGATCCCGCCGGGCGAATCCGGCCAGTTCTTCGGCCTCTACAACATGATCGGCAAGTTCGCCGCGGTGCTCGGGCCTCTGGCGCTGGGCTATACCGCGGCGGCCTTCCCGGACAACCAGCGCCTGTCGGTATTGGCCTTGCTGCCGTTCTTCATCGTGGGCGGATTGTTGCTGGCGCGGGTCCGGGTGCCGGCCCCGGCCCGTAAGTCACCTCAGCGTTGAAAAGTTTTCCGGGCAGCAGGGCGTAATGGTTCGATAGAACGCCTGGATCTGCTGCAGATCGGTGTCAAAGTCGGTGCATTGCTTGATGACGAGCCCGGTCCCGACGACTTTTCGGCGGTAATCCAGGTAGGCACAGACCACCGGCACTCCGGCGCCTGTCGCGATCAGGTGAAATCCCCGTTTCCATTTCTCCACCGGCCGGCGCGTGCCCTCGGGGGCCAGGCCGATCAGTAGCTGGTGCCGTTCATTAAAGGCCTGGATCGTCTGGCCGATCAGTCCACCGGCGGCCGTACGGTCAATCGGGATGGCGCCCAGGGCCTTGAGCATCCCGGCCAACGGTGTATTGAACATGGTGTGCTTCACGAACAAGCCCAGGCGCAGGTCCAGGGCAATCATGGCGACGATGGCAAAAAATCCGTCCCAGTTCGAGGTGTGCGGTGCCGCCAGCAACACCAATTTCGGCGCATCGGGAATCCTGACGTCGAGCCGCCAACCGCAGATTCGTAGCAGTACGCGGGCCACGCGTCGCAGGAACGGGCGATGGGTGCGGGGCACGCCAGCGCCTATTTCCACGCGATCGGCGACCGCGCGGCTGGAGTCAGACATTTGGAAAGTATTAAATCGGGTCAACCGTGATTCTAGGGCCATTCGCTGCGGCGCGCCCGTGCCGGGTGTTAGCATCGCGCCATGACCGAGACCAGCAAGCCGCTGACCTACATTTCCTACCTGAAACTGGACGAATTGTTCCGGTTGCAGCAGCCGCGTTCTGCCGGGCCCGAGCACGACGAAATGCTCTTTATTGTCATTCACCAGGTTTACGAACTCTGGTTTCATCAGGTCTTGCACGAACTCCGGTTCCTGCGCGCCCGCCTGCTGGGCGGCGCGAGCGCCGGTGCGCTCGCGGCGCTCCGGCGCATCCTGACCATCCTCAAGACGCTGGTGGCGCAGGTCGACGTCATCGAGACCATGACGCCGGTATCGTTCAATTCCTTTCGCGCCCGGCTCGATGCCGCCAGCGGCTTTCAGTCACTGCAGTTCCGGGAGCTTGAGTTCGTGCTGGGACACCGGCGAGCGGCGCTGGCCGAGCAATATCCGGCCGACAGCGAGGCGCGGAGCCGACTGGAGGCGGAGCTTGCGCAGCCCGCGCTGTTTGATGCCTTCCTGGAATACCTGGGGAAGACGGGATACGGAATACCGGCGTCGGCGAAGCGGGATGACTTTCGGGCACCCCGGCCACCGTCACTCGAGGTCCAGGACGTGTTGCTGGAGGTCTATCGTGACAATGAGTTTCCGGCCCAGATCTGCGAGCGCCTCGTTGACCTCGACGAAGGCTTGCAGGAGTGGCGTTACCGTCACGTAAAAATGGTTGAACGAACCATTGGAAGCAAGCCGGGCACCGGCGGCTCGTCGGGCGTCGGTTACCTGCGGGACACCTTGTTCCGCCCGCTGTTTCCCGACCTTTGGGATATCAGGTCACGGCTTTGAGCGCGCGCAAGGCCAGCGCGAGGCGCTCGCTGGCCGGTGGCGCTGGCGCCAGGTAGCGCGCGGCCAGATAGGCATCCAGCAGGGCATTCAGCGCCGGGGCAATCGCGGGGCGCTGTTCCAGCACCCGCTTGACGTAATCCCGCGGTCCTTCGTCCGGCCGCTGCCGGTGGCCGGCGGCCGCGAGCCGGCGCTCGGCCCGGCGCCAGACCCGCAGGGCAGGGTCCGACGGCTGGCGGGTCCGCATCTGACGCAGCACCAGCAGTCCCACCAGCGTCATGAAGACCGTGATGAGCAGGGTCAGGGTCAGCACCATGCCTTCCCAGTCGTGCAAGCCGATCTTTCGCAGCAGTTCCATCTGGCTTTCGGGATTGAAGGCAATGACCCAACGATCCCAGGCAACATTCATGTAATCCCAGGCCACGGACGCACGAAGGCGCCAGTACCACAGGCCGCTGCCTTCGCCACGACGCAGGTAGTCGGGCAACTCCGACGCCGAGATGGCAGAGGACAACCCGGACTCGATGCGGCTTGGGGCCACCGCTGCCGTCGGATCCACGCGCCGCCAGCCGACACCGGCAATCCACACTTCAGTCCAGGCGTGGGCGTCGGACTGGCGGACGACGTAGTAGTCACCGACGTCATTACGCTCGCCGCCCTGGTAGCCGGCGATCACGCGCGTCGGAATGCCGGCCGCGCGCATCAAGACCGCAAAACTGCTGGCGTAGTGTTCGCAAAAGCCGCGACGGGATCCGAACAGGAAATCGTCCACCATGTCGTCGCCCAGCGCGGGCGGCTCCAGCGTGTAGACGAAGGGTTCTTCCCGGAAATAGCGCAGCGCCCGGTTTACCAGTTGCGCGTCGTCCAGGCCTTCTGCACGCCAGCTGTGCGCCAGTGCCAGCGCCCTCGGATTTCGACCTTCCGGCAGCCGGGTGCCGCTGCGCCGCCACTGCTCGGCCATGTCCTTCTCGAGCCGGAACTGCGGATAGGAAACGACCTGATAGCGCTTGATTTCCTTGACCAGTTCGCGCGAGACCAGCTGGTAGTAGCCGGTCAGTTGCGAGTCCGCCGGCAAGGCATCGGGGCTGGGCAGGTCAAGGGCAAACAACCAGTTCTGGCGGTGCGGCTCCAGGGTGATTTCGTAGCGCACCGGCGTCCCCGACAGTTCCGCGGACGCCGGCAGATAGGCATTGAGCAGGCGATTCCGGTTGGCGGGCGAGAAATAGTCGTCGCCACGGAACGGCGCCCGCCAGACGCGGCCGTCGAAGTACCAGTAGACCGGCCCGCGCCAGTACCGGAGGTTCATGGGTGGCGGCTCACCCTCGAAGCGCACCCGGAAGGCGACCTCATCGGACTGGATCAGGCGCGAGATGTCACCCGGCGACATGACGTCGGAAATTCCGCTGCGGGCCGCCCCGGCATCGGCCGGAAGTCCCCAGAGTGGGCCAGGTACGCGCGGGAACAGAAAAAACAGCGCCAGCATCAGTGGCAGGGCCTGCAGCACCAGGGTTGCCCCCAGCCACAGGCTGATTTTAGGCGGCAGTCCGCCGGCATGGTTGGACTCGATCAGCAGCGCGGTGACCGATATCGCGCAGGCCAGCAAGTAGAGGACTGTCCAGATCTCCTGCGAGAAAAGGAAGTGGGTCATCATCGTGAAGTAGCACAAGGCCACCACCACCAGGACGTCCCGGCGCGAGCGCATTTCCAGCAGCTTGAGGATCAGCATGATGACGAGCAGCGCCGTTCCGCCCTGCTGACCGTTGAGTCGCCCGTAGCTGAAATTGACGCCCAGGAAGGCGACCACGACCAGCCCGATCTTCAGCCACTGCGGCGGAAGCGGCCACAGGCGCACGGCCGCGGCCGCCCGCCACAGCCCGATCAGGATCACGGCGGCCACCAGCCACGGCGGGAAGCGGAACAAGTGGGGTGCGATGACCAGTCCCAGCACGGCCAGCAGGCGCAGCAGGGACCCCTGCGTGAGGTAGTCGCGGGCGGTGGTTCGGCTCATTCGTGCAATGCCAGGGCCCGCAGGCAGGCGCGCTGGTGAAGCTCGCCACGTCCCGGCGCGATCTGCGCGCCGGGCAGCCGGATGCCGTAGCTCATTCCGGCGGTTTCCGCATCCAGCACCCAGCGCGTCAATTGCGACAGCCGCGCCTCGGCGTCAAGCTCCGGCAATTCACTCCAGTCCAGCCACAACTCGCGGTCCAGGGATTCCTGGAACTGCTTGACCATCGGCACCTGGAGTTTCGGGAAACTTTTCCAGTGGATCGCCCGGGGCGTGTCGCCGCGTTGGTAGTTTCGAAGTCCGGCAAATTCATCCAGCCCCGGGCGCTGCCCGGTGACGCCGCCAGTGCTGCCGCGCGCGGCCGGTGGCAGTCGCCCGGGCGCAGCGGGCTTCGGGTAGACCAGGCAAGCCATCTCCAGGTCCAGCCAGGTCCAGGCGTGGAACATTCCCAGCGGGAACTCGGTGGACACCGCAAACACCGACGACGGCAGCCAGCCGCGCCGAACCGCCGGTAACGGCAGCTGCAGCGGTGCGAAGTTTTCCGGTGGCAGATCGGTGGTGGCCGCAGGTTCGCTGCGTGGCCAACCGGCCGATACGCTGTAACGCGCGCGGGCCGCCGGGTTGCGGACGTGGATCTCGAAATGCGCGACGTCCCCCGTGAACACCGGTGCCACCGGTCCGGGCCGTATCTCGATATTTACCAGGTTGCCGTGCGTGTGGTGCATCGCCAGCAGCCACAGGCTGCCAAGGAGGAAGGTCAGCGCAAACGCCATGTTGTTCGAGTAATTCATCGAACCCAGCAGCATGCCCAGCAGCAGTACCGCAAAGGCGTAGCCAAACCGGGTGGGCAGGATGTAAACGCGGTGGCGCGGCACCGGGACCGGTCCCGGCTGGCGCCGAACCCGCGCAAGCACCCAGGCGTCGATGCGCTCCTGAGCGTAACGCAGCGGGTGCAACAGGATTTTCAGCAGCAGCCAGATCCGCATTGGCCGGCCTGTCGCTAGGGGATAGCCACCGCGCCGAGAATTTCGCGCGCCGTGGGCGCACCGGCCTCGCGCTCGGACGTGGCGAGCAAGCGGTGGTTCACGACCGGTGCAAAGACGGCCTGGACGTCCTCTGGAATGACACCGCTGCGGCCGTCAAGCAGGGCCCAGGCCTGTGCCGCGCGGCGTAGCCCGAGACCGGCGCGGGGTGACAGGCCCATGCGCAGTCCAGGGTGCTCCCGAGTGTGGCCGACCAGCGCGAGGATGTAATCGAGCAGCGGCGGGGTGGTTTTTACGCCCTGCACCTGCTTCTGCAGGTTCAGCAGGGTCGCCGGATCCAGCACCGGCTGGACTTCGGGCAGCAGCTCGCGCCGGTCGCGCTCGGTCAGCAAGGCCCGTTCGGCTTCGGGGGACGGATAGCCGACGCCGATTCGCATCAGGAAGCGATCGAGCTGCGATTCGGGCAGCGGAAAGGTGCCTATTTGATAAGCCGGGTTTTGCGTTGCGACGACAAAGAATGGGTCGGGCAGGGGCCGTGTTTCGCCTTCGGCGGTGACTTGGCGCTCCTCCATGGCCTCCAGTAGCGCCGATTGCGTCTTGGGGCTGGCGCGGTTCACCTCGTCGGCGAGGACCAGGTTGGAAAAAATCGGCCCCGGATGAAATCGGAATTCGCTGGTTCGGGTCTCGAAGATGGATACCCCCAGAATGTCGGCGGGCAGCAGGTCGGACGTGAACTGGATCCGCTGAAATCCAAGGCCCAGGACCCGCGCCAGCGCCAGCGCCAGGGTGGTCTTGCCGACTCCTGGGATGTCCTCGATCAAAAGGTGGCCGCGCGCCAGCAGGCAGGCGAGCGCCAGGCGCAGTTGCTCAGGCTTGCCAAGAATGATCCGGTCCAAGGATGCAAGTGCCTGATTCAAGGCAGGAATCATCGTTTTTCTTGGTATCGGTCCGGAGGACTTTGTAGTCTAGCCAATTACTCATCCTTTTGTCGTATTGCCGCAGCGCAGCATCTATCGCACTATCTAAAAGGTAAGTTCAGACCCCAAGCGGAGGCGGCAAATTGGATCGGATTGCGCAGGAACACCAGCGTGCGATGGACCATGCAACCGATTACGCCAGTTGGCAGGGGGCCGCTGTTGAGCTGGACCGGCGGCAGGGGCTGGACGACTGGAAGGAAGACGAAACCTCCCACGATTACGACTGGCGCCTGATCCGCAGCCGCCTGCGCCAGCTGCGCCAGTACCGGGCCGAGATGGACTTCCGCAAGGTCATTCATCACCTGCGTCAGGGTATGCACTGGAATATCGGCAATATTGGCAATCCGGTCCTGTACACGGCCGCCCGGGTCGGAACCAAGCGCCTGATCCAGGAGTACGTCGAGGAAGTGGTCGCAACTCTGAATGAATTTTGCGACAACGACTTCGAGGGCATCACGGACAGCGAGAAGCTGCATTTCTTTCATGAAGTTGCACTGGCTTACGGGCGTTCGTCGCTGATGCTCTCCGGTGGTGCGACGCTCGGCCTGTTTCACGTTGGCGTCGTCCGGTCGCTGTTCAAGGAAGACCTGCTGCCGAACGTGATGTCCGGGTCCAGCGCCGGCTCGGTGGTTGCCGCCACCGTCGGCACCCGTGCCCGCGAGGACATTGCGACCCTGCTTGATCCGGAAGCGGCGTACTACCACTTCTGGCGAGTCCTGCCGCTGCGCCAGATGTGGCAGCGCGGATCGATGATGGACCAGGCCCAGTTGCGCCGCGCCATCTCCCGGAACATCCGGGACCTGACCTTCGAGGAGTCTTACAAGCTCTCGAAAATCATCGTCAACATCACGGTCTCGCCAGCCGGGAGCAACCAGCCACCGCGTCTGCTGAATTACCTGACGTTTCCCTACCTCTACATGCGCGAGGCCGTGCTGGCCTCGTGTGCGGTGCCGCTGCTGTTCCCGCCCGTGATGTTGATGACCCGGGACGAGAACAACGAGCGCGCTCCGTTCATGCCGTTGCTGAAGTGGAACGACGGTTCGCTGAAGAGTGACCTGCCCACGCTGCGGCTGCGGCGCCTGCACAACGTCAACCATTTTGTGGTGTCCCAGACCAACCCGCACGTAATCCCGTTCATCCACAAGGATCACGACCGCGCCGGGGTGGTGCAGTCCGCCAGGCGGTTCGCGTTCTCGACCGCGCGCAGCGTTTCCAAGAACGCGATCGACCTCGCGCGCGGCCTGCTGCCCTCCAGCGGCTCGCTGGGTCGCCAGCTGGAACTGGCCTCGTCCGTGCTGGACCAGAACTATCGCGGGAACATCACCATTTCGCCGCAACGCAGCCTGTGGCGATTCTTGCGGGTGACCGTCAATCCGAAGATCGCCGAAATTGAGCGCTTCATACTCGAGGGTGAGCGCGCAACCTGGCAACGCATGTCGATGGTTCGCAACCAGGTGCTGATCGGGCAGGCCCTCGACCGTTGCGTCGAGCGACTGGACCAGCGACATTTGCCGGAAGAACGCCGAGCGCTTCCGAGCAAGCCGGGATTGCGGATCGTCCGCAGCCGCTAGGCTTCGATCGATTCCACCCGGCGACGCTGCTCCAGCAGCGTTTCCAGGTCCTTGCGCTTCTGCTCAACGATGGCGCGGGCACCCTCAACAATGTGGGCGGGTGCCATGGTGAAATTCGGGTTCGCCAGTTGGGTTTCGCCGCGCGCAAGCTCGCCTTCCACCTGGGTTATTTTCTTCGACAGGCGGCTGAGTTCCGCCTCCCGGTCAATCAGCCCCTTCATGGGCACCAGGATCTTCATGTCGCCCAGCAGGGTGACTGCCGCCGCGGGTGCGGGCTCCTTCTGCTCCAGGAAATAGGGCTCCTCGATTCGCGCCACAGCGGTCAGCAGGCCTTGCAAACGGCACAGGCGTTCCACGTCTGACGGTGAGGCCTTTTGCAGCAGGACCGGCAGGAACTTTGCCGGCGACAGGTTCATCTCGCCACGGATCTGCCGCACTCCAAGCGCGAATCCCTGCAGCCAGCCGATGTCGGCCTCGGCGGACTCGTCGATCCTCGTCGGTTCCGAAGTCGGATAGGGCTGCAGCATGATGGTCTTGCCGTCGCGCCCCGCCAGTGGTGCGACGCGCTGCCAGAGGTCCTCGGTAATGAAGGGCATCAACGGGTGGAGCAGACGAAGCAATGTCTCCAGCACCCGTACCAGCGTGCGGCGAGTCCCGCGCTGGGCCAGCGTGTCGCCGTTGCGCAGCGTCGGCTTGGACAGTTCGATGTACCAGTCGCAGTACTCATTCCAGGCGAACTGGTAGATCGTCTGTGCCAGCAGGTCGAAGCGGTATTCGCGGAAATGCTTCTCGATCTCGGCCTCGACCCGTTGCAGGCGCGACACGATCCAGCGATCCGCCACCGACAACTGCGCCGTGGTGGGGTCGTCGCTGCCGCAGTCCTGATTTTCGCAATTCATCAGGACGTAATGGGTGGCGTTCCACAACTTGTTGCAGAAATTGCGGTAGCCCTCGGCGCGGCTGGCGTCGAAGCGAATGTCGCGGCCCGGAGCGGCGAGGGCGGTATAGGTGAAGCGCAGGGCGTCAACGCCGATCGCCTCGATTCCCTGCGGAAACTGCTTGCGCGTGGCCTGCTCGACCTTCTTCGCCAGCTGCGGCTGCATCAGCCCGGCGGTGCGCTTCTTCAGCAGGTCTTCAAGGCTGATGCCCTCAACCAGGTCCAGCGGATCCAGGACGTTGCCCTTGGACTTGCTCATCTTCTGGCCTTCGGCATCGCGGATCAGGCCGTGGATATAGACCTCGCGAAACGGCACCTGCCCGGTGAAGAACGTGCCCATCATCACCATGCGCGCGACCCAGAAGAAGATGATGTCAAAGCCGGTGACCAGCACGCTGGTGGGGTAGTAGCGCGCGAGTTCGGGGGTTTGCTCCGGCCAGCCCAGGGTGGCCTGCGGCCAGATGTCCGAGGAAAACCAAGTGTCGAAGACGTCATCGTCCTGCCGAAGCGGGACGCTGGCGGCAATACCGTGGCGGGCGCGAACGTCGGACTCGTCGTGCCCGACATAGACCTTTCCGGCCTCGTCGTACCATGCCGGGATCCGGTGTCCCCACCAGATTTGCCTGGAGATGCACCAATCCTGGATGTTGTTGAGCCACTGGAAATACGTGGTGCTCCAGGTCTCCGGAACGAAGCGGATGGTGCCGTCCTTCACGGCCTGGATGGCCGGTTCGGTGATGCGGCGACGACCACCCGGGCGGCCGTCGGCGAGCGTGTCGCGGGTCAGGTCCACGAACCACTGGTCGGTCAGGTAGGGTTCCAGCACCGCTCCGCTGCGATCGCCACGGGGCACCTGCAGCTTGTGGTCCTGGACCTTTTCCAGCAGGCCAAGTTCTTCCAGGTCGGCCACCACCCGGGTGCGGGCCTCAAAACGATCGAGGCCGCGATAAGGAGCCGGCGCTGATTCATTGAGGGTGGCGACCGGCGTGAGAATATTCAGCACCGGCAATCCATGGCGCTGGCCGGTGGCGTAGTCGTTGAAGTCGTGCGCCGGCGTTATCTTGACGCAGCCCGTTCCGAATTCACGGTCAACGAAGGCGTCGGCGATGACGGGAATGTCCCGGTCGGCCAGCGGCAGTCGCAGTTGCTTGC
The DNA here is from genome assembly GCA_031384195.1 of Gammaproteobacteria bacterium. Lineage (GTDB taxonomy): Bacteria > Pseudomonadota > Gammaproteobacteria > Nevskiales > Nevskiaceae > JACPFV01. The sequence goes on from JANNAK010000158.1 coordinate 10,174, forward strand.
CGATCAGGTGGCGGTAGCGATCGTCGTCGGGGTGCACGGCAACCGCCGTGTCGCCCAACATGGTTTCGGGCCGGGTGGTGGCGACGACCAGGTGCCCGGAGCCGTCCGCGAGCGGGTAGCGAAGGTGCCAGAGCTTGCCGTTCTCTTCCTCGCTGACCACTTCAAGGTCGGAGATGGCGGTCTGCAGCACGGGGTCCCAGTTGACCAGTCGCTTGCCGCGATACACCAGTCCTTCGTCGTGCAGGCGGATGAAATGCTCGACCACCGCGCGCGAATAGCCCTCGTCCATGGTGAAGCGCTCGCGTGACCAATCGACGGAGCTGCCAAGGCGCCGCATCTGCTGGCTGATGATGCCGCCGGATTCCTTTTTCCACGCCCACACCCGCTCGATGAACTTGTCGCGGCCGAGTTCGTGCCGGGTCTGGTTGTTCGCCGCCAATTGGCGCTCGACCACCATCTGGGTCGCAATACCGGCGTGATCGGTTCCCGGCTGCCACAGGGTGTCGCAGCCACGCATGCGGTGATAGCGGGTCAAGGCGTCCATCAGGGTGTGCTGGAACGCATGGCCCATGTGCAGGGTGCCGGTGACGTTCGGCGGCGGGATCATGATGGAATACGGTTGCCCTTCGCCCGAGGGTGCGAACCAGCCGCTTTTTTCCCAGAGGCCCTGCAGGCGTTGTTCGACGACGCGCGGGTCAAATGCTTTTTCCATAGGAGATTCTGTCAGCGGGCGCAGGCGCAAAGGGGCGCCATTCTAAATTGAATTGGCGCCGTACCGGCGCCGGGATTTACAGCTTGTGGGTTTCCAGCGGATAGCCACGGTCGCGGTAATACTTGAAGCGTGCGCGGGATTTGGTCCGGGCGTCCTCATCGCCGTGGACAATTTCCAGCACCCGCCCAAAGCGGCTGAAAAAGGGTGGGACGGAATCGGCGAAGTTCAGCAGCACGTCCTGGTGATCCGGTCGCGGCTCGCCATCCCCCAACAGGACCTTGGCAATTGGCGGGCTGTCGCTGACAGCGTCCACGCGCTCGTGAGCAACAAACGAGCCCTGTTTCCAGGTCCAGAGCATGCGGTCCATCGCCTGTGCCTGTTCGCTGTCGGGAACGTGGACGTGCACGCGGTGCCCAGCCGCCACGGCGCGGTCGCAAAGGCGGCAGGCGGTGGGCAGTGGGCCGTCGTCGCCCTCGGGAATGACGTAAAAATCAACCCGGGTCATGCGCGGGACTTTTTATTTGCCGTGCCGATCAGGTACTCGACCAGCAGCGGCACCGGCCGGCCCGACGCCCGCTTGCCGCGCCAGGCGGTTCCGGCAATATCCAGGTGCGCCCACTTCATCTTGCGGGTGAAACGATGCAGGAAACTGGCGGCGGTGATCGCGCCAGCTTCGCGGCCACCGATATTCCCGATGTCGGCGTGCTCGCTGCGCAGCAGCGGCTGATACTCCTCCCACAGTGGAAGCTGCCAGGCCCGGTCCCCGGTCTCCTCGCCGGCCTCCAGCAGGGCGCGGGCCAGCGCCGGCGTATTGCTGAACAGGCCCGTGGCAATTCCGCCCAGCGCCACCACGCACGCGCCGGTCAGGGTCGCAATGTCGATGCACTGCGAGGGTTGGTACTGGCGCTCAACATAGGTCAACGCATCGCACAGGATCAGGCGACCCTCGGCGTCGGTATTGAGGATCTCGATGGTGAGGCCGGCCATGGAGGTGACGATGTCTCCCGGGCGCGCGGCGTGTCCATCGGGCATGTTCTCGCAGGTGGGGATGACGCCCACCAGGTTGATCGGCAGTTTGAGCTCCGCGACTGCGCGGAACACGCCCAGGACGGTCGCGGCGCCACACATGTCGAATTTCATCTCATCCATCTTGTCGGAGGGCTTGATCGAGATGCCGCCGGTGTCAAAGGTGATGCCCTTGCCGACCAGCGCCAGCGGATTTTCACCGCGGGGGCCTGCGAGGTACTCAAGCACAATCAATTTCGGCGGTTGGCGACTGCCCTGTGCAACGGCCAGCAAGGCCCCCATGCCCAGTTTCTTCATGTCGTCCTGTTCCAGCACCCGCACCTTCAGGGGCGCGTACCGTCCGGCGAGCACGCGGGCCTGGTCGGCGAGGTAGCTTGGGGTGCAAAGATTGGGCGCCAGATTTCCAAGGTCCTTGGCGAGGCTCATGCCGGCGGTGACGGCCAGAGCCTCGCGCAATCCGGATTCGGCGAGCGGAAGGTCGCGCCGGCTTGGGACGTCGAGGGTAAAGCGCTCCAGCTTGTAGGCGGGCAATTCGGCGCGGGCTTTCTCGCCGCGGGTGCGATCAAAGCGGTAATACTCGTCCTGCATGACTTGGACCGACTGGCGAACTTTCCAGTGCGAGGTGCGGCCTGACACTGGCAAATGGGTAAGATAGGACACGCCGTCGAGAGCGCCGGTCCCGCGAATGGCGCGGGCGGCCGCGGCGCAGGCCTTGCGGAAGGCGGGTTCACCAAACTCCCGTTCGCGACCCAAGCCGACCAGCAGGACACGATCAGACAACAAATGCGGGAGCTTGTGGAGAACCAGGACCTGTCCGGCCTTGCCGTCAAGATCGCCCCGGCGCAACGCCGCCTGGATGGCGCCACGACTGGCCCGGTCCAGCGCGGCCGCCGCGGGCGACAGCTTGCGCCGGTCGAACACGCCGGCAATGACGGCGCCGCAGCGCTGTTTCTCGGGATGCCCACTCTTGACGAAATAGTCCATGAACTCGATCCTGGGGCAGGGACGCGGGGGGCCGCGGAGGAAAACGGAAGAAATCGGCCTGTTGGGCGTCGGGCGATGGTAGCGGAGCGCCACCCCCAATCCAAGCGCCAAGCCAATGGCGGCAGGAGCGGCCGATGAGCCGGGGAATCCTGGACCGGTACTTGCTCCGGGAGGGCCTCGCATCCTGGATGGGCGTCACGATCGTGCTGTTGGCGATCATGCTGGTCACCCGCTTCGCCCGATTCCTGGCCGAAGCGGCGGCCGGCCAGTTGCCCAGGGAGTTCCTGCTTAAGATCGTGGCCCTGTCCAGCCTGCAATACCTGGTGATCCTGATTCCCGTCTCACTGCTGCTGGCGATCCTTATGTCGCTAGGCCGGCTGTACCGCGACCAGGAAATTACGGCGATTACCAGTTGTGGGGCTGGCCCTGCGGCCCTGTACCGCCCGTTCCTGTTGCTTGCGGCGGTCATTGCGATCTTCACCGGGGTTCTCTCATTTGAGCTGGGCCCATGGGCCGGGCGCCAGGTCGACGCCTTGATCAAGGACGCACAACGCGCGATCCAGTACACACCCTTTGATCCGGGTCGATTCAAGTACGTGGCGGGCGGCCGGGCGGTCTTCTACACAGGCGCCCTCGACAGGGAGCGCGGCGACCTGACGACGGTCTTCGCCCGCATTGAGGAGAGTGGCGGGCCCAGCGTCGTGACGGCGCGCAGCGGCGAGCAGTCAGTCGATCGTGTGACCGGTGAGCGCGTCGTGCGCCTGGATCATGGTTTCCGCTATACCGGGCACCCCGGCCGCGCGGACTTCGACATCGTCCGTTTCGACACCCTGGTCACCCGGGTGTCGCCGCCGCCGGTGCTGGCCCTGAGCGGCAAGCGAAAAATTGCGCGAACCTCCGACCTGGTCGACTCTGACGATCCGCGGGACGTCGCTGAAATGCAGTGGCGCATCGCGGCGCCCCTGACGGTCCTGCTGTTGGCCGTGCTTGCCGTTCCGCTGGCGCACACCACGCCGCGGGCCGGCCGTTACGGCAAGCTGGTCCTGGGGATCCTGGCGTACTTGGGCTACACCAACTTGCTGACACTCGGCCAGGCGTGGATCGCCAAGGGCCACGCGCCGCCCGGCCTCGGTCTCTGGTGGGTCCATCTGCTGGTTGCGGTGTCCTGCCTGGTCTTGATCGGGCGCCGACTGGGCTGGAGCCTGCCGGGGCGCAGCCTTCGATGAAGCGAATTGACCGCTACATCATGGCTCACGTCTTTGGCCTGACGACGCTGGTGGCGCTGGCGCTGGTATCCATCCAGACCTTTGTTGCGTTTGTTTCAGAGGTTGACGAAATCGGGCGTGGAAATTTTGGCTACCAGGAACTGTTCCTCTACACGCTCTGGCTGCTGCCCACCGGGCTGTACGTGATGCTCCCCATTATCGCGATGCTCGGCACCCTGATGGGGCTGGGGACGCTGGCCTCACAGAGCGAGCTCACCGCGATGCGGGCCGCCGGCGTCTCGTTGATGCGCATTGGCGGCTCCACCCTGTTCGCCGGGTTGTTCATCGGCTTGTTTACGCTGGCCGTGGGTGACTGGCTGGCACCCCTTGGGCAATACGAGGCCGACGCCCTGAAGACCCTGGCGCGCTCGGGCGTCAAGGCGGGCGTCGGTGGCAAGCCCGTGTGGGTGCGGGAGGACAACCACATCTTCAACATTCGTCGCTTGCTGCGCGAGGATCGAATCGAGGCGGTGGAGCTGTACACCCTCAATCCCGATCTCAGCCTGGCGTCGGCCAGCTCCATAGAGGAAGGGTTCTATCAGGACGGCCACTGGGTGTTTCGCGGCGTCCGCAAGACGGAGTTCGGTGACGGCCGGGCAAGCGTCAGTGAACAGGATCAGCAGGAGTGGACCGGAATCCTGTCGCCGGAGGTCTTGCGCCTGTTTGTACTCGAGGCTGACGCCCTGTCAATGGCGGGCCTGAGCCGGTTGGTGGCCTACATGTCGCGGAACAACCTCGACAGCAGTGAATACGCACTGGCGCTGGCCCGCAAGGCGGTGGCGCCATTCACCGTGATGGTAATGATGCTGTTGGCGGTGCCGTTCGTAATGGGGCCGCTGCGGAACACAGGCGCCGGACAGCGCCTGTTCATCGGGGTGCTGATCGGCCTGGGTTTCTACGTGGTCAATGAAGTCTGTGCAAATTCCGGCCGACTGTACGGCTGGCCGCCGCTGTTCTCGGCCGCCATTCCCACCGTCGCGTTCGGTATGGTGGCGGCCTGGCGCCTGAGCCGAGTACGTTGAACAAAAAGGAGAGCGTAATGAAAAAAGCAATGACAGCGATGTCGGCCTTGGTAGTTGCCGCTTGCGCGGCAAGCGGGTTTCGGCCCGGCGCAAATGATCTTGCCGCGGCCGGCTCGATTACTTCCGAGGGCGTCCTGCAGCACGTCCGGGTGCTGGCCTCGGACCGGTTCGAGGGGCGGGCACCCGCTACTGAAGGTGAGCGCCTCACGGTCGAGTACCTGACGGGGGAATTCCGCAAGCTGGGCCTGGCGCCCGGAAACCCGGATGGAACCTATGTACAGGATGTGCCGCTGGTGGGTATCACCGGCAAGCGCACCGCGAGCCTGACGGCCGGCGGCAAACGCATGCGGATGCGGTTCCCGGACGATTACGTGACGGTTTCGCGCCGGTTTGCGCCCTCGGTCCAGGTGGAGGACTCGGAGCTGGTGTTTGTCGGTTACGGCGTGGTCGCACCAGAATATGACTGGGACGACTTCAAGGGACTTGATGTCCGTGGCAAGACGCTGGTCATGCTGGTCAATGACCCGCCCGTTGCCGACCGCTCCGATCCCACGCGACTGGACGACACGATGTTCAACGGCAGGGCGATGACGTATTACGGCCGCTGGACGTACAAGTATGAAATTGCCTCGGAGAAGGGCGCGGCCGCCGTCTTGATCATCCACGAGACCGGCCCTGCCGGTTATCCCTATGAAGTGGTGTCCGGCAGCTGGGGGCACGAGGACTTCGACATCGACCGTGCCGACGGCAACCAGGGACGCGTGGGCGTGGAGGGCTGGATCACGGAGGAGCGTGCGCGAATGCTGTTCAAGCTCTCCGGCCAGTCGTTTGACGCCTTGAAGCAGGCGTCCGCGCGCCGCGACTTCAAGCCGGTGGTGCTCCCGGCCCGGATCAACCTTGGCGTCCGCAACCAGGTCCGCCGCGTCAAGTCAAAAAACGTCGTGGCCAGGATCGAGGGATCGGATCCCGCACTTCGTGACCAGTACGTGGTTTACACCGCGCATTGGGACCACCTCGGTCGCGATTCGACACGGTCCGGCGACCAGATCTTCAACGGCGCATTGGACAACGCCACCGGCACCGCCGGCTTGCTTGAGTTGGCCCGTGCCTACCGTGCCCTGCCGACACCGCCGCGCCGCAGTGTGCTGTTTCTCGCCGTGACCGCGGAAGAGAAGGGCCTTCTCGGTAGTCGCTGGTATGCGAATCACCCGCTGTATCCGCTGACGCAGACTGTGGCTGCGATCAACATGGACGGACTCAACCAGTGGGGACGCACCAGCGACATGGTGGTGATTGGCAAGAACCAGTCAACGCTCGAGGACGTCCTGGCCGCGACGGTCGGTTTGCAGGAACGGGTGCTGGTGCCGGATCCCGAGTCCCAGAAAGGATTTTTTTACCGCTCCGACCATTTCGAGTTTGCGAAAGTGGGCGTGCCGGCGCTGTATGCCGAAGGCGGAACCTTGTTTCGGGGCCGCCCGGACGCGTTCAGCCAGCAAAAGCGCGACGAGTACACCACACAGGATTACCACAAGGTGTCGGACGAAATTAAGCCGGACTGGGACCTCTCCGGTGGCGTCGAGGACCTGCAGTTGCTGTTTTACGTCGGTCGGCAGGTGGCCGATGCGGACTCCATCCCGCAATGGAAGCCAGGTTCGGAGTTCAAGGCCCGGCGCGACGAGATGCTGGGAAACAGCGCGGCGAAATAGTCAGGCTGGTGCCTGGGGGCGATCCCCGGTGGCGGCTGGCTTGGGCAGCAGGACGAGTTCGGTGTCCGACGCAAGGTCGTTCCAGGACCGGCGCCGGGGATCCACCAGGCACCACAACACGCCCAGGCCCAGGGGCAGCCATGCCACCCAGGCCATGGCATAACGCCAGGCCGCCACCGGCCAGTTCAGTGGCCGTCCGTCCGGATGGCGGACTTTCAGCCGCCAGGCGCGCATGCCCAGCGTCTGGCCGCCATGGGTCCAGAACCAGCCGAAGAAGCCGAGTCCGGCCAGCAGCAACAGGGCGCGGAGGGCGCGCGAGTCGTACCGCAGGCCCAGCGCATTGCGGACCCAGGCGTCGATCAGGGTCAGCACCAACCACAGGGCGAGGACCAGCAAGCCGTCGTATAGCGCGGCGGCCAGGCGGCGCCATAGCGGCGCCGGACTCACGGCTGGGTTCATCGGGAATCCTCAATAAAAAACGGCCGCCGGCGCTGGACCGGCGGCCGCGGGAAAACGGGCCTAGCGGGTGGTGCGTTTCTGCACGTTCGCCGCGTCGAAGTAGTTGTCGTCCCAGGTCTTGGTGAAATCCACTGGCTTGTCCTCGTTGGCCATCGCAGTGATGAAGTAGCGGCCCGAGTTGAAGTGGTAGATCACTTCCGGCTGGGTGCCGCCGGCCAGTACGTTGGTTGAAAAACCGTAATGGCCTTCCTGGAACTGGTAGAGCTGGTTGCGCGAGTCGTAATTGTCAGCGGCGACGATGTTCCAGCCGTCCTCGTCAATGTAGAACACCCGCTTGTGGAAGGTGTGATTGGTGCCCTTGCGAATGGTGGCTTCCACCACCCACACGCGGTGCAGTTCATAGCGCGGCAGGTCGGCGTTCAGATGCTTGGGCTTGGCCATGTCGGCGTACTTCACCTTTGGGCCACCGATGCGGTGCGAGTTGTACGGGATGTACATTTCCTTCTTGCCGACCAGCTTCCAGTCAAAGCGCTTCATCTCGCCATTGAACATGTCCACCTGGTCGTAGAACTGGTGGCCATCGGTTCCCTCATAGGGGTTGTCGCAGCACACCGTCGGTGCGCGCCGGATGCGCTTAAGGCCCGGGGAATACAGCCAGGCGTCGCGACCGTCGGTCTTCTCATGGGCCAGGATGAAGGTACCGGCCATGCGCGGGGGTGCAATGGTTTGTGACAGGTATTTGATCGAGTACGAACCCGGAGCCGCCGGCACCGGGGCCATGATGCTGGCGTAGTAGAACCGGACGTCCTCGACAATCTTGGTCAGCTGGAACTGGCCATTGGTCTGCACGATCATCTGGTTGTTGAACCGAGTGACCGATTCGCCGCGCCATTTCAGCTTGTGGTTCCAGATCGGCTCGGCGCCTGATTTTGGGATCGGGAAGGGGAATCCGAGCTTGGCGTTGGCCAGCGAATCGGTTCCCTGGAGCTCGGCCGTGGTCGCGTTGGCCAGCGTCGCATCAATGATTGCCTTGGGCCAGGTCACGATGCGGTGACTGGGGTAAACATTCAACTTGTACGTCGGATAGTTGTCGAGAAGCTTCTGGTGCCCTGCCGTCAACTTGGCCGCGTACTGCGCAACGTTTGCCTTGGTGATGGTAAAGAGCGGTTTCTCCGCATCGATTGCCGCGTCCGACGGGTACTCTCCGGTCAGCTTTCCCTTCTGCGCAGCCGGGGTCCAGGCCGGAATCGAGCCGTCGGCGTTGGCGGCCGATTCGGCACCCACCGGGGTGAGTTCCTTGCCAAGTTTTGCGGCTTCGTCAGGCGTTACCTTGGCCGCCGCCGTGCCGATGCTGCCGACGAGGACGGCCAGCAGGCAGCCGCGAAGCAGTTGGGAAATGGTCATTAACAAATCCTCCAGATTTATGGTTTGTGTACTCGCAGGGCCTACGATACTCCCGGACCACCCGATCCGTGGCAGTCCTCCGCGCCGGAAGGCTCGGCGCAACCGCCCTCTTCGAGCTGCACCGTCGCATGTTCGATACCCAGACGCTCCCGAAGCCGTTCCAAAATCACCGTCAGCGCACGTTGCCGATCCGCGCCTTCGGCGAGGTGCGCGTGCAAGGTGACGATGGGTTTGTCGTCCGCCAAGGACCAGACGTGGACATGATGAACACCGGCCACGCCGGGCAAGCTGTTCAGTTCCATTTCGATCCGGGTCACATCGAAGCCGGGGGGACTGCCCTCCAGCAGGGTATGTGCCGATTCCCGCGTGATGCGCCATCCGGTGCGCACGATCAGCGCGGCCACCACCACCGACAACAAGGGGTCCGCCGGGGTCCAGCCGGTGGCGAGGATGATGCCGGCGGCAGCGATGGCGGCCACCGAGCCAAGCATGTCGCCCAGCACATGCGCCAGTGCGCCGCGGGTGTTGAGATCGGACCCGCCGCGCAGGATCAGGTAAGCGATTACGTTCACCGCCAGCCCGGTGATGGCAACCGCCAGCATGGGAATCGCCAGGATTGCCACCGGGTCACGCAGGCGCTGCGCCGCTTCGACCGCGATCCAGACCGCGATCAGCAGCAGGGACAGGCCGTTAACGAAAGCCGCCAGCACGCGCGCGCGCCCGTAGCCATAGGTTCGCCGGTCGTCCGCGCCACGCCGGCTGGCCGCGACTGCGTAGAGCGCCAGGGCCAGCGAGGCCGCGTCGGTGAGCATGTGCCCGGCATCGGCGAGCAAAGCCAGCGAGCCGCTGTATAGACCGGCGAACAACTCCACTGCCATAAAGCCGGCGGTGAGTGCGAGCGCCCAGCGCAACCTGCCGTCGCTGGCTTCAGCGCCATGCTCATGGCCTTCGTGCTGGGCGTGGCCGTGACCGGAATGCTGGTCGTGGTTATGTTGATCGGCCATCTCAAGTCTCCAATACGATCACAGCCAGGCCCAGCGCGATCAGGATGCCACCCAGAATGCGTCCTTCGTGACGAGCCAGCGCTTCGAGCTTGAACCGCTGCAATCCGCGCAGAGTGAGCCAGGTCAGCAACAACATCCCCGTCAACGTAGCAAACGCGAGGATCAGGCAGAGGATGGTGAAGCCCATCCAGCCGTAACGCGCGCCGGCGACGAACACGGGCAGAAAGCCCTCGCAGGGTGAAAACGTCAGGACGGAAATCAAGCCCAGAATGATGGCAGCGTCGCTACGCGGCGCGCCTGCCATGGTCGCCGGCGCTGGCTGCGGAATCCCATGCTTGAGAGCATGGCCTGGGCCGGCCGACCCGTGCGGAGCGTGAGGATGCGGGTGTTCGTGCTCGCGATGGTCATGGTCGTGCCCGAGGGCGTCCCCGCCGAAATGGCCGTGACCATGACCTTCCCGGAACCAGTAATACAAGCCGAACAGGATTAGCACGCCGCTCGCGATCCACGGAAAAATGCTTCCGGTCCACCGGTCCACAGCGATGCCCAGCCACGCAACCAGCACGCCCAGCACCACCGTGAACAGAACATGCCCGCCGCCAGCCAGGGCGGTGACCGCCATGGTCTTGGAATGGCTCCATCCCTGACCCCGACCGGCCAACACGAAGGGCAACCAGTGCGTCGGCAGCGCCGCGTGCACGAAGGCCACGGAGAAACCGGTCAGCAGGATGGTTCCCAACACAGCTTCGTTCATGGATACGTCCTCATGCTGCGCCTCCAATCAACAACACCTGTTCCACCGGACTGACATACACATAGCCGGAGAAATGCCGGCCGACACCGGCCACGGTGCGGATTATAGAAGTAACCGCGTCCACGTCCCGGTCTTCGACCAGCGCTTCGACCACAGCCGCCGAGCGGACGTGATGAATGAATGCCTTGACTAATTTCATGCAAGTGACTTCGTGAGAACGGCCGCATGAGCCGAATTGCGACGATCACGCCAAGCCATTCGATACAGTGCCGGCAGCACCAACAGGCTCAGCAAGGTGGCGCTGATGATCCCGCCGATCACAACCGTCGCCAGCGGGCGCTGCACTTCCGCACCGGTGCCGGTGTTGAGCGCCATCGGCAGGAAGCCCAACGACGCGACCAGGCCCACCATCAGAATCGGCCGCAGTCGCATCAGGGCCCCCTCGACAATCGCCTCTTCCAGGCCCTTGCCCTCGTCCAGCAGCTGGCGAAAGGCGGACACCATGACGACTCCGGTCAGCACCGCCACGCCGGACAGCGTGATGAAACCAATGCCCGCGGAAATCGACAGCGGAATATCTCGCATCCACAACGCCGCCACGCCGCCGGTCAGGGCCAGCGGCACGCCGCTGAACACCAGCGCCGCGTCCTTGGCCGAGCCGAAGGTCAGCAACAGCAGGCCAAAAATCAGCGCTAGCGTCAGCGGCACCAGCAACTGCAGCCGCGCGGTCGCGGACTGGAGCTGCTCGAAGGTGCCGCCGTAGTCCAGCCAGTAACCCGCGGGCAGCTCGACGTTTTTGACCTGTTCCTGCACGTCGGCGACGAAGCTGCCCAAGTCACGCCCGCGCACATTGGCGGTGACCACCACGCGGCGCTTGCCCTGCTCGCGGTTGATCGCGTTCGGACCCGGCGCGGTGGTCACGTCGGCCACCTCGCGCAGCGGCACGTAAGCTGTTTGACCGGGGTCGTCGCCGACCACCCCGGCGACGCTGCCGGGCAAGGGCACCGGCAGGTTCTCCAGCGTGCGCGGATCGTTGCGCAGGCGCTCCGGCAGGCGCACCACCAGATCGAAGCGCGCGTCGCCCTCGAATACCTGGCCGGCTTCTTCGCCACCGAGCGCCATCGCCACCAGTTCCTGCACATCGGCGACATTGATGCCGTAGCGGAACAGCAGTTCACGCTTGGGGGTGACAGTGGTCATCGGCAGGCCGGTGGCCTGCTCCATTTTCGCGTCGGCCGCGCCGGGCACTTTCTCCAGCAGTGCCTCGATGCGGCCGCCAATCTCCACCAGGGTGTCGAGATCGTCACCATAGACCTTGATCGCCAGGTCGGAGCGCACGCCCGAGATCAGCTCGTTGAATCGCATCTGGATCGGCTGGGTGAACTCGTAGTTATTGCCCGGCACTTTCGTCACCGCCGCTTCCAGTTCAGCCACAAACTCGGCCTTGGTTTTGGAAGGATCGGGCCATTGCTCGCGCGGTTTCATCATGATGAAGTTGTCGGCCACCGACGGCGGCATCGGGTCGGTCGCGACTTCCGCCGTGCCCAGCTTGGCGAAGATCTTGTCCACCTCCGGGAGATCGCGGATCACGTTCTCAAGTTGCTTCTGCATGCGGATGGCCTGCTCCAGGCCAGTGCCGGGGATGCGCAAGGCGTGCATGGCGATGTCACCCTCGTCCAGACTTGGAATGAACTCCGAGCCCATGCGGGATGCGCTCCAGCCGGCCGCCATCACCAGCACCAGCGCCGAAGCAACCACCGCCAGCGGCTGACGCAACGCGAAGCGTAAAGCCGGTTCGTAGCCGCGCCGGGCGACGCGGATGATCGGGTTTTCCTTCTCGGAGATTTTCCCGCGCAGCACCAGAGCCACGGCGGCCGGCACGAAAGTCAGCGAGAACACCAGCGCGCCAGCCAAGGCTACCACCACGGTGAAGGCCATGGGCTTGAACATTTTTCCTTCAACGCCGGTCAGCGCGAAAATCGGCAGGTTGACCAGCACCACCACGATTACGCTCACCAGACTGGGGGTGAAGACCTCGCGCGTGGCGGTGAATACGGTGTGGAAACGCTCCTCCGTTTCGAGCACACGCCCCAGGTGATGCTGCCTCTGCGCCAATCGCATGATGCAGTTCTCGACGATGATTACCGCGCCGTCCACGATCAGGCCGAAATCCAGCGCTCCAAGCGACATGAGATTGGCGCTGACGCCGTTCTCCACCATACCGGTGATCAGGAACAGCATGGATAGCGGAATCACCAGCGCCGTGACCAGTGCTGCACGCAGATTGCCCAGCAGCGCGAACAGCACCACCACCACCAGCAGCGCGCCTTCCAGCAGATTCTTCTGCACGGTGGCGATGGTCTTGTCCACCAGCACGGAGCGGTCATAGACGGTCCTGGCGAACACGCCTTCCGGCAAGGTCTTGGCTACCTCCGCCAGCTTGGCCGCCGTGCGCTGCGACACGACGCGGCTGTTCTCGCCAATCAGCATGAACACCGTGCCCAGCACCACCTCCTCGCCGTTCATGCTCGCGGCGCCGGTGCGCAGGTTCTTGCCAATGCTGACTTCCGCGACGTCGCCAATGGTCACCGGCGCGCCATTGCTCTGTTTGACCACGATCCGGCGGATGTCATCCAGTCCACTGACCTGGCCCGGACTGCGGATCAGGTATTGCGCGCCTTCGCGCTCGATGTAGCCGGCGCCGACGTTGGCATTGTTCTTCGCCAGCACCTCCACCAGATCACGCGGAGCGATGCCGTAAGCCAGCAACTTCGCCGGCAGCGGCGCCACCAGATACTGGCGCTCCCAGCCTCCGATGGAATTGACTTCGGTTACGCCCGGCACCTTTGACAGCTGTGGCCGCACGATCCAGTCCATCACCTTGTCGAGATCGCCACCGTCGTAAGGTGTGCCGTCGGGCTTGCGCGCACCGGGCTCCGCGCCGACCGTGAACATGTAGATTTCGCCAAGCCCGGTGGCGACGGGGCCCATCTCCGGTTCCAGGCCGGGCGGCAACTGGCTCTTGACTTGGGCCATGCGCTCCGCCACGCGCTGACGCGCGAAGTAAATGTCGGTGCCGTCCTCGAACACCACTGTCACCTGCGACAAACCGTAGCGCGACAGCGAACGCGTGTTGGATAGCTTGGGCAGCCCGGCCATCGCGTTTTCGATGGTGAAGGTCACCCGCTGTTCAGCCTCCAGCGGCGAATAGCCGGGCGCTTCGGTATTGATCTGCACCTGGACGTTGGTGATATCCGGCACCGCGTCAATCGGCAGGCGCAGGTAGTTGTAGATTCCGAGCGCGGCAACGAAAGCCACCGCGAGCAGAACGATCCAGCGCCGCTCGATGGCGGTGCGAATGATGGCGTCAATCATGATGGTCGCTCCGGCTCAATGATCGTGGGACGCGCCGGACTTTTCGATGTCGGCCTTGACCAGATAGCTGTTGGCGGTCACGACCCTGTCGCCGGGCTTCAAGCCCGACAGCACTTCAACCCGCTCGCCATCGTTGCGGCCCAGATCCAGCGGCCGCGCCTCGTAGTCCTCGTCGACATTGAGAAACGCTACCTTCCAGTCGCGGAAGGTCTGCAGCGCGCTGACCGGCAGCACCAACGGCACCTGGTTTTGCGAGACGCTGACCAGTCCCTCGACGAACTGGCCTGGCGTCCAGCGGCGGTCGCGGTTGTCGAGCGTCACGCGCACCACCAGGCTCTGCGCGCCCAAGGCCCCCACTGGCGAAACAAAATCAATCCGTCCGGCTCCAGTCTGCGGGCCGTCGGCGGCGGTGACCTTGACGGGCTGGCCGCGTTCCAGGCGTCCACGGTCGCGCGGAAACACATTGAGTTCGGCGCGCACGCTGGAAAAATCGGCAACCTCGAACAGCGGTTCGTTACCCGCCGCCTCGCCGGGGTTGGCGTGACGCTTGGTGATGACGCCAGCGATAGGCGCCGTTACGGCGTAGGTTTGAAGGCTCTCGTTGCTCTCAACGGTCGCCAGCGTTGCGCCTTGGGCAACTGAATCGCCGATCTTTGTCGCCACGCTGCGGATCATGCCGGGGTAGCGCGCGGTGACTTCGCGGAGCCGCTCCGGATTGGCTTGAATGCTGCCGTAGAGCGTCACGCGTTCCTCGATCACGCCCGGGCCGGCCACCGTTGTTTCAATACCGGCGCCTTTGGCCATGTCGGCGGCGATGCGAGTGCGGCCCTCGTAGGATTCATAACTCCAGGTGTGCGCTTGTCCCGTGTGCTGTGCGCTCACCGTCACGTCGAAGGAATGTGGTTCGTAAATCTCCACGGTGCTGAGCAGGTAGTCATTTACCGGAGCAAAACCGATGCGGTCCACTACACCACCGAGGCGACGCAGTTCGATATTCAGAGTCACCGCACCCGGCGCGACGGGCTTTCCATCCTGCGTCGGATAGACCCGGAATTCCGGCGGCACGCCGCGTTCGAAAATCGTAATCTCCACG
>JANNAK010000174.1:0-1750 GCA_031384195.1 Gammaproteobacteria bacterium
AAGGGGAGCGTCCCCATTGACTAGCTGGGATCAGGAGTTCGATGTCGTTGTCGTCGGCTCGGGCGCCGGCGGGATGACGGCGGCGCTGTGCAGCCAGGCGGCGGGCCTGTCCGCGGTGGTGGTCGAGAAGTCCGACCGCTACGGCGGCACTTCGGCGGTGTCGGGCGGCGGCATCTGGATCCCGTGCAACGACCAGATGGCCGGCACCGGCATCTCCGACTCTTACGACGAGGCGCTGCGCTACCTGCAGCACCTGACCGGCGGCGAAGTGCCGCAATCGCGGCTCGAGGCCTACCTGCGCAAGGCGCCAGAAATGGTGCGCACGCTGGAGAACGACTTCGACGTGCGCTTCAAGTCGGTGGTGAAGTACCCGGATTACTTTCCCGACCAGCCCGGCGGCAAGCCCGGTGCGCGCACCATGCAGCCGGCGGCCTTCGACGCCCGCAAGCTGGGCGACGAGTTCGAGCGCCAGCGCGAGCCGTACAAGGGCACGCTGGTGCTGGGCCGCGTCGCCATGGACCAGGTCGAGGCGCACGTGCTGTTCAGCCGCAGCGCCGGCTGGATCTGGCTGATCCTGAAATTAATGTGGAATTACTGGACCGACTTTGCCTGGCGTCGCCGCAGCTGGCGCGATCGCCGGCAAGTGCTGGGGCAGGGGCTGGTCGCGCAACTGCGTTACGCGATGCTGTCGCGGAAAATTCCGCTGCAGCTGGAAACCGCGCTGGAGTCGCTGGTCGAGGAGGGCGGTCGCGTCACCGGCGTGGTAGTGAGGCAGGGCGGCAAGACGCGGCGCCTGCGCGCCAAGCGCGGCGTGGTGCTGGCCAGCGGCGGCTTTGAGTGGAACCAGCAGATGCGCGATGAATTTCTGCCCAAGCCATCAAAGATCGAATGGAGCGCCACCCCCGGCGACAACACCGGCGACGGCATCCAGGCCGGACGCAAGCTGGGCGCCGCGCTCAAGTTCATGGACCTGCAGTGGGGCACGCCCTGCGTGCTGGTGCCCGGCTCGCCGGTCGCCAGTGCGATCTTTGTCGAGCGCTCGCTGCCGGGCTGCGTCATGGTCAACCAGTCCGGCCAGCGCTTCTGCAACGAGGCGGCGCCCTACACCGAGGCGGTCAACGCCATCTACGCCGACCATGCCAAAACCGGCGGCTGCGTGCCGAGCTGGCTGGTGTTCGATGCGCGCTTCCGCACCAACTATCCGACCGGCCCGCTGATGCCGACCAATGTGGTGCCGGAAAAGAAGCTGCCGGCCGACTGGCTGGGCAAGGTCTACTTCAAGGCGGCGACTTTGGACGTGCTGGCCGCGCAAATCGGCGTGGACGCGGCCGGGCTTGCCGACACGGTGACGAAGATGAATGCCTATGCCGTCACCGGCAAGGATCTGGAGTTCGGCAAGGGCAACAACGAGTTCGACCGGTATTACGCCGATCCGCGCGTCACGCCCAACCCCTGCCTGGCGCCCATCGTGCAGGCGCCGTTCTACGCCATGCCGCTGGTGCCCGGCGACATCGGCACCAAGGGCGGCCTTGCCACCGACGAGCACGCCCGCGTCCTGCGCGAAAACGGCGCGGTGATCAACGGCCTGTACGCGGTCGGCAACTGCTCGGCCGCCGTCATGGGCCGCACCTACGCCGGCCCCGGCGCCACCCTCGGGCCGGCAATGACTTTCGCCTACCTCGCCGCCCAGCACCTGTTCAAAGGGGACGCTCCCCATTGGGTCAAAATCAAAGGGGACGCTCCCCTTTGA
>JANNAK010000238.1:0-12420 GCA_031384195.1 Gammaproteobacteria bacterium
GACCGAAAGACCGCCGAGCTCTGCGCGCTGATTACGGCGGGGCCGGTGACGGTGGGCACGGTGGCATATGTGGGCCAGGAGCCGACGGCCGCTCCCGGCGTGAGCGACGATCGATACCTCGTCGATGTCGTCGCCTCCATCACCGTGGGCATGGCCACGATCGTGCTCAATGCGGATGTCGGCGAGCAGAAAAATATCGATGGTCTCGACGCCGGCAATGACGCGAGCTGGTCGGGGATCGCCGGTTACCTGAACCTCAAGTTCAGCGACACGTTTGCCGCCAGCCTGCGCGTCGAATCTTTCGACGACGAGGATGGTTACCGCACCGGCGTCGTACAGAAGTGGAACGAGATTACGCTCACCGGCAATTTCACGGTCGACAGCAACCTGAGCGTGATGCCGGAGATTCGCCTCGACAGTTCCAATGCGGACAGCTTCGTCAATGGCGCCGACGCGAAAGATTCGCAGCTTGGCGCGATGGTGAAGGCCGTCTACAAGTTCTGATCAAGGGTTACGAAAAAAGGGCCGCGCGAGCGGCCCTTTTTTATGGCGCGGTGCGATCCAGTTCCCGGTAGCGCACGGCCTCGGAAACCTGTGCTGCGCCGAGGGTCTCGAGGCCGGCGAGGTCGGCGATGGTTCGCGCAACCTTGAGCACCCGGTGGTAGGCGCGCGCTGACAAGGACAGCCGGCTGAGCGCTTGCTCGAGGAGCTTGCGCGCGGCGGGGTCTGGCGCGCAAAACATCGCGACCTCTTTCGCGCCCAGGCGCGCATTCGGCTTGCCCTGTCGTTGCAGTTGTCGCCGGCGTGCGGCCAAAGCCCGGGCGCGGACCACCGAACTGGACTCGGCCTCGGGGACGGTTATGGCGGTGAGCATTTTTCGGTCCACCCGCGGAACGAAGATTTGCAGGTCGAGACGGTCAAGCAGCGGTCCGGACAGTCGCGAGCGGTAGCGGGCAACCTGGTCCTGGGTGCAGGCGCAGCGACCGGAAGTATCCCCGAGATAGCCGCAAGGACAGGGGTTCATCGCCGCCACCAGCTGGAATTCGGCTGGGAAGTCCGCTTGCCGGGCAGCGCGCGAGATCGTGATCTGCCCGGTTTCCAGCGGCTCGCGCAGCACTTCAAGCACGCGCCGGTCGAACTCCGGCAACTCGTCGAGGAACAGCACCCCGCGGTGGGCCAGCGTGATCTCGCCCGGCCGCGGCGGACTGCCGCCGCCGACCAGCGCCACCGCCGAGGCGGTGTGATGCGGTGCGCGATACGGGCGCTGGCCCCATTGCCGCAGGTCAAATCCACTGCGGGAAATCGAGGCTACGGCGGCGACCTCGATCGCCTCGTCCTCGTCCAGCGGCGGCAGCAGTCCCGGCAAGCGCCGCGCCAGCATGCTCTTGCCGCTGCCCGGTGGTCCGGCCATCAGGATCGAATGACAGCCGGCGGCCGCAATTTCCAGCGCGCGCTTGGCCTGGTACTGGCCGCGCACCTCCGCAAGGTCCGCCACCTCAAGCTGGCCGACAGTGATCGGCGCGGCCAACGAGGGCGCGAGCGATTCGCCCATCAGTTCGGCGCACAGCGCCGCGAGGTGGCTGGCGCCATGCACGGTCGCGTTGCGGGCCAGCTGCGCCTCGGCAACATTGGCGGTCGGCAACAACAGCCGGTTTTTTGCCGCCGACGCCTTCAGCGCTGCCGGCAGTGCGCCCGTCACCGGCCGGATGTCGCCGGACAGGGACAGCTCGCCGAGCACCTCGAGCCCGTCCAGCGAGCGTTCCGGAATCTGGCCAGAGGCCGCAAGAATTCCCAGCGCGATGGCAAGGTCGAAGCGCCCGCCCTCCTTGGGCAAGTCGGCCGGGGCGAGGTTGATGGTGGTGCGGCGGTTGGTCGGAAACTTGTAGCCGCAGTTGCGAATCGCCGCCTTGACCCGGTCCTTGGCCTCGCGCACCGCCGCGGCCGGCAGGCCAACGATGGTGACGCCGGGCATCCCCGAGCTGACATTGACCTCGACCGTGACCGCGTCAGCGGCCAGCCCGTTCTGCGCGCGGGAGCGAACCGTGGCCAGCGCCATGGCGCAGTGTCCGCTTCAGGGACTTGGGGTGACGGCACTCCCGGTGTCGCGATCCGTGGACTGCTCCAGTGCCCGCAGGCGCTGCTCGAGCGCGTCCAGCTTGGACTGGGTTCGCTCGAGCAGGGCGGCCTGGACCTCGAAGCGTTCCCGGCTCACCAGGTCGAACCGGTCCAGGTTCGATTTCAGGATGGAGCGGAAGTTGTCTTCGAGTTCCGTGCGCAGGCCTTTAAGGCCCGGCGGCAGCACCCGCCCGAGGCGGGCAGCGAGGTCGTCCAGCAGCTTGGCGTCGAGCATGGTGGCAAGTCTAAAGGATGCAACGGGTGCACCGGGATGGTGCGGGATGCACCACGACGGAATCTAGCGCAACCGACTTTCACTGCACAGGGCAGTTTTCCCAGTGGCTGGCACGCTCCGTGCTTTTGTCCAGCAGGCGCCGCGTGTCGTGGCGTTCGAACTGAAGTCTTTACGGAGCATCCGGAATGAAACTGATCTCAGCCATCATCAAGCCGTTCAAGCTCGACGAGGTACGCGAGGCCCTGTCCGAAATCGGCGTGGCCGGCATCACCGTCACCGAAGTCAAGGGCTTCGGCCGGCAGAAAGGCCACACCGAGCTGTATCGCGGCGCCGAGTACGTGGTCGACTTCCTGCCCAAGGTGAAGATTGACGTGGCCGTCGACGACGGCCTGCTCGATCGGGCGCTGGACGCCATTACCAAGGCCGCCCACACCGGAAAAATCGGCGACGGGAAAATTTTTGTATTCACGCTCGAGCAGGCGGTCCGCATCCGGACCGGCGAATCGGGCAAAGACGCACTTTGATCCGGGGATCCGAAATGACACTACGTAAACTCTCCTTTCTTCTCGCGCTGACCGCCGCCGGCTGTTGCGGCCTCAGCTTCGCCGAGGATCCAGCCCCGGTTGAAACCACGCCGGCGGCCGCGACGACCACCGAGATGGCCGCGCCGGCTGAAGGCGCCGCGCCGGTTGAAGTCGCTGCACCGTCTGAAGGCGCCGCACCGTCCGCCGAACCTGCGGAGGCCGCACCCACCGCCCCGGTATTCAACGAAGGCAACATCGCCTGGATGTTGACCGCCACCGCGTTCGTGCTGCTGATGTCGCTGCCCGGACTGGCGCTGTTCTACGGCGGCATGGTGCGCAGCAAAAACATGCTGTCGACATTGACCCAGACCTTTGCCATCTATTGCCTGATTGGTGTGTTGTGGGTGGTGTACGGCTACAGTCTGGCGTTCAGCGGTACCGGACCGTTCTTCGGCACGCTGGACAAGATGTTCCTGAGCGGTGTGGTGTATGACGCCAACGGGTTCTTCACCGCCACGGCCACCTTCAGCAAGGGCGTGGTGATCCCGGAACTCCTGTTCGCGATGTTCCAGATGACGTTCGCCTGCATCACCGTGGCGCTGATCGCCGGCGGCTACGCCGAGCGCATGAAGTTCAAGGCGGTGCTGATCTTCTCGGTGATCTGGTTCACCTTCGCCTACATCCCGATGGCACACATGGTCTGGTGGTGGGCAGGTCCGGATGCCTATACCTCGGCCGAGGTGGTGGGCGAGATCAACGCCACCGCTGGCTACCTGTGGCAAATGGGCGCGCTGGATTTTGCCGGCGGTACGGTGGTGCACATCAACGCCGGTGTCGCCGGCCTGGTTTGCGCGCTGTTCCTGGGCAAACGCAAGTCCATGTCGCCGCCGCACTCGCTGGTGATGAGCCTGATCGGCGCCTCGCTGCTGTGGTTCGGCTGGTTCGGCTTCAACGCCGGCTCCAACCTCGAGGCCAACGGCTACGCGGTGCTGGCCTTTGCCAACACCATGATTGCCACTGCCACCGCCGCGCTGGCCTGGTTCTTCGCGGAGTGGATGCTCAAGGGCAAGCCTTCATTGCTGGGCATCATCTCCGGCGGAGTCGCCGGGCTGGTCGGCATCACGCCCGCGTGCGGTTTCGTCGGCATTCAGGGCGCGCTGGTCATCGGCCTGGTTGCCGGAGCGCTGTGCTTCGTGGCCTGCGCTTACCTGAAGAAGGCGCTGGGTTATGACGACGCGCTCGACGCGTTTGGGGTGCACGCGGTGGGCGGCATCGCCGGCGCAATCCTGACCGGCGTGTACGTCAACCCGGCGCTGGGCGGCGTGGGCGTTTACGCCGACTGGTTCTCGATGGAGGTCGGATATTCCACCGCGCAAATCATGATCCAGGTCAAAACGGTGCTGGTCGCGGTGGTGTGGAGCGCGGTGGTCGCCGCGGCGGCCATGACCCTGCTCAAGTTCACCATCGGCATCCGCGTTACCGAGGAGCAGGAATCCGAGGGGCTGGATGTCGCCGAGCACGGAGAGAAGGCCTATAACTGACGGCGCGTTGGTTGGCGGGATGTATCCGGGGCCGCCGCAAAGCGGCCCTTTTTTTGGCCCGCCACGAAATTGCTTTGCACCGCTGCGGTGCGCCGATTAGACTGCGCGGGCCTTAATTCGCCGGGGGTCGCAATGAAGATGCTGATGGCCATCATCAAGCCGTTCAAGCTTGACGCGGTACGCGAGGCCCTGTCGGATGTTGGCGTGCAGGGCATGACCGTCACCGAGGTCCGGGGGTTTGGCCGGCAAAAGGGCCATACCGAGCTGTATCGCGGGGCCGAGTACACCGTCGACTTGCTGCCGAAGATCAAGGTCGAGATGGCCATCGACGACGAGCAGGTCGAGAAGGCCGTGGAAGCGATTCAGAAGTCGGCCAGGACCGGCCAGATTGGCGACGGCAAGATCTTCGTTTATGACTTGAATGAGACCGTGCGCATCCGCACGGGCGAGACCGGAAAAGACGCGGTCTGAATTCATTTTTTTGAAACAAACAGGAATTTCCATGCGCAAGCTCGCATTGATGGTGGCTGGCTTCCTGCCCGGCGTGGCGTCGGCACAGCAGCTCAACAGTGGCGACACCGCCTGGCTGATCACGGCCACGGCGCTGGTGCTGTTCATGACCCTGCCGGGCCTGGCCTTGTTCTACGGCGGCCTGGTGCGGACCAAGAACGTGCTGTCGGTGCTGATTCAGTGCTTCGTTCTGGCCTGTGCGATGTCGATCCTGTGGGTGCTGTATGGCTACAGCTTCGCCTTCTCCGAGGGCAACGAGTTCATCGGCGGCTGGAGCAAGGTGTTTTTCGCCGGCATTGGCGAGGACACGCTGTCCGGCACGATCCCGGAGACCGTGTTCGCAAGCTTCCAGATGACCTTCGCCATCATCACGCCGGCGCTGGTGGTCGGCGCGTTTGCCGAGCGCATGAAGTTCGCCGCGATGCTGCTGTTCTCGGTCCTGTGGCTGACGGTGGTGTACCTGCCGGTGTGCCATTGGGTGTGGGCATCCGACGGCTGGCTGTTCAAGAAGGGCTTGCTGGATTTCGCCGGCGGCACGGTGGTCCACACCACCTGCGGCGTCGCGGCACTGGTGGCGGCGGTGATGATGGGTTCCCGCAACGGATTTCCGAACACGGCGATGATGCCGCACAACCTGACGCTCACGGCCATGGGGGCCGGAATGCTGTGGGTGGGCTGGTACGGCTTCAATGCCGGCTCGGCGCTGGCCGCCAACGGCAACGCCGGCATGGCCTTGCTGGTGACGCACATCTCAGCCTCTGCCGGTGCGCTGGCCTGGATGGGAATTGAGTGGGTGAGGTACGGTAAACCCAGCGTGCTGGGCGTCGTCACCGGCCTGGTCGCCGGACTTGCGACCATCACGCCGGCCTCGGGTTTCGTGGGTCCCGGCGGCGCGCTGGTCATCGGCGTTCTCGCCGGCGGGGTGTGCTTCACGGCCACGCACCTGATGAAACGCGCGCTCAAGATCGACGATTCACTGGACGTGTTCCCGGTGCACGGCGTCGGCGGAATACTCGGCACCCTGCTCGCCGGCGTGTTCGCCAGCGACCAGCTGGGCGTGTTCAGCGGCCAGGGTTTTGCCGAGGGCATGACCATGGGCTCGCAGATGGGCGTGCAGTTCATCGGCGTGTTGGTGGTCGCGGGGTACACCGCCGTGGTCACTTTCGTGCTGCTCAAGCTGGTCGACTGGATCACCGGCCTGCGCGTGACGGGCGAGGAGGAGATGGTGGGTCTGGATACTTCGCAACACAACGAGAAGGGCTATAACTTTTAGCTTTCCGTCACCGCTTCGGGGCGGTTGACCGTCCAGGCGGCATAAACCAGACTGAGCGGATGGAGGCCCTATGCGCAACTTGATTGTCGTTCTGGCTGCCGGATTCTTCGCTACTGCGTTGTCGGCGGGCGAGGTCTATAAATGGGTGGACAAGGATGGACGGGCCCACTACGGCGACAAGCCCAAGACCATGCCGGCAGAGCCGGTCATGCCGCAGCCGGGCCAGCTTCCCGGCCAGCCGGCGGATCCAGAGGCCGACCAGAAGGCCGCGGCCCGCACCGCCGCCTGTGATGCCAAGAAGAAGCAGCTGGAGTCCTATCGCAGGGCCACGGTCATCAAGGAGACCGACAGCCTGGGCAACACCCGGGAGCTCAGCGCCGCCGACAGGCAGAAACTGATTTCGCTCACTGAGCAGCAGGTCGCAACGAGCTGCGGTCCACCGCCACCGCCGCCGGCATCGGCGCCCGCCGACGACACGAAATAAACGCCTTGCCGGGGTTACCCGGCTTGCGTGCGTCGGCGGCTAGAGCTTGCCGATCGCCGGCTTGACGAAGTTCGGCAGCGCGAACGCGGCCTTGTGGGTCTCGGCCGAGTAGTACAGCGTCTTCAACTTCTGGATCGCGACCGGGCTCAGGCGCTGCGCCAGCTTGCCTTTCTTCTTGCGCGCGATGGACGCCGACCACCAGCCGGAGGGATAAAGCGGCTGCGGAAAGTGAATCAGGTGGGTCTGGGCGAAGCCGGCATCGCGCATCGCCTTGTGCATCTCCCGGATCAACGCCAGGTGCAGCAGCGGTGATTCGGATTGCTGCACCAGCAGGCCGTCCTTGTGCAGGGCCTTGATGCAATCCAGGTAGAAGCGCTTGCCGAACAGGCCCTCGGCCGGGCCCACCGGGTCGGTCGAATCAATGATGATGAGGTCAATGCTGCCGGGCTTGGCGTCCTTCATCCACTGAATGCCGTCGCCGAAGAACAAGGTCGCGCGCTTGTCCTTGTTGGAAGTGCAAAGCTCGGGGAAGTACTTCTCCGCCAGGCGGGTGACGCGCTCGTCAATCTCGACCTGGGTCGCACGCTTGACGCCCTTGTGCTTCAAGACCTCGCGCAGGGTGCCGCAATCGCCGCCGCCCACGATCACCACGTTCTTCGGGTTCGGGTGCGAGTTCAGCGCCGGGTGCGACATCATCTCGTGATACAGAAAGTTGTCGCGGGTCGAGACCATGGTGCAGCCGTCAATGGTCATCAGGTAGCCAAACGTCTCGGTCTTCCAGATCTCGATCTTCTGGTAGGGCGTCTGCTCTTCGTGGAGCTTTTTGCCCTTCAGCGAAAAGGCGGTGCCGGTCTTTTCGACGGGTTCGGTGAACCAGCTGGAATCGAGCGACATCAGCGTCTCCAAAAATGAGTGAAAATGGCGCCGGAGTATATGACGGGACCCCCAGCGAAGCGATGAACGATACCGGTTGGAACAGTGCCAGTGCCAGCGAGATGTACAACGTCCGGCACTGGGGCGAAGGCTATTTCGACGTAGGGCCCAACGGCCACCTGCTGGTGCGCCCGCGGCGCAATGAATCGGCCGTGGATCTCTACGAACTCGCCCGCCGCCTGCCGGCCGAGGGGCTGGACTTGCCGGTGCTGCTGCGCTTCAACAACATCCTGCACGACCGGGTGGATGCGCTGACCGGTGCCTTCGCCGCCATCATCAAGGAGCTGGAGTACGGCGGCGCTTACACCGCGGTCTACCCGATCAAGGTCAACCAGCAGCGCAGCGTGGTCGAGGAAATAGTCCGCCACGGCGGCGACCGCGTCGGCCTGGAAGCCGGCAGCAAGCCGGAGCTGGCCGCGGTGCTTGGGCTGGCCCCACCCGGGTCGGTCATCGTCTGCAACGGCTACAAGGACCGCGCTTACATCCGCCGCGCCCTGATTGGCCAGAAGCTCGGCCACAAAGTCTACATCGTGGTCGAAAAGCTTTCCGAGCTGCCGCTGGTGATTGCGGAGTCCAGGATCCTCAAGGTCGCACCGATGATTGGGCTGCGCGTGCGGCTGTCGTCCAAGTTCACCAGCACCCAGCAGAACACCGGTGGCGAGAAAGCCAAGTTCGGGCTGGCCAGCCCGCAGGTGCTCGAAGCGGTGGAAACGCTGCGCGCGGCCGGCATGCTCGACACCGTGCGCATGGTGCATTTCCACCTGGGTTCGCAGGTCGCCAACGTGCAGGACGTCAGCCGCGGCATGCGCGAAGCGGCGCGGCACTACGTCGAGCTGCGAGCGATCGGCGCGCCGGTCGAGGTGGTGGACGTCGGCGGTGGCCTGGGCGTGGACTACGAAGGCACCCGCTCGCGCTCGTACTGCTCGATGAATTACTCGCTCAACGAGTACGCCCGCACCATCGTCCGCACCCTGCAGGAAGTTTGCAGCGATGCCAGGCAACCCGAACCCAACCTGATCAGCGAATCCGGACGCGCACTCACGGCGCACCATGCGGTGCTGATTGCGCAGGTCGTGGATCACGAAACCCCGCCCAGTGGCGAGCTGGCCGAACCGGCCGCCGATGCCCCCGCGGTTTTGCGGGAACTGCACGGACTGCTCGAGGCCGCCGCGCAGCGTCCGCCACTGGAATGCCTGCACGATGCCGCCGGGCTGTTTGCCGAGGCGCAGGCCCAGTACACCCACGGACGGCTGACGCTGGGCCAGCGTGCCGAAGCCGAGCGCGCTTACTACGCCGTGTGCCGCGCGCTGCAGCCGCGCCTGGATTCCTCGGTGCGAGCGCATCGCGAGGCGCTGGATGAGTTGCGCGAGAAGCTGGCCGAGAAGTATTTCTGCAACCTGTCGGTGTTCCAGTCACTGCCGGACGTCTGGGGCCTGGACCAGGTGTTCCCAATCCTGCCGATCCATCGCCTCGACGAAAAGCCCTCAGTGCGAGCAACGCTGTGCGATCTCACCTGCGACTCCGACGGCCGCATCGACCATTACGTGGACCGCGGTGGCGTCGAGACCACACTGCCGGCGCATCCCCTGAAGCCCGGCGAGTCTTACCTGCTCGGATTTTTCATGGTGGGTGCGTACCAGGAAATTCTGGGCGACATGCACAACCTGTTTGGCGACACCAATGCGGTTAATGTGGTGCTCGACGACAAGGGTGGCTGGAGGCTGGAAGGTGCTGAACAGGGCGACCGCACCGACGAGCTGCTGCGCTATGTCCACTTCGCGCCCGAGGAACTGACGCTGGCTTACCGGCGCAAGTTCGCGGCGAGCACCGACATCCCGGCCAATGAAAAGGCCGCACTGCTGGCCGAACTCGAGGCCGGTCTCACCGGCTACACCTACCTCACCTGATGTTCGCTACGCAGGCCTACCCCATCGGCACCCCCGGCGTTCCCTGGGGGGCGACCGAAAAAGCCATTTGGCTTGCGCGCCAGCGGCTCCGGCGCAGCTACGCCGACGACGTACTGTCGGTGGTCGCGCGACTGGAGTCGCGCTTCGACAAGGTCCAGTACGGACGCCTGGAATACGACCCGGCGCGTTACCCGCTGCTGGCGTTCCGCAGCCGCCGTTGGGGTGACGACTTGCCGGTGTTGCTGGTGACCGGCGGCGTTCACGGCTACGAGACCAGCGGCGTGCACGGCGCGCTGCGCTTTCTTGACCAGCACGCTGCCAGGTACGAGAGCCGGGTGAATCTGCTGGTCGCTCCCTGCGTCAGCCCCTGGGCTTACGAAACCATCCAGCGCTGGAACATGCACGCGGTGGATCCCAACCGCTCCTTCGTCAACCGCGCAGCGCAGGAGTCGGCAGCGCTGGTGGACCTGGTGGCGCCGTATCGCGGGCGGGTGCTGGCGCACATCGACCTGCACGAGACCACGGACTCGGACGAGAACGAGTTCCGGCCGGCGCTGGCCGCGCGCGACGGCAAGCCGTCCAAGCCCGGGACCATCCCGGACGGCTTCTATCTGGTGGACGACACCGAGCAGCCGCAAACCGATTTCCAGAACGCGATCATCGCGGCGGTGTCGCGCGTGACCCACATTGCCCCGGCGGATGCGGACGGCGAGATCATCGGCTCCAAGGTGGTCGCGCCCGGTGTCATCCAGTACGCATTGAAGACGCTCGGGCTATGTGCCGGCGTCACCGACGCCAGGTTCCGCACCACCACCGAGGTTTATCCCGACAGTCCGCGCACCACTCCCGAGCTGTGCTGCGTGGCGCAGGCGACGGCGGTGTGCGCCGCCGTCGACTACGCCCTCAAGAATTAGCGACCGGCGCGCGCTGGATTTCGTCGACTCGCTTGTGGTCACGATGCCGCAGCGCACGGCCCATGCGCTGCGTGCCGAAGGCGGGCGTGAAGTTGCCGTACTGCCAGGCAGGCTGCCCGGCGATTAGCACGTGCGTCACCACACCGTCAGGACGATTCACCAGCTGGTGGTGCTCAAAGGCCTCGCGGTAGATATAGCGCACGCAGCTTTCCGGCTGGTAACGGGCCAGCGCCTCGGGATCAACGGCGAGCAGGTCGGCCGGGGCGCCGGGTTTCAGCACGCCCACGTCGAGGCCAAAAAAGTCGGCGGGCTCTTGCGACAGGCGATGCACGGCGCGGGCCACCAGCTCCAAACCGTCGGCCTGGGCAATCTTCAGCGTGCGCAGGTTGCCGTCGTAAAACGCCATGTTGGTGAGGTGCGCGCCGCTGTCGTTGAAGCCTGGCAGCATCAGCGGATTGAACAGTAGCGCCTTCACCACGTCCGGGTTGCCATTGGCGGGGATTACCCACCAGCGCAGCGCGGTGTCGTACTCGCGCAGCAGGTGCAGGAAGAAATCGGCCTCGTCGCCCAGCGGGTGGGCAAACCTGGCGAACGCGGCCGCTTCGTTAGCGCTGCGTGCCCCGACGGCGTCCTGTTGCCAGCGCGCCAGGCGGACATACACCGCCTGCAGGGTCGCGCCGTTCCACTCGCGGACCGGGCAGGTCTCGATGGTCATGTCCTTGAGTTCGCGTGACAGCACGTTGTCATCGGCGTGCAGCCAGTGCTTGAGCCGCGCCAGGCCAAATCCGCGCCGGCCGTGGAACCACATCTTCCTGAACGCCGCGATGTAGGCCGGATCGTCGAGGATGGCGCGACGCGCGGCCGTGTCTTCAAGGTCGGTCTCGACCAGCCGTCGCAATTCGGGGATTTCCTCGGAGAAAGGCGTGAAAGGCCCGTCGCTCCAGACTTTGAATGGTGCCGACAGGGCCTGGAACCGGAACATCCCGCCCAGCAGCCTCGAGTTCAGGATGCGCGACAGCAGGCGCGCCATCGTCGCCAGCGGCCGGTTGGTGTGCAGGTCCAGCGCCGCAACCGCAGTGACTTTCAGCGTGCGGCCAAACAGTCGCCCGCTGGTCAACAGGAAGTTGCGAAATACCTGCAGCTTTTTGTCCTTGGGCGGCGTCGCCTGCCACACCCGGCCCCAGCGACGGACAATATTGGTGAGGAATTTCAGCTCGCCATACTTCGCAAACTGGGTCGGGATTTGCTTGCTGACGTTGGGCCGGTTGGCCAGGAAGTGGAACGGCAGGGCATCTGTCGAAAAACCGACATAGCCTTCGCGCATGCCCTTCTCCACCAGCACGCCCATCTGCTCCAGCTCCGTTCTGGTCGGGTCGCGCCGCACCGACTCGTGCAGGCCCATCACCTCGATGCGCAGCATCGAGTGCGGGATCATCGGCACGATGTTGGGGCCCAGCGGGATCGTGTCGAAGTGGTCGAGGTAGGCCTGCGAGTCGTTCCAGTCCACCTTGTCGCCGACCTTGCGCAACACGTGTTTGGGCACGTTCTCGACGCGGGCAAAACAATCCACGATGGGGTCGGTTCCGTCGCGGCGCTGCGCGCCGTAGGCCAAGCCCAGCGAGCAGTTCGACACCACCACCGTGGTGGTGCCGTGGCGCACGGCCTCTGGCAGGCCGGGTTCAATCTCGACCTCGAGGTCAAAGTGCGTATGGATATCCAGCAGGCCCGGCATCAGCCACTGGCCGGACAAGTCCTGCACCTGCGCCGCGCGACTCGCGGGCAACTGCTCGCCCATCTCGGCAATGCGGCCGCCGGTAATCGCCACGTCCATTTGGCGCGGCATCGCGCCGGTGCCGTCAAACACCAGCGCGTTTTGCAGCAGGCGGTCCCAGCGGGTGACGGCTTGGTCCATGGCGGAGCATCAATTTGATTGCAGGGCGCCCATCATACGAAATGTCCGGCACGCCCCGGCAGGTGCGACCGT
>JANNAK010000001.1:0-3189 GCA_031384195.1 Gammaproteobacteria bacterium
CGGCGACCACGATGGTGCGATCGCGGTGCTGCTCCAGAATCGGGTGCAGCGACCGTCGGATCACGACATTGGGAATCCCCAGATTGCGCGCCAGCAACTGCATATGCGACAGCGCGTTGCCTTCCTCGGCGGTGAGGATGCCGGCGACCGCCGGCAGGTCGGAAGTGGTTTCGGGAACGAAGTAAATGGCCACCGGGGCGAGCGCGTCGGGCGGCGTCACGCTTTCCGAGGTACGCAACACGCCCCGCGCAAGTCCGGGGTTCACCCGGCGCATGCCCACGCGCTCCTGGCCGAAAAAGCTGTGATGCATTTCGCTCAGGCGGTCCGCATCCTCGGCCAGCGTCTCCAGAATATTCGAATAGAACAGCATCGCGCTGCCGCGCAATCGATCGGCGACATAGGTCGTGGCGAGCGGCTCGATGAGCGCCAATCGGTCGATGGCGTTGCCGAAATGGTATCGGAGGCGGTGCTCGGACCAGGCAACCGCGCGTCCGAGCAGCTGCAATTCCGCCCGATAAACGTCCAGCCGTACCTGATCCGCCGCCAGACGCGCAAGCGAGTGTTCGATTTCCGCCAATTCGCGGGCCGTGAGCAGTCCCAGCCCATACACCGACCGCGCCGCCACACCCAGCCAGTCAAGGCGCTGGGCACGGCTGGCGAGTGGCAAGGCTTGCAGCACGGCGCGGCTGGCGATAAACACGGACGTCTCTGCACCGAGGCTGGCGTCCAATGCGGCCAGGCGGACGCGGGCCGAGCCCAACTCCGGCAGATGGTCGCGGATCAGAACCAGCACTTCGGTCCCGAGCCGAAGCTGACTTTCGGCATCGCCGGCGGCCTCCAGTTCGAGCGCAAGCGTGCCGAGTCGCTGCGCCATCTCCGGTTTGCGAATCCGCCGACTCAAGGATGCAACAGCGGCCGGCACCGCCTTGCCGGCGTGGACCTGTTCAATCATCAGTGCCAGTGCCGCGTAATCGGCCTGCACCGCCGGTTTGCCCTGGGGTCCGGCGGCGTACTCGCGCACGCGCTGCGCGTCAGTCGCTTCCGGCATGTTGTGAATCTTGCTGCGCAGGGTCTGAAACTCCCCGTCCTGATCCACAATCGTGACTGCCAGACCGCGCACTTTTGTAATCGCCGCGGTTTCGGCGCCATGCGGCAGCAGCCGCGCCGCTTCGCGCAGCACCGCAAAAGGTTGGCCCGGACTTTCCGGCGGAGTCAGCAATGCCAGCAGGATCGCGGTGGCGCCGTCTTTCTCGTTGTAGTCCTGGAAGGCACCGCGGTAGGACTGCGCCTTGCGAAGAATCCAGCCGTCGTCGGCCGCGATCAGGAATTTCTCCAGCAGAAGAATGGTCAGGAAATCAGGGTCGGCACCGGACCCGAGCACCGCCTCCGGCTTGAGATCGGCCAGGAGATTGGCGATCGGATAACCCGCGGCGCGAATTTCCAGGGCACGGTCGCTCCATCGGCCATGCTGAAAACCACCGCCATGCGCTTCGCACCCGAAAGCGGCGGGTTCGAGCACCACTCCGTCGGCACAGTACCAACGGACGCTGGAGAATGGCCCGCGCGGCTGCTCCTTCATCTGTTGAACCCAGACGCCAAACGTTGCAGTTGCCAGCGTGGCCGCAGGCGGTGCCGGCGGTGCGCCAACCGCCAGCGCCGGCGACGTCGCCAGGGCAGCGGATGCCAGCAACAGCCAGAGAGGCTTTGTGTCCACTTTGCTCCGTACGCGCCGCAGTTGCATCGAGACCAATCAATCCGGGCCCGACGAGCGGGGGCACTTCACGATTATTGCGCCGCGCCTCCAGAACTTCGGTGCGCCAACGTACAAGCGGGCGCCGGCCCGGATAGTTGGTCAGGGTCGCGGATCAGCCGCACCCGCCGGGATTTCGGTCAACTGGCGACGGGTCTCCCCGCGCTTCATCTCGAGGTATTCGCTGCGTTCGAGTTCGTGCAGTTGGAGCGGATAGCGCTCCACGCCGGCGTACCAGTCGTTCAGGCGCTTTTCGAGCCGCTCCGGCGCCGGCACGGAAAGCGCGCCGAGGAACGCCTCGATGGCCAGGAAGTAGCGCATCGTGTTTCGCTCGATGACACCGCGAGTGCCGCCGATGTACACGGGCAGTCCCCGGCTGTTGTGGCCAACGATGCTGAAACCAAGCTTGTTGCGACCGATGGTTGCGAGGTAGGCCTGCACCGACAGGCGCGCCGCGACGCCGTAGTGGTACGAGTAAGACAGGTGGAGGAAACTGCGTCCGGAATCCAGCGCAACGACCTCCAGCATGATGCGATAGTGGCTGGTGCCCATCGGCCCGGTGTCCGCGTTCAGCACGACCTGCTGGTAGTCCGGCTGCGACGCCGCTACCCGGTACCCAAAATCAACCCGGTAGGCATCGGCCAACGGCTGGTCAAACTTGCGTCCGACATACAGGCTCAGCAATTCACCACCCTGACCACGGGTGCCGCGGCAGCCCTTCACGTTCAGGTGGAGCATCAGGATGTCGCACCATTGGTCCATGCCGCGCAGCGCCGGGCCGACCACGGCAAACGATTGCTCAACCCTGGCGTAGATATCACCCTCAAGGTCACCGGACGCTTCTCTTGACTCGAGGTGGAGCGAGCGCTGGAACGGGGTGCCGGAAAGCGACTCGCGCAGTTCCGCATGGCGGGTTCTCAGCGACGCCGCATCCTGCGCCTGCGCGACCGGCTGGCAGGCAACCAGGCCGAGCACGGCCGCCCGAAGCAGGCGGCCGCTTGCCGCGACAGACACCGCGACGAGCTTCATCTGCCCTCCAGGCGCAGACGGACCTCCGTCGCGACCGGCAGGTGATCCGATAAGCGTTCCTCGAGCACCGTTGCGCCGATCACCTCTACCGTCGGAGTGACCAGGATGTGATCCAGCGCGCGCGACGGCTTCCAGCTGGGAAACGTGTGCTGGCTGTGCGCGGCGCGCAAGCCGGCGGCGCGCACACCGCCGTGCGCCGAAAGCTCGATCGAGTCGCAGTTGAGGTCGCCAATCACGATGGTGTCGGTGCGGTCCCGGATCAGCGTCGCCAGGTAATTCAGCTGGCGCGTGCGTACGCGACGCCCTAGCGCCAGGTGGGCGATGATCAGGCGCAAGGACTCGCATCCCGGCGGGCGGATCTCCACCTCGAGGGCGCCGCGACCTGGCAGCCACCCCGGCAGCGCGTGGTA
>JANNAK010000151.1:0-2676 GCA_031384195.1 Gammaproteobacteria bacterium
GAACGATGTATCTGTTCCTGTCCTTCACCATGTTTATGATCGGCGGGGCGATGTCGCTGGTGATCCGCGCCGAATTGTGGCACCCGGGCCTGCAGTTCGTGGACCCGGAGTTCTTCAACCAGATGACCACCATGCATGCGCTGGTGATGATCTTCGGTGGCGTGATGCCGGCGTTCGTGGGCCTGGCCAACTGGATGGTGCCGATGATGATCGGCTGCTCCGATCTGGCGTTGCCGCGCGTCAACAACTGGGGTTTCTGGATCCTGCCGTTCGCCTTCACGCTGCTGCTGTCGACCCTGTTCCTGCCGGGTGGCGCGCCGGCCGGCGGCTGGACGATGTACCCGCCGCTGGTGCTGCAGACCGGCAATGCCTTCCCGTTCCTGATCTTCGCCGTGCACCTGATGGGAATCTCCTCCATCACCGGCGCCATCAACGTCGCGGTGACGATCCTCAACATGCGCGCACCGGGCATGACGCTGCTGAAAATGCCGCTGTTCGTGTGGACTTGGCTGGTGACGGCCTACCTGCTGATCGCCACCATGCCGGTGCTGGCCGGCGCGGTGACCATGCTGCTGACGGACAAGTACTTCGGCACCAGCTTCTTCAGTGCCGCTGGCGGCGGCGACCCGGTGATGTTCCAGCACATTTTCTGGTTCTTCGGGCACCCCGAGGTCTACATCCTGATCCTGCCGGCCTTCGGCATCGTCAGCACCATCATCCCGACCTTTGCCCGCAAGGCCCTGTTCGGCTATGACTCGATGGTTTATGCCGTGGCCTCCATCGCCTTCCTGTCGTTCATTGTCTGGGCGCACCACATGTTCACGGTCGGCATGCCGCTGGCGGGTGAGCTGTTCTTCATGTTCGCCACCATGCTGATCGCGGTACCGACTGGCGTGAAGGTGTTCAACTGGATCGCGACCATGTGGCGCGGCTCGATGACCTTCGAGACGCCGATGCTGTACGCGGTGGCGTTTGTGTTCCTGTTCACCATCGGCGGATTCTCGGGCCTGATGCTCGCCATCGCCCCGGCCGACTTCCAGTACCACGACACCTACTTCGTGGTGGCGCACTTCCACTACGTGCTGGTGCCCGGGGCGGTGTTCGCCATCATCGCGGGCGTTTATTACTGGATCCCGAAGTGGACCGGCGTGATGTACAACGAGAACCTCGGCAAGCTGCATTTCTGGCTGTCGGCAATCTTCATCAACCTGACCTTCTTCCCGCAGCATTTTTCCGGCCTGGCGGGCATGCAGCGTCGCGTGCCGGATTACGCGACGGTCTTTACCGACTTCAACGTCTGGTCGTCGATCGGGGCGTTCGGATTCTTCGTCGCGCAATTCCTCATGATTTACAACTTTGCCCGCTGCATCTGGTTCCGCAACGGGATGGCGAAGGTCGGCAACCGGGCGTGGGAGGGCGCGCATGGCCTGGAGTGGACCGTGGCTTCGCCGCCGCCGTACCACACCTTTGAGGTCCCGCCGAGGATTGCCGACGCGGAACTCACCGCCGCGCACGACGACATAGACCCGCTTACGCATGCCAAACAGCACGACTGAGCAAGGCGATCCACGCCGCGTACTCGCGCGCCGCAACCTGCGGACGGCGTTGCTTCACGCCGCGCTCGCGGCGAGTTTCCTGCTCGCGTTCTTCCTGATGCAGGCGCACCGGTGACGGAGTCAGGTGAACGCGGCACACGCCGGTCGTTCCTGCGTGGCTGCGGATTTGCGCTCGGCATGTTCGCCTTTGGCTTTGCGCTGGTGCCGCTGTACAGCGTGGTCTGTGACCTGACCGGCTTCAACGGCCGCTCGTCCGGGATGGCGTCGGCCGCCGAGGTGGTCGAGCAGGTCGACACCTCGCGCCTCGTGACCGTCGAGTTCCTGACCACCGTCAACGGCGGGCAGCCCTGGCGCTTTGCCCCGGAGGTGGAGCGGATCTCGGTGCACCCGGGTCAGCTCTACACGGTAAATTTCACTGCCGGGAACCCGCACGGGGAAGTCGCCTTGGCGCAGGCGGTGCCCAGCATCCTGCCGTGGAACGCGGCCAAGTACCTGCAAAAGACCGAGTGCTTCTGCTTCCGGCAGCAGTCGTTTGCGGCGGGGGAGCAGAAGCAGATGCCGGTGCGCTTCATGCTTGACCGCGACCTGCCGGCCGACATCGACACCGTCACGCTGTCGTACACTTTCTTTGACCTGACCCAGACCGCCGCCCTGGCGGCCCCCGGATTCAAGACCACGGACCAGCCATGAGCAGCCACGCAAGCCCCGACCGCAGCCGCTATTTCGTTCCCGAGCCCAGCGCCTATCCCTTCGCGCTGACGGTCGGCCTGGTTGCCGTCATTGTTGGTGTGTGGGGCTATCTCGAAGAGAAGAATCTCGGCTCCTGGAGCCTGTACACGGGTACGGCACTGGCGCTGTTCATCATCTTCCGCTGGTTCCGCAAGGTGGCGCAGGAAAGTGAAGGCGCCTTTTACAACAGCCAGGTGGATGCAACCTACCGCTGGGGTATGTCCTGGTTCATATTTTCCGAAGTCATGTTCTTCGGGGCTTTCTTTGGCGCGCTGTTCTACGCCCGCCAGTTGTCACTGCCGTGGTTGGGCGGCGAGGGTGCCGAGGCCAGCACCAACGCGCTGCTGTGGCCCGGATTCGAGAAGTCCTGGCCGTCGAACGGACCCGGCGA
>JANNAK010000038.1:0-19679 GCA_031384195.1 Gammaproteobacteria bacterium
GCCACCGGAATTGGCTCGAGCACGGCGCCGACCAGGTGCAGCCGGCCCTTGGGAGCGAGTGCCGCGACGTAGGCGTTCCAGTCCAGCGTCACGTTGACCGTGACCAGGATCAAGTCAAACGAACGACGCAGCGCTTTGAGCGCCGCTTTATCGGTGCTGCTGACCGCGCGGTGTGCGCCCAGGCGAATGGCTTCATCGCGCTTGGCTTCGGTCGAGGTAAACGCGGTGACTTCGCAGCCCCAGGCGCGCAGGAACTGCAGTGCCAGGTGACCCAGTCCGCCGATGCCGACCACGCCAACCCGATCTGTGGGCTTTATCCCGGCCAGCAGGATCGGGCTGAACACCGTGATGCCGCCGCAGAACAGTGGCCCGGCGCTGGCAGCGTCCAGTCCTTGCGGGAGTGGAAACACCCAGTTCCATTGGGTACGCACCCGGTCGGCGAAGCCGCCGTGGCGCCCGACGATAGTCCCGACCGTGTCCTTGCACAGGTGTTGCTCGCCGCCAATGCACTGCCGGCAGTACTGGCAACTGCCCGAGAACCAGCCCACGCCTACCCGCTGGCCGGCCGTCAGGCCGCGTACCTGCGCGCCCATCGCCGCGACTGTTCCGATTATTTCGTGCCCCGGCACAAACGGGTAACTGGTATTGCCCCACTCGTTATCGATCATCGACAGGTCGGAGTGGCAGACCCCGCAGGACTCAACCGCGACCTCCACCTGGTCGGCGCCCAGCGCGCCGGGGTCGTATTCCAGCGGCCTCAGTGGGGCGCAGGGCTGGTCGCTGGCGTAGGCCTTGATCGGGGACATCGGCTTGCTCCGGCAAGAGTGGGTCGAAAACGGACGCTGCCGCCTGTCGTTTCAAGCTGGAAGCTCCGCAGCCGGAGCTTATACTGCAGGATCAGCGGAGGGGCTTCCGATGAAATTGACGCACGATGTTGGCAGGATCCCTGGGCTGTTGCTGGCAGCCCTGCTCCTTGCTGGTTGCTGGCCCCAGGACAATCCTCAGGTTGGGCTCACCTCGCTGGCCACGCCCAAGGCAAAACTTGCCGCCAGGCACTTCGAAAGTTGCGACGACTACCGGAGCTATTTCTCTGCCTCCCTGAGCCGGGAACTGCTTGAGGGCTGGGCGCCGTGCTGGGGTTGCCAGGGCTTCATGCTCGAGGGCGCGCCGTCGATGGCGTCGCCGGGCGGGCCACCGGCCCCGTCCGATGGGGCCTTGGGAGCCAGCGGCGGATTTCGCGACGTTTCGGGCACCAACACCCAGGAAGCCGGAGTCGACGAAGCCGACCTGATCAAGGCCGATGCGCGCGGCTACTTTTACCTCGCCCGTGGGCCTGAGTTGCTGGTGATCCGTGCCTCGCCCGCGGACCAAATGAACGTTGCTTATCGTTTGAACCTGCAGGGATCCGGTTATGGCCAAGCCCGCAGCCTTTACCTGGACGCCGAGAACAACCGTCTGGTGGTGATGATTGATGCGGCCGGGCCGAACTACCCGGGGACCGGCGCGTATCCCGCCCGCTACGGCACCGGGCTGCTGTTCCTCGACATAAGCGATCCGGTCGCGCCGGTGGCGACCGACTGGCTGTGGACCGAGGGTTATATGTTCGACTCCCGGCGGGTGGACCGGCGCCTGCATCTGGTTTCCACCCACAATTACTGGTGGCCGACGGCCTTGTCGGAGTCCAGCGGATTTCACCAGCGACTGCAGGCTTACTACCAGGCGCGACAGGACGGGCGCAAGGAGGACGCCGAGAGATTGGCCGGGGAAATCCGCAGCGACGTGAATCAGGCCGTGGCGGCCACGCCGCTGGGCCAGCTGCTGCCGCTGCGCAAGTCCGGCTTGGGCGAGGGTGAGCCACAGCCACTGGCCTGCGAGTCGGTGCTGCACACCGATGTCGAGCATCGCCTGGGACTGATGCTCATCACCAGCGTTGATACCGACGGCGGCAACCCGGCAGCGCTGGCAACCATCAACAACGCCTGGCAGTTGTATGCCAGCCAGGATTACCTGTATCTGGCCCAGTACAGCGGCGGCTGGTGGTTCGACCGGCGCCAGACTGAGCAAACTGCGATCTACCGTTTTGAACTGACCGAAGGCGCGGTCCAGCCGGCCGGGTTTGGCGTGGTCGACGGCTGGACCCGGGACAGCTACAGCTTTGGCGAGCACCAGGGATTCCTGCGCGTGGCGACAACCGAAGGCCGGTTCCGGGAAGACCTCGACCGCTGGGTCCCGAGCAATCACCTGTTCGTGCTCGGGGCGGGCACCGATGGAAACCTGAAGACGGTCGGCCAGGTTCGGGACTTCATGCGGGACGAGCGAATCTTCAGTTCACGATTCCTGGGCGATCGGGGCTACGTGGTCACCTTCCGGCAGGTGGATCCACTGTTCGTGTTCGACCTGTCCGATGCAACGGCGCCAAAGGTCACTGGGCAGGTTGAGATTCCCGGATTCTCGACCTACATCCATCCACTGGATGAAAACCACTTGTTGACCATCGGTCGCGACGGCGACGGCACCGGCGTGAACCACAACATTCGCCTGCAGATATTTGATGTCACGAACCCGGCGGCACCCGCGCTGGCGCATTTCTTCGTGCCCGAGGTAAACGCCGAGGACTGGGTGTTCAGCCTGGCCGAGTACGATCCGCACGCCTTTACCTATTACGGGCCGGAGAAGTTGCTCAGCATCCCGGTGCAGATTGGTTCGGGATATTCCGAGCGCTCGTTCAGCGGTTTCCTCGCCCTGAGAGCGGACGCCCAGGCTGGATTCTCGGCGCCGGCCTGGATCGATCACAAGGCGACGGATTCCGGCGGCTCGGGCTGCCCTGACCAACGCGACATCGAAGCCCCCTGCGAGTCCTTCGCGCCGGTCTACTACCACTGGCCGCAGCGGTCGGTGGTCGGTGCGGAGGCCAGCCGCACCGTGCTGTTCACGCTTTCCTCGGCAACCCTGAAGTCCGGCGACCTTGCCGACTTGTCGGTGGAACTCGACAGCCTGGACCTGCGCCCGAACTAGCGCGGTTGCTTCAGGAGAAGCGGCGGCCAATCCAGTGGTGGGGCGCCAGCGCGGCCGACATCACCTTGCCGCCGGCGCGCTGGAACTCGGACATGCGCAGGCTGCCGTCCCCGCAAGTCACGGTCAGGCCGCCGGCGTCGACGGCCAGGATGATGCCGGGCACCGCGCCGCCGGTTGCCGCTGCAACGGCGCGATGGACCAGCACCCGCTCGCCGTCCAGCTCCGTCCACGCCACCGGTGCCGGGTTGTAGCCGCGCACCGCACGGGCCAGCTCTGCGGCTGGACGGGACCAGTCGAGGCGCGCCTCCTCTTTGCGGATTTTGCGCGCGTAACTTTCGCCGGTCGCTGGCTGTGCTTGCGGGACCAGGGCGTCGAGCCGGGCCAGTGCCTGGACCATCATCCGCGCACCGGACGCCGACAGGATGGACTGCAATTCGCCGGCGTTTTGCTGCGGGCCGATGGCGATCGACTCGCGCAGAAGCATGGCCCCGGTGTCGAGCCCGGCATCCATCTGCATGATGGTGATTCCGGTTTCGGCATCGCCGGCAAGAATCGCGCGCTGGATTGGCGCCGCGCCTCGCCAGCGCGGCAACAGCGAGGCATGAATGTTGAAGCAGCCGCGGACCGGGATCTCGAGGACGGCGGGCGGCAGGAGCAGGCCGTAGGCGACCACGACCATGGCCTCCGGCTGCAAGTCCCGTAACTGTGCCACCGCCTCGGCGGTGAATTTCTCCGGCTTGAACACCGGCACGCCCAGGGCCGCGGCGCGCATGGCGACGGGCGAGGGTGTCAGCCGGCGGCCGCGTCCGGCCGGACGGTCCGGTTGGGTATAGACGCCGGCAATGTCATGGCCGGCATCGAGCAGAGCGTCCAGCGCAGGCACCGAAAACTCCGGGGTGCCGGCGAACACTAGCCGCCGCCGGGGACTGTGCCCCTTTTTTACGATGGTGGGTTGGTTGGGCACGGGGCTCGCAGAAAAATGGGGACCGGGTCCCTTTTTACTGGGACTCCTGGTCCAGATCCGCGGGCGACTCGCGTGCTTCACGCTGGCGCTTGAGCAGGCGCTCGCGCTTGATCGAAGACAGATGATCGATATAGAGCTTGCCGTCCAGGTGGTCGATTTCGTGCTGCACGCATTGCGCCAGCAGTCCGTCGGCTTCCAGTTCGTAGCTGGCACCCTTGCGGTCCTGGGCGCGCACCCGGACCGTCTGGTAACGCTTTACCCGGTCGCCCACTCCGGGGACCGACAGACAGCCCTCGTCCACGTCGGTCAGGTCCTTCAGTTCGAGAATTTCAGGGTTTACCATGACCTGGGGCTGCGGCTTATTCGAATCGCCCGAACAGTCCATGAC
Source organism: Gammaproteobacteria bacterium (assembly GCA_031384195.1). Taxonomy (GTDB): domain Bacteria; phylum Pseudomonadota; class Gammaproteobacteria; order Nevskiales; family Nevskiaceae; genus JACPFV01. The sequence goes on from JANNAK010000038.1 coordinate 4,368, forward strand.
CGCCACCCGCAGCGCGACTCCGACTTGGGTCGCGGCCAGGCCCACGCCCGGCGCGTCATACATGGATTCAAACAAGTCGTCGATCAGACGCTGCAGGGCGGCGTCGAATTTGGCCACCGGTTTTGCCTTCTCGCGCAGGCGCGGATCGGGGTGGTGGAGGATGGTCAAAAGGGCCATGGCGGACGCCGTTCTAGGTTTTGCTTTCGAAAGTTCCGGCAACTCTTTGCTATTGCTGGATTTTGTGCAACAATCACGCCGTGGTGCATAGGGAGCCGCCAACATGCGGAATGATATCAGCATTATTTGCCGTATCTCGGTAGCGGCCTCGGCCCTGATTCTTCTGGCTGCCTGCGCCACGACTGCCATTGAGCCCGTGCCGCTGGAGGCGGAGCCGATGGCTCCGGAGCCGGTTGCCGAACCGCTCGCGCCGACGGAGGTACAACTGCAGCCCGCGGCGCCGCTGAAGTACGTGGTGCAGAAGGGCGACACGCTCTGGAGCATCTCGCAAAAATTCCTGCTGGACGCCTGGCAGTGGCCGGAAGTCTGGTACGTGAACGAACAGGTTCGGAATCCGCACCTGATCTATCCCGGCGATGTCCTGTATCTGTACTCGGTTAACGGCCAGCCGCGCATCGCCAAGGAAGGCGAGCCGCCGCAACAGGCCTATTCCGGACCGCAGGACAAGCTGTCGCCGCGCGTGCGCGAGCTGCCGCTGGGTGAGGCGGTCGACGCAATCCCGCGCGAAATGATCGCCGGATTCCTGCGCGGACCGCGCATTATTGAAGATCTGGACACCCTCGAGGACGCACCGTACGTGCTCGACTTCGAGGATCCGCACTTGATGAACGCGGCGGCGTCCGACGAACTTGCCTACGTTCTTGACATCAAGGACCCGACCCTGCGCCAGTACCAGATTGTCCGCAGCGGCAAGCGCTACGTGGATCCGGACGATGGCGACACCATCGGTTATGAGGCCATTCCGGTGGCCGACGCCGAGCTGAGAGTATTCGGCGACCCAGCCACTGTGGTGCTGACGCGGTCCGATATCGAGACCCGCGCCGGTGACCGGCTGCTGCCGGTTGACCCCAAGGCGCTGGACCTCAATTTCTACCCGCACGCGCCGGCGCAGGCGGTGGGCGGAACGATCATCGACGCCTTCAACGGCGACACCCAGATCGGCCAGTACCAGATCGTCGCCATCAACCGTGGTCGCGCGCAGGGCATTGAAAATGGCCATGTGCTGACGGTCATGCAATCCGGACGAAAGTCGAAGGATCCCTACAGCGCCCTTGGCAGCAAGGTCCGGCTGCCCGACGTCAACGCCGGGACGGTCATGGTGTTCAAGACCAACGAGCGGGTTTGCCTTGCGCTGGTGATGACGGCACTACGCCAGATTCACGTCGGCGACAAGGTCGAAAAGCCGGTACCGAGCTCTCGCTAGCGGGTACCATCGCCGGGTGACTCCCGGCGATCCAGAACTTCCCCACTGGCTGCAATTGCTCCGCCTCTCCGGCGTGGGGCCGGTGTACGGCGGCCGCTTGCTCGATGCATTCGGTGGACCCGGGGCGGCGCTGGACGCAACTCCCTCGGACTGGCAAGGGGCCGGCGTGCCGAAGCGCCTGCATCCACAACTCCAGCCCCCGGATTCCGGCGGAATCCAGTCCGACCTGGACTGGCTGGCCGGTGAGCACCGGGGCCTGCTGACCCACAGCGATCCCCGCTACCCGCGACGGCTGCGGGAAGCGGCGGTGCCACCACTGGCCTTGTTCTATCAGGGCGACGCTGCCTTGCTTTGCCGCCCGCAGGTGGCCGTGGTCGGTTCGCGCTCTGCCACGCCGCAGGGCATGGAGTCGGCAGCCGGGTTTGCCGCGGAGCTCGGTCGCCACGGCTTGTTGGTGTCCAGTGGACTTGCGCAAGGGATCGACGGGGCGGCGCACCGCGGGGCGCTGGACGCCGGCAATCCGACAGTGGCGGTCTGCGGTACCGGGCTGGACCGGGTGTATCCGGCGCGCCATCGGGCACTGGCACACCGCATCGCCAGTCACGGCGTGCTGGTTTCCGAGTTTCCCACCGGGACGCAACCGCTGCCGGAGAATTTTCCGCGACGGAACCGCATACTTTCCGGATTGGCGCTGGGCGTACTGGTGGTCGAGGCGGCGCCGCAGAGTGGCTCGCTGATCACGGCGCGGCTGGCACTGGAGCAAGGGCGCGAGGTGTTCGCGATCCCGGGTTCCATCCACAGCCCGCTGTCACGAGGCACCCATGCGCTGATCCGGCAGGGCGCCAAGCTCACCGAGACGGTGCATGACCTGCTGGAGGAACTGATGCCCTTGCTTGGCCAGGATTACAAGCGACCCGGTGGCGAACCCGGCAGCAGCGCGGCGGCCGCCGAACTGGCCCCCGAGGTGCGCCGCGTGCTTGATGCGCTGGGCTACGAGGCCACGCCGTTTGATCGACTGCTGGAGCGGGTGTCGCTGCCGCTGGATCGCTTGAGCGCCACCCTGCTGACGCTGGAACTCGAGGGGCTGGTGACCAGCGTCCCGGGCGGCGCCTACCTGCGGGTGGCGGGGTGAACGCGCCAGCGTGGAGCGCGGTGCGGCTGCACGTCGAGCGCGGCGGTACTGGCGAGCCGCTGCTGCTGATCACGGGCCTGGGTTATGCAACTTGGTGCTGGACCGAATTGCGCGAGCGACTGGAGGTTCGTCACTCCGTAATCTGTTTCGACAATCGTGGCACCGGCCGCTCGGAGAAACCGCGCGGACCCTACAGCATGGCCATGATGGCCGACGACGCGGCGGCGGTGCTGGCCGATGCGGGAATCGAAAGTGCGCACGTGCTGGGACATTCCATGGGCGGCTACATCGCCCAGACCCTGGCCCTGCGCCACCCGCAACGGGTTCGGTCGCTGGTCTTGATTGGGACCAGTCCCGGCGGGCCCGAGGGCGAGCCCCTGCCCGCAGAAACCCAGGCGGCGTGGATCGCCGCGGCGAAGCTGTCGCCCGGCGACAACGTTCGCACCACCATGCCGCGATCGTTTTCGCGTGGCTGGACCGAATCTCATCCAGCACAGTTCGAGGACATCCTGCGCCGGCGGCTGGAGTTTCCGACGCCGCTGGAGTGTTGGCTGGCGCAGTACCAGGCCTGCGCCGATTTTTTCGCCGCCGGCGCCAAAGTGGAGGACATCTCCGCGCCCTCCCTGGTCATCCACGGCAGCGACGATCGCATCGTGCCAGTGGCCAATGGACGACTGCTGGCGCGGCGCCTGCCGAACTGCCGCTATGTCGAGCTGCCGATGGTCGGCCACCTGCCCTACCTTGAGGACCCGGACGGCATCGACAGGCTGATGCTCGAGCCGTTGCGCGGGAATGTATAAGGAATGAAAACCCGCGCCGCCGTCCTGCGGGCCGTGACCACGGCCCGGCCGTACACCCTGTCCCGGCCATTGCAGGTCGAGGAGGTTGAGCTGGGAGCCCCGCGTGCCGGGGAATTGCTGTTGCGCATGGAAGCGGTGGGTGTGTGCCATTCCGATTTGTCGGTCGTCGACGGCGCGCGCCTGCGGCCCTTGCCGATGGCGCTGGGCCACGAAGCGGCCGGGGTGGTCGAGGCGTTGGGTGCCGGGGTGACGGACGTCCGGATCGGGGACCATGTGGTGACCGCCTTTGTCCCCAGCTGCGGCCATTGCCCGGAGTGCAGCCACGGCCGGGTCGCCTTGTGCATTCCCGGTGCGGCCGCCAACGGCTCCGGACACTTGCTGCACGGTGCGTCGTTGCTTCGCGATGCGGGTGGCGCCGTGCTGCACCACCATCTGGGCGTGTCCGGGTTTGCGCAGCACGCCGTGGTGGCGCGCGAGTCGGTGGTGGTGATTTCCCGTGACGTGCCACTGGCAACGGCCGCCCTGTTTGGTTGTGCCGTGCTGACCGGTGTCGGCGCCGTGCTGAATACCGCGCGGGTACAGGCCGGACAGTCGGTGGCGGTGTTTGGCCTGGGCGGCGTGGGCCTCGCGTCCGTCATGGGCGCCAAAGCCGCCGGGGCAGCGCGCATCATTGCGGTGGACCCGGTGGAATCCAAGCGGCAGGTGGCCCGCGAGCTGGGCGCCACCGACGTTCTGGATCCCAAAGATGCCGCTGGCATCCGCGACCTGACCGGCGGCGTGGATTTCGCGTTCGAGGCAGCCGGCGTGCCGGCCGTGCTCGAAGCCGCCTTCCAGTCCCTGAGCCGTGGCGGGGCGGCCGTCGCCATGGGCCTGCCGCACCCGGCCAAGACTGTGCAATTTCCGGCGCTGGCCTTTGCCGGCGAGGGGAAATCACTGCTGGGGTCCTACATGGGGTCGTCGAATCCAGCCCGGGACATCCCGCAATATATTGAGTGGTGGCGCAACGGCAGGCTGCCGGTTGAAAAACTGCACAGCGCCAGCCTTCCGCTGTCGAAGATCAACGAGGCCTTCGAGGCCCTCGCCGGCGGGCAGGTTATCCGCCAAATCCTGTTGCCGCAGGTGAGCGCATGAGCATCGCCTCGGTGAATCCGGCAACCGGCGAAACGCTACGTTCCTTTGTCCCGCACGGGGCAGCCGATATCGATCGCATCCTCGCGGGCGCATTCAACGCACAGGCGCGGTGGTCGGCGACCCCCTTCGCGGAGCGCGCCGTTCCCATGCGTCGGTTGGCGGAACTGCTTCGCGAGCGTGGACCGGCGCTGGCGCGCCTGATGGCACTGGAAATGGGCAAGCCGCTCAAGGACGGCATCGCCGAGGCGCAAAAATGTGCGCTGGCCTGCGAGCACTATGCCAACACCGCCGAACGCGGCCTTGCGCCGCGCAACATCGCCACCGACGCCAGTCGCAGCTATGTGCGCCACGACCCGCTGGGTGTGGTGCTCGCGGTCATGCCCTGGAATTTTCCGTTTTGGCAGGTGTTTCGCTTCATCGCACCCAACCTGATGGCGGGCAACGGCGGGGTGCTCAAGCACGCGTCAAACGTTCCGCAATGTGCGTTGGCGATCGAGGGGCTGGTGCAGGATGCGGGTTTTCCGCCAGGCCTGTTCCAGTCCTTGCTGGTCGGGTCGGGCGCGGTCGCCGGCCTGATCGCCGATCCGCGCATTGCGGCGGTGACGCTTACCGGCAGCGAGCTGGCCGGACGTGAAGTCGGGCAGGCGGCGGGGCGCGCGCTCAAGCCGGTGGTGCTGGAACTTGGCGGGTCCGACCCTTTCATTGTTTTGGCCGATGCCGACGTCGCCCTCGCGGCCGAGACAGCGGCCAGGGCGCGCAACATCAATGCCGGCCAATCCTGCATCGCGGCCAAGCGCTTCATCGTCGACGACGCCGTGCACGACGACTTCGTCGTTCGCCTGGTCGCCGCGATGAAGAAAGTTCGCGTCGGCGATCCAATGGACTCGGCCACCGATATCGGCCCGCAGGCGCGCGTCGACTTGCGCGATGAGTTGCAGCGACAAGTCGAGGGCGCCGTCCGCCAGGGCGCAAGCTGCGTACTCGGCGGAAAGGTTATGCCGGGGCCCGGAGCGTACTACCCGCCGACCGTGCTCATCGGCGTAGCCCCCGGGAACCTCGCCTACACGGAAGAAATCTTCGGGCCCGTCGCCACGGTCATCCGGGCACGGGATGCCGAAGACGCCATCGCCATTGCCAATGACACCCGCTTCGGCCTCGGCGCCAGCCTGTGGACCCGCGATTCAGGACTTGCCGACCGCCTGATCCCCCTGATCCAGGCCGGCAGCGTGTTCGTCAATGGCATGGTGAAATCCGATCCGCAGCTGCCATTTGGTGGCATCAAGGCCTCGGGCGTCGGCCGCGAATTGGGCGTCGAGGGCCTGCGCGCGTTCGTCAACATCAAGACGGTGTGGATCCGGTAGGCCGGCCCCCGATTCTGGACAAACACGCCAATTTCCCCGTATAAGCTGAGAAGAATGAATCGCGCCACCGCGCGGAACCCGCCTCAATGAGCAAGAACCTCGTCATCGTCGAATCGCCGGCCAAGGCCAAGACGATCAAAAAATATCTTGGCCACGACTACGAGGTCATGGCCTCGTTTGGCCATGTGCGCGACCTCATCCCCAAGGACGGGGCGGTGGATACCGCGAACAACTTCGAGATGAAGTACGCGGTCATCGAGCGCAATGAAAAGCACGTCCGCGCCATCGGCGCGGCGCTGAAAGATGCCGACGCCCTGTTCCTCGCGACCGATCCGGATCGCGAGGGTGAGGCCATCGCCTGGCACCTGTCCGAGCTGCTGAAGGAAAAAAAGCTGCTCAAGGGCAAGCCAGTCAAGCGGGTGGTGTTCTATGAAATCACCGAGCGCGAGGTCAAGAACGCGATCGAGAATCCGCGCGAGATCGCAATCGACCTGGTCAATGCCCAACAGGCGCGCCGCGCCCTCGATTATCTGGTGGGCTTCAACCTGTCGCCGTTGCTGTGGCGCAAGGTGGCACCCGGCCTGTCGGCCGGCCGCGTGCAAAGTCCGGCCCTGCGCCTGATTTGCGAGCGAGAGGCCGAGATCGGCAAGTTCGTGCCGCAGGAATACTGGACGCTGGACGCAAGGGCACAAAAGGGCAGCCAGGCCTTCGCCGCCAAGCTGGTCCAGTACAACGGCAAGAAGGTTGAGCAGTTCACGCTGAATGAGACCGGTGGCGCCGATGCCGCCAAGCAGGCCATCGAGACGGCGGCCGGCGGAAAGCTCACCGTCGGCACCGTCGACAAGAAGCAGCGCAAGCGCAATCCCGCGCCGCCGTTCACCACCTCAACCCTGCAGCAGGAAGCCAACCGCAAGCTCGGCTTCACCGCCAAGCGCACCATGCGCGCCGCGCAGGACCTGTACGAAGAGGGCTACATCACCTACATGCGTACCGACTCGGTGAGCCTGTCGCAGGATGCGCTGGCCGACATCCGCGCGGTGATCCTCAAGCGCTACGGCAAGGCCGCCTTGCCGGAGCAGCCGCGCTTCTACAAGGCCAAGTCCAAGAATGCCCAGGAAGCGCACGAAGCGGTGCGTCCGTCGTCGGCCGGGCGCACCCCCGACACGCTGCAGCACCTGCCGCAGGACCAGGCCCGCCTGTACGAACTGGTCTGGAAGCGCGCGATTGCCAGCCAGATGGAAGCGGCGGTGTTCGACACCGTGGCGGTGGAATTGCGCGCCGGAACAGAGCACGCGTTTCGTGCCAATGGCCAGGTGCTGCTGGAGCCCGGATTCCTCGCCGCCTACAACATCAAGGCCGACGACACCGAGGACCATGAGGACGACGAGGCGCGCCTGCCGCCACTGGAAACGGGTGAGACGGTCACCCTTGCCGAACTGCTCGCCGAGCAGCATTTCACCGAGCCGCCGCCGCGATTTACGGAAGCCAGCCTGGTGAAGACGCTGGAGGAGTACGACATCGGTCGACCCTCGACCTACGCCACCATCATCAACACCCTGCAAACACGCAACTACGTTGAACTGCACGGCAAGGCGTTTGTGCCCACCGACACCGGCATCATCGTCAACCGCTTCCTGACCGAACATTTCGAGCATTACGTGGACTACAAGTTCACCGCCCACTTCGAGGACGAGCTGGACGAGATATCGCGCGGCGAGCGCGAATGGGTGCCGGTGCTGCGCGAGTTCTGGGACAACTTCAAGCCGATGGTCGACCTCAAAATGGAATTGAGCCGGCAGGAGGTCAACGAGTCGCGAGTGCTGGGCAATGACCCGGCCAGCGGCAAGCCGGTGTCGGTGCGCCTCGGCCGCTTCGGTCCGTTTGCACAAATCGGCACCAAGGACGACGCGGACAAGCCGCGCTTTGCCTCGTTGCGTGGAGCGCTGCGGCTGGACTCGATCACCCTGGACCAGGCGCTGGAACTGTTCACGTTGCCACGCAAGCTGGGCCAGACGCCGGAAGGCGAGTTGGTCGAGGCCAACATCGGCCGCTTTGGTCCCTACGTGAAGTTTGGCGACCAATACGCCTCGTTGCGCAAGGAAGATGACGCCTTCACCATCCTGTTGCCGCGTGCGCTGGAGCTGATCGAGCTGAAGAAGCAGGCCATCATCGCCGCCACCCTGATTGCCTTCGACAACAGCAGCGTGATCGTGATCAAGGGCCGGTTCGGTCCCTACATCAAAGACGGCAAGCGCAGGGCGCGCATCCCCAAGGGCAAGGACTACGCCAGCCTGACGCTGGAAGAGTGCCTGCTGCTGCTCGAAGAACAAAACATCGTCAAGGGCAAGAAAGGCGGCAAAAAAAAGAAGGCCGCCAAGACGGCGGAAGCGGCAGGCGCACCGGCAGTGGCGGACGAAAAGCCGGCCAAGGTCAAAGCCAAGCCGAAGAAAAAGGCCAAGCGCGCGAAAAAGAAAGCGGCCACGCCCAAGGCCGCAGCGCCCTGACGCAGGTCTCCATGTCGCGCCTGGCCATTGAACGGGCGTCGCGCGTGCTGGGTGCCGGCGGCGTCGTCGCCTATCCGACCGAAGCGGTCTGGGGCCTGGGTTGCGAACCGGAAAATCCGCACGCCTTTGTCCGGTTGCTGTCGCTCAAGCGACGGCCGCTGCACAAGGGCGTCATTCTGATCGCCGCGGACTATTCCCAGCTTGAGCCTTACCTGGGTCAAATCTCCTCCGCGGCGCTTAAGCCGGTGCTGAAGAGTTGGCCGGGCCCCAGCACCTGGCTGCTGCCGGCAGCCGCCCGCACCCCGGCCTACCTCACCGGCGGCCGCGACACACTGGCGGTGCGGGTCACGGCGCACCCGTTGGCGGCGGCGCTGTGCCGCCGCTACGGGGGGGCCATCGTATCGACTAGCGCCAATGTTTCGGACCGGCCCGCCGCACGCAGCGCGTTGCACGTTCGGCGCTACTTTGACGACCGGCTCGACGCCATCCTGAACGGCGACACCGGCGGCATGCAGCGTCCGACACCGATCCGCGAGTTGGCGACCGGTAAACTGCTGCGCTCATGAACATCGGCGCTGCGGAATTTTCCACAGTCGAAAAATACCTGCGGGGATTGCAGGGTCGGCTTTGCGTGGCGCTGGCGTCCGAGGACGGCAAGGCGTCCTTCAAGCCGGACCTGTGGTCGCGACCGGCTGGCGGCGGTGGCGACACGCGCATCCTTGCCGAGGGTGCTGTGTTCGAGCGCGCCGGCGTCGGGTTCTCGCTGGTGCATGGCGACCAGTTGCCGCCTTCGGCGAGCAAGCTGCGACCCGAGCTGGCGGGCCGTGCCTGGCGCGCGGTCGGCGTGTCGCTGGTCCTGCATCCTTCGAATCCGTACGTGCCGACCACCCACTGCAACGTGCGTTTCTTCATGGCCGAGGCGCCGGGACAGGAGACGGTCTGGTGGTTTGGCGGCGGCTTTGACCTGACGCCGTACTACGGCTTCGAGGAGGATGCGCGCCACTGGCACCGGACGGCCCGGGACGCGGCTGGCGAGCACTACCCGAAGATGAAGCAGTGGTGCGACGAGTATTTTTTCTTGCCGCACCGACAGGAGACCCGCGGCATCGGTGGCCTGTTTTTCGATGACTGGAGTAGCGGCGGGTTTGAAGCCAGTTTCGCGCTGATGCGAAAGGTGGGTGAGCAGTTCCTGCCGGCCTACCTGCCGATCGTGAAAAAGCGCAAGGCGACCGGCTTCGGTGCGCGCGAGCGGGAGTTCCAGCTGTATCGCCGTGGGCGTTACGTGGAGTTCAACCTGGTCTACGACCGCGGCACCCTGTTTGGCCTGCAGTCCGGCGGTCGCGCCGAGTCCATCCTGATGTCGCTGCCGCCGCAGGTGTCCTGGCGCTACGACTGGAAGCCCGAGCCCGGCAGCGCGGAGGCGCGCTTGTACGAGGAATTCCTGAAGCCACGGGACTGGGCTGGCGCATGACGCTGACCGAACTCCGCTACCTGGTAAATCTCGACCGTGAGCGGCACTTCGGCCGCGCCGCCGAGCGCTCCTTCGTGTCGCAGCCGACGCTGTCGGTGGCGCTCAAGAAACTCGAGGAAGAGCTGGGCGTGATGCTGTTCGAGCGCAATCGTGGCGAGGCACGGCCGACGCCGGTGGGCGAGCGGATCATCGGGCAGGCGCGGCGGGTGCTGGCCGAGGCCGAGCGAATCAAGGATTTTGCGCGCGAGGGCCACGATGAACTTGCCGGCCCGCTGCGCTTCGGCGCGATCTATACCGTGGCGCCGTACCTGCTGCCCTCGCTGGTGCCGGTCCTGCGCAAGGCGGCCCCGGCGATGCCGCTGGTCATCGACGAAAACTACACCGCGGTGCTGCTGGAGCACTTGCGCGCCAATGAACTGGACGTTGCAGCGCTGGCGCTGCCCTTCGATGCCGAGGGCTTGCGGACCTGGGCGGTTTACGACGAGCCCTTCGTCGTGCTGATGCCCAGCGACCACCGCTTCAGCGTCGAGACCTCCATTCCCGCGCGCAAGCTGGCGCAGGAAAAACTTCTGCTGCTGGGGCCGGGGCATTGCTTCCGCGAGCAGGTCATCGAGGCCTGCCCAAAATGCGTGGACCCGGACAGCGGCGGTCCGCGTCCGCAGACCGGCAGTTCGCTGGAAACCATCCGCCACATGGTCGCCAGTGGCCTGGGCATCACGGTGGTGCCGCGCAGTTCGGTGGCGAACCGGCTGGATGAACTGTCGCTGCTGGTGTCGCGGCCCTTCGTGCGGCCGGCGCCGGAGCGCCGCATCGTGCTGGCCTGGCGCAAGACCTTTCCGCGCTTCAAGGCCATCGCCGTACTGCGCAAGGCGATCCTCGACTGCCGACTGAAGGGGGTGGAGCCGCTGCCTGCCCTGGAGCCTGAACTGGCCCCCTGAGCCTGGCAGTGCCGGAGGCCGGCGTCGGCGGGTTAGGATGGCGGCCGCAACCCGCGGCGCAAGGAAGTCCCATGTTCAAGTTCAGCGGTCTTCGTCCGGCCAACCTCGGCGTCAAGGACGGAAAGTTCACCGCGCCAGCCAGCTGGAAACCCAACTGGGTCAGCAGCCAGGTTGACAGCCCGGATCCGCATTTCATCGCGCCGATCAAGGTCAGCGGTGATGCGAAATCAGTCATCGCCCGAGCGGCCAAATTGATTGAATCCCTGTCACGCGCCCGAATCATCCAGCAGGATGGCTCCTACCTGTACGCGGAATTCAGCACAGCCCTGATGGGTTATGTGGACGACGTCGAGATTTTTGCCGACGGCCAGAAGTTGCAGGTGCGTTCTTCCTCGCGCCTGGGGGTGCGCGACTTCGACGTCAATCGGAAGCGAGTCGAGGCAATCCGAAAGGCGCTGGCGAAGTAGCCTAGGCGCCCAGCAGCATCCCGGCGCCAATCACGGCCAGCAGCGCTGCAAACGCTTTCTTCAGCACGCGCGGTGGCAGGCGGTGGGCGAGTCCTGCGCCCAGCGGCGCGGTCAGGACGCTGGCGATTGCCAGTGCCGCAAACGCCGATAACGACACATAGCCGAGGTTCGGCGCAGGGACTCCGGCAACGCCCCATCCCGCAGCGATGAATCCGGCCGCGCCCGCCCAGGCGATTGGCATGCCGCAGGCGGCCGAGGTGCCCACGGCCTGGCGCATCTCCACCTTGCACCAGGAGAGGTAGGGAACGGTCAGGGAGCCGCCGCCGATTCCGATCAGGGCCGACAGCAGGCCAATGATTGCGCCTGCTGCCGCCAGCCCGACGGTTCCGGGCATGCGTCCGGCCGGCGACGGTTTGCGATCGGCGAACATCTGGATGGCAACCAGCAGGGCACCGACGCCGACGATTTGCTTCAACACCAGGCCACTCAACAGGTGCGCCGCAAGCGCCCCGGTCAGGGCACCGACGACCAGACCCGGAACCAGGCGCATGAACACTGGCCACAGCACGCCATCGCGTCGCTGATGGGCCAGCACCGAGGAGATGGAGGTCACCGAGATCACCGCCAGCGAGGTGCCGATGGCGACTTGCATCGCGATCGCCGGCGGCACGTCCAGCCGTGGCAACAGGAGCGCCAGGGCCGGGACGATGATCAGGCCGCCGCCGACGCCGAAAAGTCCGGCCAGCATCCCGGCGACGGCGCCGGTGGCCAGGAACATCGCCAAGGTTTCGAGCATCAATCAGGCGCCGCGTAGAATGGTGCATTACACACCAATCGGGCAGACATGCGGGATCTCGGCGCGAGTCTGGTTCTGGCCATCTCGTTCAGCCTGGCGCTGCCGGCGGCGGCGCAGGCAATCTATGTCGAGGGCGACGGCGCCCGGGATGAATTCCTGTACGCCTGGAATCACATCGCCGACCTCGGCCTGTCGGTGAGCGACAGCCCCAAGCTTCGCCGCTACCCCCTCTTTCGTTACCTCGAAGCCGAGCGGCTGCGGGTGGAACTCGCGCGTGTTCCCGGCGGGCAACGCGACCAGGGTCGAGAGACGCGCGTCATCGCGCTGCTCACGGCGCACCCCGACGAGCCGCCCGTGCGCGGCCTGCATCGTGATTTCCTGGGATACCTCGGCGCGCGTTCGAAGTGGACAGAGTTCAGCGCCTGGCGATCGCGATGGCCAGGCGCTGATTTGCCAGATGAAAGCCTGCGCTGCCACGAGTTCTCTGCGCGACTGGCCACGAATAATCTTGAGGGCTTGCGCGACAAGGTGCTTTCGCAGTGGATGGAATCACGCAGCGCACCGGCCGCCTGCGCGGTGGCGTACGCCTGGATCGACTCCGCCGATCGCCTCAGCGCATCCGAAATTGAGCGCCGGGCGCGCTACACCGGTCGCGAACGCTTGTCGCCCCCGGCCTCGCTCAACTCGCTCTTGCCGGCACGACAGGAGGCGCTGACGTACTGGCGCGACGCTGACCGGGATGCCGAGAAGGTCATTGGCGACTTCCTCGATCACCGCAGGGTTCCGGTGGCTGCGGGCGAGCAACGCGAGGCCGTGTTGCGCGCCTTTGAGCGGCTGGCGCGGGCGGATTCGGATCGGGGACGCATCCTGTACAAGTCGCTGGTGGCGGATTCGCGGATGGAGGGTGCGGATCGATACCAGCTCCACCGCTCCTACGCGCTGGGCATGGCCTACGACCGCGATCCGGAAGCCTTGCGTCAATTTTCGGGTTTCAAGGTCGCCGCAGACGATACCCTCGTGCATGAATGGCGCCTGCGTACGGCCCTGTGGCACGACGACTGGCGACTGGTGGCAACCGGCTTGGCCGAGCTGCCGACGGCGATGTCCGCCGAGCCGCGTTGGCAGTACTGGCATGGCCGACTCGAAGAACGTCGCGGCGCCATGGAGCAGGCACGGGCCTGGTTCGCCATGGCGGCCAAGGAGCGCGAGTACTACGGATTCCTGGCTGCCGAGCGCCTCGGGGATAAGGCCGACCTGCGCCACAAGCCGCTGGCCGAGGACTGGCCCACGCTGGATCTGCTGGCGGCCACGCCGGCGCTGCGCCGGGCCCGGGAGTTGCTGGCTTGCGACTTGCCGGACCAGGCCAACGCGGAGTTCAACTTTGCGTTGCGAGCGCTGCCGGACTCGGCGAAACCGCAGATGATCCGCCTGGCCGCGAACTGGGGCTGGCACGACCGGGCGGTCCGGCTGCAGGCGGAACTGGGGCTGTGGAACGACTTGTGGTTGCGATTCCCGCTGCCCTACAACGGCGAAATCGAGGCGGCTACGCGCGACACGCAGGTGCCTGCCAACTGGCTGTACTCGGTTATTCGTACCGAAAGTCTCTACAACCCGCGCGCGGTGTCCGGCGTCGGCGCCCAGGGATTGCTGCAACTGATGCCGGCGACCGCACGCGAGGTCGCAAAGCGCTGGGGCCTGTCCCCGCCATCCGTGGAAGAACTGTTGCATCCTGAGGTGAATATCGCGCTCGGAGCCCGTTACCTGCACGAAATGACTGAAAAGTTCGACGGCGCCTTCATCCTGACGCTGGCGGCCTACAACGCCGGGCCGCAGCGCATACCGCGCTGGCTGCCGAAGCGGGCGGTGGACGGCGACATCTGGGTGGAGAACATTCCGTTCAACGAAACTCGGACCTATGTGCAGCGCGCGCTGTCGTCGCTGGTGATGATTGGTTGGCGACGCAATGGCGAGCCGGCGCCCATCCTGCCGTTGCTGGAACCCGTGAGCGCGCGCCCGTGAAGCGCTATCTCGTCGGTGGCGCCGTGCGCGACGCCCTGCTCGGCCTGCCGGTCGGCGAGCGGGACTGGGTGGTGGTGGGCGCCACGCCCGAGGAAATGGTCGCGGCCGGATTTCAGCCGGTCGGCAAGGACTTCCCGGTCTTCCTGCATCCCGCGACGAAAGAAGAGCATGCGCTGGCGCGCACCGAGCGCAAGAGCGGCCGGGGATATCAGGGATTCACTTTCCACACTGGCCCCGAAGTGACGTTGGAAGAAGACCTGGTCCGGCGCGACCTCACGGTCAACGCAATGGCGCGGGACGAAAGCGGCACGCTGTTCGATCCCCTGGGTGGCCAGGCCGACTTGCAGGCTCGAATCCTGCGGCATGTATCGCCGGCCTTCCTCGAAGACCCGGTGCGGATCCTGCGGGTTGCCCGCTTCCACACGCGTTTTGCGCCGTTGGGCTTCAAGGTGGCGCCCGAAACCCTGTCCTTGATGCGACAGATGGTCGCCAATGGCGAGGTCGACCACCTGGTACCCGAACGGGTATGGCAGGAGATGGCACGCACGCTGATGCACGAAGTGCCCAGCACGTTTTTTTACACCCTGCGCGAATGCGGGGCACTGGCCCGCATCCTGCCGGAAGTGGAGGCGCTGTTCGGGGTTCCGCAGCGCGCCGACTACCATCCGGAAATCGATTCAGGGATCCACACGCTCATGTGCGTGGACGCCGCGGCGCGGGCTGGCGCACCTTTGCCGGTGCGGGTGTCGGCGCTGCTGCACGACCTGGGCAAGGCGTTGACGCCAAAATCGGAATGGCCCAGCCACAAGCAGCACGAGCAACGCGGCGTGCCGCTGGTGGAGAACGTTTGCGTGCGGCTGCGCGTACCGGCCGAGTGCCGTGACCTCGCCCTGGTTCACACCCGCGAGCACCTGCGCGTGCACCTGGCGCGCGAGTTGCGGCCGGAGACCCTGCTCGAACTCCTGGAGAAGCTGGGCGCGTTCCGGCAGGGCCCGCGCTTTGCGCAGGTGTTGCTGGCCTGCGAGGCCGACGCCCATGGCCGCACCGGATTTGAGGATTGCGAGTACCCGCAGACCGATTACCTGCGCGCGGCGGCGAAAGTGGCGGCGACCATCCAGGCGTCGGATGTCATGGGCGAGGGGGTTACCGGCCCCGAGATCGGCCGCCGGCTGGCGCAACGCCGTGTGCAGGCGCTCGCGGACTGGAAAAAATCAGGCCAGCAGTAGCAGCAGGACGCCGGCGGCGATCCGGT
>JANNAK010000057.1:0-1917 GCA_031384195.1 Gammaproteobacteria bacterium
CAAACCGGCGCGGCCCTGCTGCTCCTGCTTGCTGCGCTGTCCCAGGCGAGGGCCCAGCCCGAGCCGGAGCCGGAACTGAGGGCGTTGCTGCTGAAGGCGATCAACACGGCCGACAGCTTTGAACACCGGTTTGATGCCGAGGTCTGGCTGGCCGACATGTCCGCGCGGATTTTCCGTTTCGTGCCGAAAGCCTTGCCTGAACTTCACGAGCGCCTGGAGTTCCTGACGCTGGTTCACCAGGAGTCGAAACTCGCGGGCGTTCCGCCGGAATTGGTTCTGTCGGTGATCGAGATCGAAAGTCGCTTCGACCGTTTTGCGGTATCGCGGGTTGGCGCCCAGGGCTACATGCAGGTGATGCCGTTCTGGCTCAAAGAATTAAATCGCCCCTATGACAATCTGTTCCGCCCAAGCACCAACCTGCGCATGGGTTGCACCATCCTCAAGTTCTACCTCGACCGGGAGCGCGGGGATCTGGTCAAGGCGCTGGCGCGGTACAACGGCAGCTACGGTCGCCGCGAGTATCCAGACAAGGTGCTTGGGGCGCTGAGCAGGCGCTGGTATCGGGAGTAGGCGAGTCAGGGACGGCCCCTGATTTTCTTAGTACTCGCGGCGCGGCGCCTCGTACTGGTCCGGTTGCAGACCGAACGGGACCTTGCGCCCGACCAGCGCTTCCAGCGTCATCAATTCAAGGTCGGTGTGATTGAGGAACGGCGCCGGAACAATCAGCTTGCCTTTTTCCGGATTGCTCAAGATGTACTTGGGTGCGTCGTGGTGCTGTGCGGAAATCTCTGCCCGCTCGGGCGGTGGTGCGACGGAGGCGTTCTTGCCTCTTGACGCCGGATCCGCCGCCGGGGCGTCGAGGTCAAAGTCGCTCGATGCCACCAGGTCGGTGGTTCCGTAGCAGGTGCACAGATACGTTTTCTCGGCGTCAGCCTCTGCATACACGCCGGTGCCGCGAATCCCGATGGTGGCGTTGCCGGTGCGCAATGACAATCGCTGGCTCGGGTCACGCCTGCCGAACACGCCGAGCAGCTTGCCGGTGAGCAGGCGCATGGTCTGCTTCAACGCCTTGCCGACGACGCCGATGTCGAAAGTGGAGTTCTCGCGCAAAATGAAGGCATTGCCCCCCACCGCATAGATGGCGTAACTGTTTGAGCCGGTTTTGACCGAGTCCCCGGGCTTGATCAGCGTTGCGGCACTGGCGCGTGCGCCGTTGACCGTCACCTCGCCGCTCAGTTCAAAGATGGATTTCCCTTCGGGGAGTTTCCCCGGAAGTTTTCCGAACAGCGACGCCAGTGCCGGCAGATTCCAGCCCGCGCCGCCTGCCAGTACGCCCATCGACAACGCGCGCAGCAAGAACAGTCGACGGGCTTCGTTGGCGGCGCTCAGTGGTGCATCGTTGTTTCGAGTCATTTTCATGGCGTTAATTCTCGTGGCGACCGACATCGATGCCGTCAACTATATAGAATGAACTGCATCCAATCAGGGGTGCCGTACATGCGCCAGACGGGATTTCGCTTGGAGGGGTATCGGTACTGGATTTTGTGTGCCGCGATGTTGTTGTGCCCGTTCCCCGTACTGGCGGTCGAGGGATCAGGATTCGGGTTTGCCGGGGAACTGGGCGTCGGTTATGACGACAACGTCAGCAATTGGCTCGCCAATGGTGCCAAGCGCGAGAGCGGCCTGGTGAATGCCGCGGTTCAAGTCGGAAATGCTCTTGCTCTGAGCCGAAACACGATCCTTCAGTTGCGTGGAAGCCTGCGGGTTGAAGCTGTGACGGAATACGAGGCGCTCAACTACGCAAAGCTGATCGGTTCGGTACGCCTGGTCCACCGGCCCGAGGGCGGCTTCTACGCCCCAACGATGGCGCTGACGGCCTCGGCCGCACAGTGGGAATTCAACAGCAGCATCCGGGAC
>JANNAK010000067.1:0-7737 GCA_031384195.1 Gammaproteobacteria bacterium
CCAGCAGGGGCAGGCTGTCGTCTTGCACCAGGTACGGGTCCTGGTGCTCCGGCACCTGCTCCTCCTCGGACTCGCTATCGACCAGCCGCAGGCTAAGAGCCAAATCGCAGGGCCAGGCGTAGGGGTGGAGACCGCGTTGGCAGATCAGTTGCAGCGCGCCGGTCACTCGCCCCTTGATCCATCCGGCACCCTCGCCATCCCTGGATATCTCGATCTCGACCTGCAGCTCGCCACCCGCGTCCTCCAGCAATGGCCGCAGGCGAACCAGCTTCTCCAGTGGAATACGGCCGGAATAGGACTCCTGCCGGGCGACTGCCCGGGACGCGACCACGGTGGCGGGGAGCATCCCATCCTTCAGGCTTTTTCTGGCTGTCATGGCGCCCCGCAGGCAGCGGGCAGTGTTAGAGTGTGGGCGGCGATATTATCAAAGAAATCAATGGACAAGCCGCTTATTCTCGCATCCGGCTCAAAATACCGCGCGCAGCTGCTGCGCCGTCTTGGCCTGCCCTTCTCGAGCCTGGCCCAGGAACAGGATGAAACTCCCTGGGCCGATGACACGCCGGAGCAACTGGCCCGGCGCCTGGCGCTGGACAAAGCCCGGGCCATCGCCATGCAGCGCCCGGAGGCTTGGGTGATCGGCTCGGACCAGGTTGCCAGTCACGCTGGGCGCCTCCTGGGAAAACCCGGCGATCGAGGCAAGGCCAAACAGCAGCTGCTGTCCTTTTCCGGAGCTTCGGTGGTGTTTTACACCGCCGTAACGCTGGTTCACGGCGCCGAGTACCAGTCGGCAACCGACACCACGACGGTGCGATTCCGAAGCCTGGACCCGGAAACCATCGGCCGATACCTGGACGCGGAGCCCGCCTACGACTGCGCCGGCAGCTTCAAGGTCGAGGGCTTGGGCATCAGCCTGTTTGACGCGATCGAATCAAGCGACCCGACCGCGCTGGTCGGGCTGCCGTTGATTGCGCTGGCGCGGATGCTGCGAGAGGCCGGCTTCACCCTGCCCTGATCCGGTTCAGTCGAGCCGGTATAACTGCCGGGCGTAGGTCTCCGCCGGCCACAGCGCGTGGGCCAGCGCATCGCGCAGCAGTTCCGGATCGTTGGGCGCGGGTTCCAGGTGATCGTCAGGCCCGACCGTGAAGCTGAGCGGCGCCTTGCCCGGTTGCTGCACCACCAGCCGGTTGCCGACGCGGAAACCGTGCTGCAGCGAGTACTGCATGATCGCCCGGCCCGGGGCATCGGCCGGCAGCGCCATCAGGTCACGGCCAATCATCGGGTGCTGGACGTCCAGGCCCAGCAAGTGCACCAGCGTCGGGCCCAGGTCGATCTGGCTCGCCACGCGCCCGTCACGTTGCACCGGTACGCCCGGCCCCAGGATCAGTCCGGGAATCCGGAAGTGCTCGACCGGCACCAGGTCGCCGCCGTACACCCGCGCGTCGTGATCGGCGACCACGACGAAGATGGTGCGCTCGAAGTAAGGCGCCGATTTCGCCAGCTCGAAAAATTTTCCGATTGCGTAGTCGGCGTACTTCATCGCATTGTGGCGCGTGAACAGCGGTTGCTCGTACGGCTCGATGCGCCCTTCTGGAAACTCAAACGGATCGTGATTGCTGGTGCTCATCATCAGCGCAAAAAACGGCTGGTCGCCGTGGGCAACAAATGTTTCATGCGCCTTGGTTACCCAATCCTCGTCCGACACGCCCCAGGAGCCGAGGAACACCGGATTCTCGAAATCCTTTTCCTCGATGACGCGCTGAAACCCGTTGGCGAGGTAGAAGCCGCGCATGTTGTCGAAGTTGGCGACGCCGCCGTAAATGAATTCAGTGGCGTAACCCTGCCGCTTGAGAAGCTCCCCCAGGGTGAAGAAACCGCCCTGCGCCTTCGACAGCTTGAGCACCGGCGGCGCTGGCGTCGGCGGAAAGCCGGCGGCAACTGCTTCCATGCCGCGCGAGGTGCGGGTGCCGGTGGCGTAGAGCCGGTCGAAATACCAACCTTGCTTTGACAGCCGGTCGAGATTCGGTGTCAGCGGCAAGCCGCCCAGGCTGCCGACAAACCCGGCCCCGAGGCTTTCCTCAAGCAGGATGACCAGGTTCAGCGGCGGCGCCGGTCTCGCCGTAACCCCCGAGGCGTGCAGGGTCGGGATTTCGGGATGGGTGTAGGCCGCCACCGGCACCGGCAGGTACTTGCGCACGCGCGCCAGCACTTCCTCCCACGGCATCTCGCCGTAGGTTTTCGTCACGTCCGTTTCCTGACTGAGGTTGTACGCGGCGTAGGCCAGCGTGTAGGTGGAATTCGGAACCAGCTCGTTTGCCAACCGGTTGCTGCTAAAGGCGGCGTCGCTGAGGTTGATCGGCCGATGGTCGAAGCCGCGGGCTCCGGCAAATCCCACGACCAGTATCACCAGGAAAATCGGCAGTCGCTCGCGCCAGGAGGCAGCCCGTTCGGACCGCAGGCAGGCCGACCATCCACGCCACTGCAGCCAGGCCAATCCGGCCGTCAGCGTCGGAACGCCAATAATCAGCGCGCGATGGTCGCGCCACAGCATGCCGAACACTTCGCGCGGGCTTTCCAGGTATTCGAAGAACAGTCGGTCCGGCCGGTTGTCGAACTCGATCATGAATCCCGGAGTCGCCAGTTCCATGAACAGGACCAGGGTCCCCAGCGCCGTGAGCAGTCCCGTGGCAAATCGCTGACGAAATTCGGAGCGCGGCAACAGCAACAACACCGGCAGCAACAATCCCAGCAGGTAGCAGACCAGCACCACGTCCATGCGCAGGCCCAGGGTCAGGATGCGCCAGGGTGCCTCGACATCCACCAGGCGCGGCCAATGCCATGCCAGCAGGCCGGCGCGTGACAGGGTCAGCAGCAGCAGGGCCGAGCCGATGAAGGCCAGCAGCACACCGACCGGTCCGAGTTGACCCACCCGCTGCGCCAAAGTCGGCTTCATCGTCCCTCACCCGCCGACGGCCGCAACCAGTCCTGCAAGCCAGTGACGTCGCCAAGGATGTGCAGGGGATCGGCCAGCTGCAGGCGTTCCCGGGGATGGACACCACAGGCCACGGCCACCGCCGGCATGCCGGCGCTGCGCGCCATGATCAGATCGTAGTCCGTGTCGCCGATCATTAGCGCCCGGCCCGGATCGACCGCTTCCTGCTCCAGCAACTCGTGCAGCATCCGTGGGTCTGGCTTGGACACGGTTTCGTCCGCGCAACGGCTGCAGGAGAGCAGCGTCCGCAGTTCGACGTGGGTGTCCAGCGAGCGCTCCAGGCCCTTGCGGCTCTTGCCGGTGGCGATGGCCAGCCGGTAGCCCTCGGCATGCAGGATACGCAGGGTGTCCAACGCACCCGGGAACAGCGGCGCTTCCTTCAACCCGGAGTGCAACCAGCGCTTGCGATAACCCTCCAGCAGTTGCAGGACCTGCGGCAATTCGAACTGCGGGTAGAGCGACGCCATCGCTTCGTTCAGGCCCAAGCCAATCAGTTCGCGGATCTCGCGGTCGCTGCGCATGGGCAGCTTCAGCTCCGATATCGCCGCCTGCATGGCGCCGACGATCAATGCCTCCGAATCCGCCAGCGTGCCGTCCCAGTCAAAAATGAGCAGGTCAAACTGTCGCATCAGCGCGAGGACCCCAGGCGCGTCAGGAATTTCTCCAGGTCTTCCGGCAGCGGCGACTCCACCGCCAGCGCCGGAAAATCACCCTCGGCCGGCAACCGCAGCGAGGCGGCATGCAGGAAAGTGCGCTTCAGGCCCAGCGCTCGCAGCGGTGCCTTGTCTTCGACCTGGCCGTACTTGCGGTCGCCGGCGACCGGATGGCCGATATCGGCGGCGTGTACGCGAATCTGGTGCATGCGGCCGGAAAAAATATCCACCTCGCACAGAGTCGCCTGCGGAAAGCGCGTCACGGGTGTAAAGCGCGACTTCGACGGCTTGCCCTCGTCATCCACCAGCACGAAGCGTTCGCCGCCGGAAATCCGGCCCTTCATCAGCGCCGAGTCGACCTCGCGCGTGCCGCCATGCCAGGCACCGCACAGCAATGCGCGATAGCGCTTTTGCGCCTTGGCATCGCGGAACGCGGACTGCGCGCGCAGCAGCGCCGGTCGCGACTTGGCCAGCAGCAACACGCCGCTGGTGTCGCGGTCCAGCCGGTGGCACAACTCCACGAATTCGTACTGGGCCCAGGCCCGGATCGCCTCGATCACGCCAAACAGGATGCCGGTGCCGCCGTGCGAGGCCAGGCCCGCAGGTTTGTTGAGCGCCACGTAGTGCTCGTCCTCAAAGATCACCGTCTTGCGCAGGCGGTCGAGCAGGGCGTCGGGCGGCCGCACCGGGGCACCCTCCTCGGCCATGCGCACCGGCGGGATACGCACATCGTCGCCATCGGCTAGCCGGTGGTGCGGTTTTACCCGGCCGCTGTTGACCCGCACCTGCCCGGATCGCACCAGGCGGTAGACGTGCGACTTTGGCACGCCCGGCAGGTGCTTGAGCAGGAAGTTGTCCAGGCGCTGCCCGTCTTCGTTGGCCGTGATGGTGACCCGCTTGGCGCCCTTGAAATTGCTTGCATTTTTGCTTTCGACTTGTGGCACAATACACGGCCTCGGCGTTGAAAAAACAGCGTTGAGAGAGCCATTTACGACAGCTAGTTAAAGCCGCCGGAGTGGCCCGGGAAAGGGCGCTGAGCATAACAGTTCGCGCACGAGTTCTTGAGTGAAACCCCCGGGAAAAAAATGATCCCACCGCGTTTCCAGCGGTGGGCCGCAACAACAAACCCGGCTCCCGCAGGCGGTGAGCCCGGCGCAAGAAAAGCGCCGCAAGTGGCAGACAGATGACCCGAATTTGCGCAGGTTCACCGGTGGAGCGAATCCCGCTCCCGGTGCGCCGCAAAAACAGGCAGCACGTGGTACTGGAGCACGGTTTCCGGATTCGTCCGGCACCGGGCCTCCAGGACACGGGCCGTCCGGCGCAAACCGGGGCTTCTGACTGACGCTGTAGCACCGCCCCGCGCCCGAGCCTAATCCAAGGCAAGGCACATGAAACGTATCCTCATCAACACCACCCAGCCAGAAGAGCTGCGCGTGGCAACCGTCGACGGCCAGCAGTTGCAGGACCTCGACATCGAACTGGCGGCGCGATCCGCCAAGAAAGGCAACATCTACAAGGCACGGGTCACCCGTGTTGAACCCTCGCTCGAAGCCTGCTTCGTCGAGTTTGGCGGCGCGCGCCACGGCTTCCTGCCGCTGAAGGAAATTTCCCGCGAAAACTTCCGTGACGGCGGCTCGCCGCGTCGCGGCATCCGCGAACTGGTGCGGGAAGACCAGGAAATCATGGTGCAGATCGAGAAGGAAGAGCGTGGCACCAAGGGTGCGGCGCTGACCAGCTTTATCAGCCTGGCTGGACGTTACCTGGTCCTGATGCCCAACGATCCTCGCGGCGGCGGCGTGTCGCGCCGGATGGACGACGACGAGCGCGAGGAAGCCAAGGAAGCGCTGAAGAATCTGCAGTTGCCCGAGGGCATGAGCGCCATCGTGCGCACCAATGGCCTGGGCCGTAGCGCCGAGGAACTGCAGTGGGATGCCAACACCCTGGTTGAAACCTGGGCGACGATCTCGGCCGCTTCCAAGGAAAAGCCGGCACCCTTGCTGGTGTTCCAGGAAAGCAATTGCATGATCCGCACGCTGCGCGACAGCCTGCGCGACGACATTGGCGAAGTGCTGGTCGACAGCCCCGAGGCCTTTGGCCAGGCCCGCGAGTACCTGCAGCACGTAATGCCGCAGGCGCTGCCCAAGCTCAAGCTGTACCAGGACACCATCCCGCTGTTCTCGCGCTACCAGGTCGAGAGCCAGATCGAGAGCGCCCACGAGCGCAAGGTTGACCTGCCCTCGGGCGGCGCGATCGTTATTGACCACACCGAAGCCCTGACCGCCATCGACATCAACTCCGCCCGCGCCACCGGTGGCCGCGACATCGAGGAAACCGCACTCAAGTCCAATCTGGAAGCCGCCGACGAAGTGGCGCGCCAGTTGCGCCTGCGCGACCTGGGCGGCCTCATCGTGATCGATTTCATCGACATGGAGTCCAGCCGCGCCCAACACCAGGTCGAGGAGCGGCTGCGCAAGGCCTGCGAGATCGACCGCGCTCGCCTGCAATTCGGACGCCTGTCGCGGTTCGGCATGCTGGAGATGTCACGCCAGCGCATGCAGCCGACCCTGGCCGAGCATACCCAAATCCCCTGCCCGCGCTGCAGCGGCCGAGGACAGATTCGCAGCGTCGAATCGCTGGCCCTGTCGGTCCTTCGCCTGATTGAAGAAGAGGCGATGAAGGACAAGACGGCGCGAGTCATTGCGCAGTTGCCGGTGGACGTATCGACGTACCTGCTGAACGAAAAGCGCATGCCGCTGGCCGAGATTGAAGGGCGGCATCGTTGCCAGGTCACTCTGGTTCCGAACGCGGCGCTGCACTCGCCGCATTTCGAGCTGACACGCGTCAAAGGCGAGGACCTGAAGGCCGACAAGCACACCGGCGTCAGCTACAGCCTGATGCAGGAAGCCAAGAGCGAATCGCAGGACATGCTCGGGGCCAATCGACCGTCCGCCAAACCACCGGCCGAGCCGCTGGTCCGTCAGATCAAGCCGTCGAGCCCGGCACCACAGCCAGAGCCGGTGATGGCAGCCGCCGCCACCGCCGCGGCACCGGTCGCTGGTGAGGGTATTTGGGGCACGATGAAGCGCTGGTTCTCGGCACCTGCCGCAGCCAACACCGAAACCGTCGCCGCAACGGAATCCTCGCCGAACTCTCGCAACGAGCATCGGCAAGGTGGCCGTGACCGCAACCGCGACGGACGCCCGGAAGGCGACCGCGGCGGCCGCGACCGCAATCGCGGACGTGACCGTAACCGCGGCGGCGGCGGCAGCGGCAGCGGCGGCGGCAGCGGCGGCAGCGGCGGCAGCGGAAGCGGCCGTGACCGCAATCGCGATGGCGCGCAAGTCGGTGGCGAGCGCGGCTCGCGCCCGAATGATGGCCAGAACCGTGGCGATCGCAATGAAAATCGTGGCGATCGCGGGGAACCCCGCGGCGACCGCGATCGCAACCGCAACCAGCAGAACCGGCCGCAGAACCCCGGCCAACCCAACCAGCCGGGCCTGCAGGCCCAGCCCCCGCGCCCTGAGCGGCTGCCGCAGCCGGCCGCCGACGCCCAGACCGGGCCGACCACGCAGCCCGGACCGGGTTCCAACGATCCGTCTACGCAGCCCGGCGAAGAAGGACGCGGCCGTCGTCGTCGTCGTCGTGGCGGCCGTGGTCGTGGTCGCACCGAAGGCGGACAAGGCGCGGTTGGCGAAAATGGCGCGAATAGCGCGAATACCCAGAACAGCCAGAATGGCCAGAACAGCCAGAATGGCCAAAACGTCCAGCGCAGCCAGGGCTACCAGCCGGGTCACCCCCAGTACGTGGATCCGAACTCGGCCGATTCAGCGGACTTCTTTGACGACGGTCCGCAGTCGCAGGCCGATTTCAACCTGACTGTTGCCGAGAGCGCGATGGACACTCCGTTGGCCGCGCCTGCCCCGCGTCCAACGCCCACTGTCGCTCCGGTTGCGCCTGTTGCAGCAGCGGCTAGCATGCCCGCTGCCAGCGAACCGGCGGCTATCGAAGCGAATGTACCGACACCGGTTGCGAAGCCGATGGCAACGCCAGAACCGGCCGCGTACAGCGCCGCAGATGCCCCCAAGGCGTTTCGCC
>JANNAK010000072.1:0-14754 GCA_031384195.1 Gammaproteobacteria bacterium
CAGCAGGGTGCCCGGGTAGGCCACCAGCCAGCCCTGCAGCCAGAGGACGGCGTCCAGATCCAGGTGGTTGGTCGGCTCGTCCAGCAGCATGAGATCCGAGCGCCGCATCAGGGTACGGGCCAGGTTCAGGCGCATACGCCAGCCGCCGGCAAAGCTGGCCACCGGCTGCGACTGCGCCTCGGAGGAGAAACCCAGGCCGTGCAGCAACCGCGCGGCCCGCGAGCGCGCCGCATAGCCGCCAATGGTGTTCAGGCGCTCGTGGATGTCGGAAATCGCGTGCAGGTCATGCTTGTCCTCGGCCTCGACCAGTCGGGCCTCCAGCTCGCGCAGCTCGACGTCGCCGTCCAGGGTGTATTCGATGGCAAGGTCGGGCAGGGCCAGGGTTTCCTGCGCCACCGTCGCCACCGTCATGCTCCTGGGGATGGAGATTTCGCCGGAATCGGCCGTCATCTCTCCCAGCAGAGAGGCAAACAGGGTGGACTTGCCGGTGCCGTTGCGGCCGACCACGCCCGCCCGCCAGCCGGGATAGATGGTGAAGTTGAGCTCGTCCAGCAGGGTTCGCGACCCGCGGCGAAGGCAAACATTAGTGAAGTTCAGCATGGGGCGCGGAGTTTACAGATGCCGGCGTGTCATCGCCCGCGACCGCTACTCAATTGCCTGCCGTCGGTGACCTATTTCCGGTCCTTGTTGGCCATCCGGCTGATCTTCAGCTGCTGCCCCGATACCCACACCTTCTGCAGGTGCTTGAGCAGCGGCTTGGGCATGCCCTCGGGCAGGTCGACCAGGCTGTGGTCGTCGAAGATCTGCACCCGGCCGATGTGCTGGGAGTTCAGTTCGGCCTCGTTGGCGATGGCGCCGACGATGTTGCCGGGCTTCACGCCATGCGTGCTGCCCACTTCGATTCGATAGGTTTCCATGCCTTCGTCGCGCTTGGGCGGGCGCGGGCGGTCTTTCGGCGGGCCTTTGTGGTCGCCGTCGGCGTCGGCGAAAGGCAGGCGCTTTTCCGGGCGTCCTTCATGTCGTCCTTCTGAGGGGCCACCCTTTTGAAACCGGCCCGGACCGGCCGCTGCGTGCTCCTTGCGGAAATGTCGCGGCGCTTCGCTGTCGCGGGTTTCTTCGCGCGGCGCTGGCGTGGCGACCGGCGCATCGCCCTGGATGATGTGGGCCAGCGTTGCGGCGATTTCCAGCGCGGAAACACCCAGCCGGGTTTCGTATTCGGCCAGCACGGTGCGCAGCCCGGCCAGGGTGCCAACCAGCTTGGTGTCCGACAGCCTTGCCACGATCTTTTCGCGCAGCTTGCCCATGCGCTGGGCCAGCACGTCGTCGGCCGAGGGCAGATCCATCTGGGTCAGGGTCTGGCGGGTGGCACGCTCGATGATCTTCAGCATGTGCCGCTCGCGCGGCATCAGGAACAAAATGGCCTCGCCCTTGCGGCCGGCCCGTCCGGTGCGGCCGATACGGTGCACGTAGGCCTCGCTGTCGGTGGGCACGTCGTAATTGATGACGTGGCTGACCCGCTCCACGTCCAGGCCGCGCGCGGCGACGTCGGTGGCGACGATGATGTCCAGGCTGCCGCCCTTGAGCCTGGCGACCGTGCGCTCCCGCATCTTCTGGTCGATGTCGCCGTTGAGCGGCGCGCAGAGAAAGCCGCGCGCCTCGAGCTTGGTCGAAAGCTCGACGGTGTTCTGCTTGGTGCGCACGAAGATCAGCATGCCTTCGAAAGGCTCGGCCTCGAGGATGCGGGTCAGGGCTTCGAGTTTCTGCACGCCGCTGGCCACCCAGTAACGCTGGCGGGTGTTGGCTACCGTGGTGGTCTTGTTGCGGACCGTCAGCTCGGCCGGCGAATTGAGGTAGGTTTGCGCGATGCGGCGGATCGGCGCGGGCATGGTGGCCGAGAACAGCGCCACCTGGCGGCTGGACGGGGTCTGCTTGAGGACTTTCTCGACGTCGTCGATAAAGCCCATGCGCAGCATCTCGTCGGCCTCGTCCAGCACCATGAAGCGCAGCGCCTTCAGGTTGAGGGTGCCGCGTTCCATGTGGTCAATCACCCGTCCCGGCGTGCCGACGATGACGTGCGCGCCGCGGCGCAGGGCCGCCAGCTGCGGGCCGTAGGCCTGGCCGCCGTAAATCGGCAGCACGTGGAAGCCGCGCATGTGCGTGGCATATTTCTGGAAGGCCTCGGCGACCTGGATCGCGAGTTCGCGCGTCGGTGCCAGGACCAGCGCCTGCGGCTCATGCTTTTTCAGGTCCAGCCGCGCCAGGATCGGCAGCGCAAAGGCCGCGGTCTTGCCGGTACCGGTCTGGGCCATGCCCAGCACGTCGCGGCCGTCCATCAGCGGCGGGATGGTCATCGCCTGAATCGGCGAGGGGGCTTCGTAGCCGACATCGGTCAGCGCTTTCAGCAGCGCCTCGCCGAGGTTCAGGTCGCGGAAGGTGATGGTGGCGGGTGCAATAGCATCCGCCGGGGTGTCAATTGAGTTAGGCATACCCGCAAGCATGACAGGTACCGCCGGTAGCGGGTGACGCCGGGCTCACGTTGCAATCAGGATTTCGGCGGCTCGGCGAATGCGGTAACGTTTCAATTGCGGGTCTGGGCCCGGAACCTGTGTCAGAGTTCAGGGTTCTTGAATCGCCAAGAAAACAACAAAAAATCTCCGGACTAAACGCCATGAACGTTAATGACTTCCGTCTCCTTCTGATCCTGCTGCCATTGGCCGGAATGGGCTCGGCGCCAGCGCAGATGCAGAAGCATGTGCAGGGCGAGGGGATGACGATGTCCAGCGCGCTGGGCCCATATCCGATGGGGCGCGAGGCCTCGGGCACCAGTTGGCAACCGCAGTCCGTGGGGATGGAGGGCGCCCACCACATGGGCGAGCCGTGGACCTTGATGCTGCACGGCGTTGCCGACCTGGTGTACGACCGCCAGGGCGGGCCGCGCGGAGATGAGAAGACCTATGTCACCAGCATGCTCATGATCATGGGGCAGCGGCCGCTGGGCGAGGGGACCTGGTCGTTGCGCACGATGCTGTCGGGCGATGCGCTGATGGGCGGCACGGGATATCCGCTGCTGTTCCAGACTGGTGAGACTGCCGACGGCAGCACTCCTTTGTTGGACCGGCAGCACCCGCACGAGGTCCTGATGGAGCTGTCCACCAGCTACAGCCGCCCGGTCGGCAGTTCGGGGTCGGTGTTTGGCTATGCCGGCCTGCCGGGGGAACCGGCGCTGGGGCCGACCGCCTTCATGCACCGTGCCTCGGGCATGGCGAATCCCGAGGCGCCGCTGGCCCATCACTGGCTGGATTCCACGCACATCACCTTCGGGGTGGTGACGGTGGGCGCCACCGCCGGTCGCTGGAAGCTCGAGTCCTCGGCCTTCAATGGCCGCGAGCCGGATCAGAACCGCGCTGACATTGACACCCGCAGCCTGGATTCCTATTCCGGCCGGCTCACCTTTAACCCGGACGCGTACTGGTCGCTGCAGGCGAGCTACGGCTACCTCGCCTCGCCGGAGCAGCTTGAGCCCGATGTCGCTGTGCATCGCGGCACCGCCTCACTGACCCACGCCATTCGCTGCAGCGACGGCCTGTGGAGCAGCACGCTGGCGGTGGGCGTCAACCGCGAGCAGGGCGAAAACCATCCGGCCTGGCTGCTGGAATCCATGAGCCGCTGCGGCCCGCGCGAGTTGTTTGTACGGGCGGAGTGGTTGGCCAACGATCAGCTGATCCAGACCGGGCCGCTGGTGGGTGAGGAATTCGAGATCGGCAAACTCACCGTGGGCGGCTCCTATCGGATCGGCCGCTCCGGGCCGCTGGCATTCCGCTTGGGTGCGCTGGGCAGCGTTTACGCGTTCCCGCGCGAACTGGAGGCCGACTACGGTTCCAGTCCGGCCTCGTTCATGCTGTTCCTGCGCGCCGAAATCGACTGACGCTGGCGGCCGTTCAGTAACCCATTTGCCGGGCGGCAAGGTCGTACATGATCTCGCGGCTGCCGCCACCGATGGTCAGAACCTTGGTCTCACGGTACAGCCGCTCGACCTTGGAGCCGCGCAGGTAGCCGGCGCCGCCCAGCACTTGCATCGCCTCGGCAGCAACCCGCTCGAAAGTCTCGGTGGACAGGTTTTTGAGCAGTGACAGTTCGGCCACCGGCGTCGCGCCCTGCGCCACCCGCCAGGCCAGCAACTCAATCTGGGCATGAACCGCGTCGATCCGCATCTTCATCTCGGCCAGCTTGTGCTTGATGACCTGGCTCTTGATCAGCGGGCGGCCAAAGGTCTGGCGCTCGCGCGCATAGGCCAGGGCCTCGTCGTAACACACCTGGGCCGAGGCGCAGGCCTGCGTCGCCAGCATGATCCGCTCGTGGTTGAAGTTGAGCATGATCGCCATGAAGCCGGCGTTCTCCGGGCCGATGCGGTTGGCAACCGGGACGCGGCAGTTGTCGAAGTAGAGCGTGGCGGTATCCGAGCACCACCAGCCCATCTTGTGCAGCGGGCTGCGGCTGAGCCCCTGCGTGTCGCCCTCGATCACCAGCAGGGAAACGCCGCCCATGCCGTCGCCGCCGGTGCGCACGGCGGTGGTGATGTAGTCCGCCCGCATGCCGCTGGTGATGAAGGTCTTGCTGCCATTGACGATGTAGTGCTCGCCGTCGCGTTTCGCGCGGGTCTTGAGATTGGCCACGTCGGAGCCGCCGCTGGGTTCGGTAATCGCCAGCGCGGCGATCTTTTCGCCGGCCAGCACCGGCGCCACGAACTTCTGCTTTTGCTCCGCGGTTCCGGCCTTGGCGATGGGCGGCGAGCCGATGCCGTGGGACATCAGGCTGGCGACCAGCCCACCGGAGCCGGCGCGGGTCAGCTCTTCGGTCAGGACGATGCCAAAGAATGGATCCTCAATCCCCAGGCCGCCGCAGTCCTCGGGGAAGCCTACCCCCAGGATGCCGGCCGCGGCCGCCTTGCGATGCAGTTCGCGCGGCAGTTCCTCGGCCGCCTCCCACTGGTCGATATTGGGTACGCACTCGGTGTCGACAAAGCGCCGCACCTGGGCGCGGAAGGCCTCGTGCTCCTGGCTGTAGTAGGGGCTGGTTTTCGCCATGGTTCGGGAAGAGAATGTGCTGCCTGTGCAGCTTACCGGAGGTTTTCATGGCCGACGATGTCGCGGTTCCCAGCCTGAAGTCGCAGGTCTCGGCCGAGGAATGGCAGCGGCGCGTAAACCTGGCCGCCTGCTACCGGCTGGTCGCCCTGCACGGCTGGGACGATCTTGTGTTTACCCACGTATCGGCGCGCGTACCCGGCCCGGAGCACCACTTTCTGATCAATCCTTACGGGATGATGTTCGGGGAGATCACCGCCTCGTCGCTGGTCAAGGTCGACGACCAGTGCAACAAGATGATGGACAGTCCGTTCCCGGTGAATCCGGCCGGCTTTGTGATCCACAGCGCCGTGCATGCTGCACGCGAAGACGCCCACTGCGTATTGCACGTGCACACCGTGGCGGGCATCGCGGTCTCGGCGCAGAAACACGGCGTGCTGCCGATTTCACAGCAGTCCACCCTGGTGCTGGCCTCGCTGGGCTACCACGACTACGAGGGCATCGCCCTGCTCGACGACGAGAAATCGCGGCTGGTGCGTGACCTGGGTACCCATCAGTTCCTGATGCTGCGCAACCACGGCCTGCTGACCGTTGGGCCGAGCATCGCCGATGCCTTCCTGCTGATGTTCACCTTTCAACGCACCTGCGAAATCCAGGTTGCTGCACTGGCCGGCAATGGCGCCGGCGACAAATTGATCCAGGTCAATCCGAAGATCGTCGATGGCGTGAAAGCCAACGTGCAGATCGTGACCAAGGGCATGATGGGCGCGCTGGCCTGGCCGGCGCTGCTGCGGAAACTCGACCGGGAGTCTCCCGGCTACGACACCTGAAAATGACTATCGCGGAATTCCCGTAGAACGGGGCCCGTTGTCGGCTCCAAGGAGGCGTTCGATGTCGTCTTTAAAACGAGTTTGGATTGGCCTGGTAATTCTGCTATCGGCTTGTGGCGGCGGTTACGACAGCGGCGGCGGTGGCGGTTCGGGCCGGCAGTACGTTTTCATGAGTGCCGCGACTGTGCTGGGGAACCTCGGCGGGCTGGCGGGCGCCGATTCCCTTTGCGCAGGTTATGCCGCTGGCGCCGGGCTGAGTGGCGGGCCCTGGAAAGCCTGGTTGTCGGACGAGTCGACCAATGCCATAGACCGGATTGCGGATGCCGGTCCCTGGTATCTGGTCGGGACCTACACCGTGGCGTTCAACACCAAGGCGCAGCTGGGGGCGCTCAATCCCTCAACCCCGGACATCAACATCAGCGAATCCGGAGCAACTGTTCCCTACTACAACGGAACTTCCCTGGCGGTGTGGAGTGGCAGCGAATCCGGAGGGACCGCCTCGCCAGGCAACACCTGTTTGAACTGGAGCACCTCCAGTTCAAGCTCCCCGGCGAAGATTATTGCCATTCCGAATGGCTCGCCGATGGTTGTCTCGGACGCTACTTGCGCTGGCGACGTCGGTGGAATTCACCTGATCTGCCTGGAGCAGTAATCAGGAATTGCGGGTATCACCTGCTCTGGGCGGCGAGCAAGGTATTGCTCATCAGCATGGCGATGGTCATCGGCCCGACGCCGCCGGGCACCGGGGTGATCCAGCCGGCACGTTCACAGGCCGCTTCAAACTCGACGTCGCCGGTGAGCTTGCCGTTGGGCAGGCGGTTGATGCCGACATCCAGCACCACCGCGCCTTGCTTGATCCAGGCGCCTTTCACAAAGCCGGGCCGGCCGACGCCGGCGACCACGATGTCGGCCTGCGCGACGATGCCGGGCAGGTCGCGGGTCTTGCTGTTGCAGACCGTGACCGTGGCATCGGCCAGCAGCAGTTCCAGCGCCATCGGACGGCCGACGATGTTGGAGGCGCCCACCACCACCGCACGCGCGCCGCGGGCCGCAACGCCGGTGGACTCCAGCAGGCGCATCACGCCGTAGGGGGTGCAGGGCCGCAACAGCGGCGTCGGTTTGGCGCGTTTCTGCGCCAGGCGTCCGAGGTTGTAGGGGTGAAAGCCGTCGACGTCCTTGTCCGGACGGATGCGCTCGATCACTGCTTCGCCGTCAATGTGGGCGGGCAGGGGCATCTGCACCAGGATGCCGTCAATGGCTTCGTCGGCATTGAGCCGGTCCACGTGTGCCAGCAACTCGGCCTGCGACACCGTCGGCGGCAGGTCGACGTGTTCGGAACGGATTCCCAGGCGTTTGCAGGATTCGCGCTTGTTGCGCACGTACACCTGCGAGGCAGGATCAGCCCCAACCAGCACGGTGGCCAGTCCCGGAGCGGGATTGCCGGCAGCGATGTGCGCGACAACGCCCAGTCGTACGCGCTCCTGTTCGCTGGCGGCGATGGTCTTGCCGTCGATGATCTTGGCGGTCACGTGTGATTTCCGAAAAAAAGCTGGTCGGGGCGAGAGGATTTGAACCTCCGACCACCTGCGCCCAAGGCAGGTGCGCTACCAGGCTGCGCTACGCCCCGATGCGCGCGCATTATCCGGACTTTCGGTCGGGGGGGCAATGAAATGCCAGCGGAATCAGGTGTTTTCGGCCCACGCCCGGTGAATTCGCCGTCGAGCTGGTGCGCGCAGGTCAGTTGGATGGAGAGGTGGCAGAGGTGGCCGCACTTCCTTGAATGTTGGCGCGCCCGACAGGACTCGAACCTGCTACCTGCGGTTTAGAAGACCGCTGCTCTATCCAGATGAGCTACGGGCGCTCGCCGCGAATTCTAGGCTAATCACCGAGCCAGGTCTTTCGCTCGAAAGGTTGGGTAGAACTCAGACCGGTGGCAGCGGAAATTGCGCGCTTGGCGTCGACCGGGAAATGGCAACTTCTTCCGCCGTCATGTCCGCGGGCACTTCGGCAAACAGCGGGGTGCTGAGGTAGCGCTCGCCGGTGTCCGGCAGCATGCACAGGATGTTGCTGCCCTTGGGCGCCTCGGCGGCGACTTTGAGTGCGCCGGCAAACGTTCCACCACTGCTGATGCCGACAAAAATGCCTTCCTTGCGCGCCAGATCCTGTGAGCAGCGCAAGGCGTCCGGCCCGGCAATGGTGAGGATCCGGTCGAGCTTGAACTCGCGTATCGCATCGGCGGTCAGCTTGGGGATGAAGTCGGGCGTCCAGCCCTGCATTGGGTGCGGCTTGAACGCCGGGTGCGGCGCGGCGGGCGAGCCGTCGGCGTGTCTCTGCTGTTCTTGTCCGCTGGATAGCAGTGGGGCGTCGGCAGGTTCGCAAACCACGATCCTGGTTTCCGGCTTGTCCTTTGCCAGCACGCGCGCGACGCCCTTGAGCGTGCCGCCGGTGCCGTAGCCGGTGACCCAGTAATCGAGCCGCTCGCCAGCGAAGTCCCGCAGGATTTCCTGTGCGGTGGTACGCGAGTGGACGTCGGGATTGGCCTCGTTCTCAAACTGGCGCGTCAGGAACCAGCCGTGGGCCTCTGCCAGTTCGGCCGCCTTCACCACCATTCCGAAGCCGCGCTGGGCCTGCGGCGTCAACACAACCTTGGCGCCCAGAAAGCGCATCAGTCGCCGCCGCTCCACGCTGAACTGTTCGGCCATCGTCACCACCAACGGGTAGCCCTTGGCGGCGCAGACCATGGCCAGGCCAATGCCGGTGTTGCCGCTGGTGGCCTCGACCACGGTCTGGCCGGGCTTGAGTGCGCCGGACTGCTCGGCGGCCTCGATGATGCCCAGTGCCAGCCGGTCCTTGACCGAGCCCAACGGATTAAAGGCCTCGACCTTCACGTACAGATTGACGCCGGCCGGCGCGAGCCGGTTGATGCGCACCACCGGAGTGTTGCCGACAGTCTGCAGAATGCTTTCAAATCGGGCCACGGGGGTGCTCCTTTCTGGTCAGTTTATGCCGAGGCGCGCGGCGGCCTTTTGAAACAGCGCGGCGGCTTCGGGTGCGAACTGGAAGGTTCGCAGAAAATCGGCGATGCCGTATCCGGGCCGCAGCTTTTGAACCGCCGCCGCCTGTGCCCGGGCCGCCTCCAGTGCGCCCGACAACGCCAGGCAGTAGGCCGCGATGGCGTGGATGTGCGGATGCGCATTGGGGCGGCCGGCCGCGCGCACCGCGCAGGCGGCGGCCTCGTCGTGGCGCCCCAGGCGTGCCAGCGCCATTGCTTGCGCGCCGAGAAAGCCGAACAGCAGGGGATCGAACGGGCTCAAGGCCTGCGAGCGCGCGGCCTGCTCGATCGCGGCGGTGGGGTCGCCAGCCTGGGCCTGCACGAACGCCAGCGAATAGTGCGCGAGCGCAAAATTGGGACTGAGGTCGGTGGCGCGCGTCAGGTCCGTGACGGCGGCAGCGTGATGGCCGCGCAGCCACTGCGCGCGGCCCATGGCCCAGTGGGCGGCGGGGTCGCGGTCATCGACCATCACCGCCTGGCCGGCCAACTCGAAGGCGCGGTCGCGAGCGGCTTCGCGCGGCACCCAGCTCTGGAAGGCATCCTGGAAGTGCGTAAACGACAGCCCGGCATAGGCACGTGAGAAGGTCGGGTCCAGTCGCACCGCAGTCTCGAAAAAATGTCGTGCGCGCTGGTTGTCCTCCTGCGTGAAACGGTACATATGCCAGAGGCCACGGTGATGGGCTTCCCAGGCGTCCAGTGAACTGGGCGGGCGCAGGATGGCGCGATTGCGTTCCAGGGTCTCGATTTCACCAGCGATTGAGGCAACGATGCCATTGCCGATGCGATCGAGCAGGCCGAAGGCCTCGTCGAGCTCCTGGTCGAAGGTCTCGGCCCAGGCGATGCGCGCGCTGCGGGTTTCGGCCAGCTCGACATCGACGGTCAGCCGCTGGCCGCGCTGACGCACGGTGCCGCTGAGTACGTAATCGACGTTGAGCATGCGCCCGGCCTCGTCGGCGCCGACCTGCCGGTCGTGCAGCGCGAACGTGCTGCCCTGTGCGATCACGAACAACACGCGCAGCTTGGACAGGCGCGTGATGATGTCGTGGGCCAGGGCATCGGCCACGCCCCCGCGCACGGCCGGTTCGCCGACCGGGGCGGTAAACGGCATCACCGCAATCGAGGCGCGGCGCGCGGCCTCAGGCGCGACGGCGGCCGTCGCGTCGAGGAGTTCGACGCGGGGTGCGGACTCCGGCGCTGCCCCGCGCGCGCTGCGCCAGGCCGCGCGCAACGGCGCACTGTCGAGGCCTTCTGCCTCAAATTGCGTGCCGGCAGTGGCGAGGTGTTCCTCACCCTCGCGGATGCGGCCGTCGCGCGCCAATGCCGTCAGCAAGGCGTCGTGCGCGCGCCGGTCGAAGGGCGACAGGTGCAGCCACTGCTCGATGTAGGCAAAGGCCTCCGCCGGCGGCAGGCGCGTGGCGAGCTGCGCCAGCAGTGCCGCGTGTCCGGCGCGCAGCTGGCGCCGCTGCGCGGCGAGCCAGGCACCGAAGGCCGGGGAGTCGTCCAGCTCCAGGCCCTCGCAAAAGTCACCGTGAACCTGAGCGACCAGCGCTTTCTGGCGCTCGATCGTGAGCGCTTCGATGCCGGCGCGGATGGCCTGCCCCAAGTCGAGCGCGTCCACCGCGCAGTCGCCAAGGTAAAGTCGGATCGCGTCGCCCTCCGTCACCACGCGCTGGCGACCGGGCTGGTCCACCGCCGCGCGCAGACGGCTCAGGCACCAGCGCAGTTCGCCGCGCGGATCGGACGGTGCGTCCCAGAGCAACTCGCACAGCGGGCTGCGGCCCACCGGCCGCGGCGACAGCGCGAGGTAGGCCAGCAGGGCGCGCAGCTTGCGCGACGCCGGCAGGGTTACCGCCTGATCGTCACGCCACAGGGTGATGGGACCCAGCATCTGCAGCTGCAGGCCGGGTCGGGTGGCGGCGGTGGGGGCCGCATCCTGGTTCGTGCGGCGCGCGGCGCCACGGCCCGACCCACGACGGCTCCCACGCCCGTTCCCACGCTCCATCCCTAACATCCTCCCGTCGTTCAGCTGAGTATGCCCCGGGCGGGGGAACCCGCCAATCAACTTACCCAAGAAGGAGAGATTCCATGACTCAAATACTTAAGTCCCTTTCACTTTCGCTGCTGCTGCTCACCGCGGCCCCGGCCTCGGCCGAGGACTCCGTGGGCGCCACCTACACCGATAGCAAGCTGCAATGGGGCCCGTGCCCGCCGTTCCTGCCCCAGGGCTGCGGCATCGCGGTCGTCCACGGTGACCCATCCAAGCCCAACGTCGATGTGTTTTTCAAGGTCCCCGCCGGCTCGATCATCCCCAGCCACACGCACACCTCGGCCGAACGCATGGTGCTGGTGGCCGGCAGGCTTGACGTGACTTACGAGGGCGAAAAGACCAAACGTCTCAAGCCCGGAATGTACGCTTACGGCCCGGCGGGCAAGCCGCACTCGGCCGTGTGCGCCAAGGGCAAGGATCCCTGCGTCCTGTTCATCGGCTTCGAGGCACCGCTCGACGCGATCCCGACGGCCCCGGCAGTCAAGTAGGGGCGTCGCCGTGCACGCCGTCGCAACCAACGTCACGCCAATCCTTGGCGCGCTAAAGGCCCGCCAGCAGCTTGCCTGGGCGGCCGGTGATTACGCTGTCGTTGGCACCACGCTTCAGATCGTGGGCGAGTCGCTGTGCGAGGCGATGGACCTGCGCGCCGGGGCACGGGTGTTGGACGTTGCCGCGGGCAACGGCAACGCCTCGCTGGCGGCGGCGCGGCGCTGGTGCGATGTGGTGGCCACCGATTACGTGCCGGCGTTGCTGGAGCGCGCACGCGAACGCGCCAGCGCCGAGCGGCTGGCGATGCAGTTTCGCGAGGCCGACGCGGAGGCGCTGCCGTTTCCAGACGCAAGCTTCGACGCGGTGATTTCCACCTTCGGCGTCATGTTCACGGCGGATCATGCGCAGGCCGCGCACGAAATGGCGCGGGTATGCCGGCCGGGCGGCCGCATCGGCATGGCCAACTGGACGCCGGAGGGCTTCATCGGCCAACTGTTCGCGACCATCGGTCGGCGCGTGCCGCCGCCGGCGGGTGCGGTGTCGCCGGCCCGCTGGGGTACGTGTATTGCCCTGGATGCTCTGTTCGAGGGAAAGGTTCGGTCAATCGAGGTCGCCGTGCGGACGTTTACGTTTCGCTACCGCAGCCCGGAACATTGGCTGGAGGTATTTCGACAGTGGTACGGCCCGGTGCTGAAGGCATTCGGCGCGCTGCAGCCTGATGGGCAGGAGGCGCTGAAGGACGACTTGCTCGCGCTGGTTGGGCGTTTTAACCGCTCGGGCGACGAGACCATGGTCGTGCCGGGGCAGTACCTGGAGGTTGTCATCTCGCGTTGACTGGGCGTTGGTTTCTGTAAACTGGCATGAGAGTCATATCGACTCGAAACGTACCCGCCTGCGCAGGTCCAGCAGCAGGTCGGCGGTTCGGCGCCCTTGGGGCGCGCCAACGACAGGAAACGAATGAACAAGACACAGTCAGCCGGCGCCCGATTTCGCGCCGCGGTCAAGGACGAACGTCCGCTGCAGGTTGTGGGTGCGATCAACGCCAACCACGCGCTGCTGGCGCAACGCGCCGGGTTCAAGGCGGTTTACCTGTCGGGCGGAGGCGTCGCGGCCGGTTCGCTGGGCCTGCCGGACCTGGGCATCACGGGCCTTGAGGACGTGCTGATCGACGTACGCCGCATCACCGACGTCTGCGACCTGCCGCTGCTGGTGGACGTGGACACCGGCTTTGGCGCCAGCGCCTTCAACGTGGCGCGCACGGTCAAGTCGCTGGTCAAGGCCGGGGCCGGGGCGATGCACATTGAGGACCAGGTCGGCGCCAAGCGCTGCGGTCACCGGCCGGGCAAGGAAATCGTCTCGCAAGACGAGATGGTGGATCGCATCCGTGCCGCTGCCGATGCGCGCACCGACGCCGAGTTCGTGATCATGGCGCGCACCGATGCGCTCGCCGTCGAGGGACTGGACAAGGCGATCGAACGGGCGGTGGCCTGCGTCGAAGCCGGTGCGGACATGATTTTTCCCGAGGCGGTGACCGATCTTGCGATGTACAAGAAGTTCGCTGCGGCAGTGAAGGTGCCGGTGCTGGCCAACATTACTGAATTCGGGTCCACGCCGCTGTTTACGGTGGAGGAATTGCGCGGGGCCGACGTCGGGCTGGTGCTGTATCCGCTGTCGGCGTTCCGGGCGATGAATCGGGCGGCCGAGAATGTGTACAACTCCATCCGGAAAGAAGGGACGCAGAAGAACGTGGTGAGCAGCATGCAGACCCGCATGGAGCTCTACGACGTCATCAATTACCACGCGTACGAGAAAAAACTCGACGCACTGTTTGCCAAAGGCAAGAAATAAGGGGATGTCATGAGCGAAGCACCAAACCTGCCCAGCGCGTTCAAGCCAAAGAAATCCGTTGCCCTGTCCGGTGTGCCGGCCGGCAACACGGCGCTCTGCACTGTCGGCAAGACCGGCAATGACCTGCACTACCGTGGCTACGACATCCTGGATGTGGCCGACAAGTGCGAGTTTGAGGAAATCGCCTTCCTGTTGGTCCACGAGAAGCTTCCGACGACGACTGAGCTGGCCGCCTACAAGGCCAAGCTGCGCACGCTGCGCGGCCTGCCACCGGAGGTCAAGACCGCGCTCGAGCAGTTGCCCAGCACCGCGCACCCGATGGACGTCCTTCGGACTGGCGTGTCCGTTCTGGGGTGCCTTGAGCCCGAAGCCGAGGCACACGACCATCCGGGCGCCCGCGCCATCGCCGACCGGCTGATGGCTTGCCTCGGCTCCATGCTTTGCTACTGGCACCACTACGCCAGCAGCGGCAAGCGCATCGAGGTCGAGACCGATGACGACTCCATCGGCGGGCACTTCCTGTACCTGCTGCACGGCAAAAAGCCCAGCGCCTCCTGGGTCAAGGCCATGCACGTCAGCCTGGTGCTGTACGCCGAACACGAGTTCAACGCCAGCACCTTCACCAGTCGCGTGATTGCGGGCACCGGTTCCGACATCTACTCGGCGATTTGCGGCGGTATTGGCGCCCTGCGCGGCCCCAAGCACGGCGGCGCCAATGAAGTCGCCTACGAAATCCAGAAACGCTACAAGACGCCCGACGAAGCCGAGGCGGACATCCGTGCACGGGTCGAAAAGAAGGAAGTCATCATTGGCTTTGGCCACCCGGTCTACACGATCAGCGATCCACGCAACAAGGTGATCAAGGAAGTCGCGCGCCAGCTGTCCACGGAGCAGAAGGACATGAACCTGTTCAACATCGCCTTGCGGCTGGAGTCGGTGATGTGGGAGGTCAAGAAGATGTTTCCGAACCTCGACTGGTTCAGCGCGGTCAGCTACCACCGCATGGGCATTCCCACCGCGATGTTTACGCCCCTGTTTGTGATCGCCCGCGCCAGCGGCTGGAGCGCGCATGTGATCGAGCAGCGCATCGACGGCAAGATCATCCGACCCAGCGCCAATTACACCGGGCCGGAAAACATGGCCTTCGTGCCGATCGGGCAGCGGAAGTAGCGGCGGGGAGGGGGAAACGCCGGTTTGGTGGGTCGTGTTGGAGTCGAACCAACGACCTATTGATTAAGAGTCCGGCCCCGCGAATTCTACGGAAACAAAGGGAACAGCAGAGCGTAGGATTATCAAGGCGTTGCGGGCTTTACTCTGTTTTGGACGATTCTGGATGTTGCCTGTTATTCTGCCCTGAGTGTCCCGCCAGTGTCCCGCCAGATCGCCCAGACTCGCGCTTTAGTAGCT
>JANNAK010000167.1:0-16218 GCA_031384195.1 Gammaproteobacteria bacterium
ACTCGCAGCCATGGTCGCCGCATCCTTCGATCACCGCCGTGGCGCCAGAATTGCGCACACCAAAGCGCTCGCCCGCCGTACCGGCGGCGAACAGCGTGCCGCCGGTCGCGCCATACAGGCAGGTGTTGCCGATGATCACCGAGTCCTGGGTCTTGAAACGGCTGCCGCGCGGCGGACGGATGACGATACGCCCGCCGGCCATTCCCTTGCCGACGTAATCGTTGGCCTCGCCCTCAAGGTCGAGGTTCAAGCCGCCGGCATTCCAGACGCCAAACGACTGGCCGGCCGTGCCCTTGAGCTTGAGCGTGATCGGCTGCTCGCTCATGCCGGTATTGCCCCAGCGCCGGGCGATCTCGCCAGACAGACGGGCGCCGATGGAGCGGTTGAAGTTCTTCAGGGTGTAGCCGAACTCGCCGCCGGACTTGGCCTCGATCGCCGGCAGAATCTCCTGCACCATTTGCTCGGCCAGTTCGCCCTTGTCGTACGGTGGATTCGGCGCACCACAAAACTGCGGGGCGTCCCCGGCCATCCCGGCCGCATCGAGGATCGGCGACAGGTCCAGGTGCCGCTGCTTGTCGGTCTCGCCCGGCAAGATCTCGAGCAGGTCGGTGCGCCCGATCAACTCCTCCAGCGAGGCCACGCCCAGCTTCGACAGCCACTGTCGAGTTTCCTCGGCCACGAAGCGGAAATAGTTCATCACCATTTCCGGCAAGCCAATGAAGTGCTTCAGGCGCAGCACTTTGTCCTGGGTCGCCACGCCGGTGGCGCAGTTGTTCAAGTGACAAATGCGCAGATACTTGCAGCCCAGCGCGACCATCGGCGCGGTGCCGAAGCCAAACGATTCGGCACCGAGAATGGCGGCCTTTACCACGTCCAACCCGGTCTTCAGGCCTCCGTCGGCCTGCACCCGCACCTTGTCGCGCAGGTTGTTGCGGCGCAGGGTCTGGTGGGTTTCGGCCAGCCCAAGCTCCCACGGCGTCCCGGCGTACTTCACGCTGGTGAGAGGCGAGGCGCCGGTGCCGCCGTCGTAGCCGGAAATGGTGATGAGGTCGGCGTAGCACTTGGCGACACCCGCCGCGATCGTGCCGACCCCGGGACCGGACACCAGCTTCACCGACACCAGCGCCTGCGGGTTGACCTGCTTCAAGTCAAAGATCAACTGCGCCAAGTCCTCGATTGAATAGATGTCGTGGTGCGGCGGCGGCGAGATCAGCGCGACGCCGGGCTTGGCGTAACGCAGCCGCGCGATGTACTCGTTGACCTTGTCGCCTGGCAACTGTCCGCCCTCGCCCGGCTTGGCGCCTTGCGCGATCTTGATCTGCAAGACCTCGGCATTGATCAGGTACTCCGGCGTAACGCCGAAGCGGCCCGAGGCCACCTGCTTGATCTTCGACATCTTCTCGGTGCGGTAGCGCTTGGGATCCTCGCCACCCTCGCCCGAGTTGCTGCGGCCGCCCAGCCGGTTCATGGCGATGGCCAGCGCCTCGTGCGCCTCGGGCGACAGCGCACCCAGCGACATTCCCGCCGAATCAAACCGCTTGAGGATGGCCTCGACCGGCTCGACCGCTTCCAGCGCCAGCGGCGTGGTGGCCGGCTTGAGCACGAACAAGTCGCGCATCATTGACGGCGCGCGGCCGTTGACCGTGTTGGCGTATTGCTCGTAGTCCGGGTAGCTGCCCGAGCGCACGGCCGCGTGCAACAAGCCGATCACGTCCGGGTTGTAGGCGTGGTACTCGCCGCCATGCACGTACTTGAGCAGTCCGCCGTGTTCGATGCCACGACGCGCAATCCAGGCGCGCGTGGCCACCGTGCGCTGCTCCTGCTCGAGGTCGGCCAGGGTCGCGCCCTGGATTCGCGACGTCGTGTCGGCAAAGCACAGATTCACCACGTCGTCGTGCAGCCCGACAATCTCGAACAGCTGCGCGCCGCGGTAGGACGAGATCGTGCTGATCCCCATCTTCGAGATGATTTTGTACAGCCCCTTGTTAATTCCCTTGCGGTAGGCCAGCGACAGCTCGGCCTCTTCCCGGTTCTGGATCTCGCCGGCACGGTGCATGTCGTAGAGGGTGGCGTAGGCGAGGTACGGGTAGATGACCGAGGCGCCGTACCCCAGCAGGCAGGCAAAGTGGTGTGGATCACGCGCGGTGGCGGTCTCGACCACGATGTTGCAGTCGCAGCGCAGTCCTTCGCGGATCAATCGGTTGTGCACCGCGCCGGTGGCCATCAGCGCATGGATCGGCAGGCGGCCCGGCTCGATCTTTCGGTCGGACAGCACCAGCACCACCTTTCCGGATTTCACCGCCGCCACGGCCAGGTCGCACAACTGCCCGATGGCGGTCTTGAGATCCAGGCTGGCGTCGTAGTTCAGGTCCAGGACATCCTGTGTGTACGCCGGGTCCGTGGCGCCGATCGCCAGCAACTTTCGGAACTTGACCTCGGAGAGCACCGGCGAGTCCACCATCAGGCGCGCGGCGCGCGCGGCGGTTTCCTCGAAGATGCCGTGCTCGGCGCCCAGCGTGCACTCCAGCGACATGACGATCTGCTCGCGCAGCGGATCGATCGGCGGATTGGTGACCTGGGCAAACTGCTGCCGGAAATAATCGTAAAGCGGCCGGGCGTGCTGCGACATCACCGCGAACGGCGTGTCGTCGCCCATCGACCCCACGGCTTCCTGCCCGGCCTCGGCCAGCACTCGCAGGACCTGGTCCTTCTCCTCGTAGCTCACCTGGAACATCTTCTGGTAGGCGAGGATCTGGTCCGGCACCATGCGCTCAAGGTGATCCTTGCGGTCGGCCAGGCTGGCCTCCAGCCGCTTGACGCCCTCCTTGAGCCATTTCTTGTAGGGCTTGCGCGCCGACAGCATCCGGTCGATCTCGCCGGGGCGCAGCAAGGTGCCGGTCTCGGTATCCACCGCCAGGATCTGTCCCGGGCGCAGGCGGCCTTTCTCGACCACTTCGCGCGGGTCCACGTCCTGCACGCCGATTTCGGACGCCAGCGTGATGTGGCGATCGCGCGTGATGACGTAGCGGGTTGGCCGCAGGCCGTTGCGGTCGGTGGCACAGACTGCGTAGCGACCATCGGTCAGCACCACGCCGGCGGGCCCGTCCCAGGGCTCCATCTGCTGGCTGTTGTATTCGTAGAACGCCCGCACTTCGGGCGACAGGTTCTCGACGTTCTGCCAGGCCGGCGGGATCAGTGCGCGCAACGCTGCAAACATGTCCATGCCGCCGGCGAGCAAGACCTCGAGCATGTTGTCCAGCGATTCGGAGTCCGAGCCGTCCATCGACACCAGCGGCGAGATGGCCCCGATGTCCGGGAGGTCTTCACACTGGTACTTGCCCGCGCGGGCCTGCGCCCACTTGCGGTTGCCCGAAATGGTGTTGATCTCCCCGTTGTGGGCGAGGAAGCGGAACGGGTGCGCCAGCGGCCACTTGGGCAGGGTGTTGGTCGAGAAGCGCTGGTGGAACACGCAGATCGAGCTCTCGAGCGTTGGATCATCAAGATCGCGATAGAACTCCGGCAGGTGCTCGGGCATCACCAATGCTTTGTACACAATCACGCGGCAGGACAAATGCGTGACGTAAAAATCGCGATCGCCTTCCGCCGCGAGGATTTTCTCGGCCCGCCGGCGGGTCTTGAACAGGGCCAGCTCGAAGGCGAACGGGTGGGTTCCGGCCGGCGCGCCGATGAAGGCCTGTTCGATGACCGGCATGGTGCCCAGGGCCTCGGAGCCGCAAGCCTCGGGGTCGGTGGGGACCGGGCGCCAGCCCAGCAGCGTCAGGCGATGGTGGGCGCAGCTTTCGGCCAGCACCACGCGTTCGCGCTCGCGGCGGGCGTCATCGCGGGACAGGAACAGGTTGCCGACGCTGTAGCTGTCGTCCAGCTTGATGCCCAATTCGGCGGCACGCGCGCGCAGGAACTGGTCGGGTTTCTTCATCAGCAGGCCGCAGCCGTCGCCAGTCTTGCCGTCGGCGGCGATGGCGCCGCGGTGGGTCATGCGGCGCAGCGCGCCGATGGCGGCTTGCACCAACGCATGGCTGGGCTTGTCGTCCATCTGGGCGATGAGGCCGAAGCCGCAGCTGTCGCGTTCGAAGGATTCCCGGTAGAGGCCGGGACGGGGGCCGCCGATGGCGACCGATGGGCGCTCGCGC
Source organism: Gammaproteobacteria bacterium (assembly GCA_031384195.1). Taxonomy (GTDB): domain Bacteria; phylum Pseudomonadota; class Gammaproteobacteria; order Nevskiales; family Nevskiaceae; genus JACPFV01. The sequence goes on from JANNAK010000167.1 coordinate 4,152, forward strand.
CCGTTCTGCAAAGACATGTTTGTATCCTCGGCGGCGATCTCCCCGACGGCCCGGGCCGATCTTTCGATGGGCGCAGAATCCGTCTTCTGGATGTAGATTGCCGCAGTGCACAAGGAGCGTACGCCGATTCCGGGTGTCCGGCAATACCCGCCCCGGCGGCGCCCTGGGTTGTTTTAAGCCGCGCTCGAGACTGGCTTGTAACCGCGAATTGGCGCCGCGAGGAGCGCCAGTAAAGGTGTGGGCTAGCGCAGGCGGCGCGGGTCGAACAGGCGCTCGTGCTCGTCGAGGGCGTAGCGGTCGGTCATGCCGGCGATGTAGTCGGCCACAATCCGCGCGCGACCGGACTTGCCGTTGACGGCGTCCGCGGCGGTCGCACTCTGGAAGTGATCCGGCGGCATCAGGCGCGGCCTTTCCATGAATGCCTCGAACAATTGCTCCAGCACCTGCTGCGCTTTCACCGTCATGCGATACACGCGGTGGTGCTGGTACATCTGCTTGTGCAGGAACTGCTTCAGCTCCGTCGCCTCCGCGCGAATTGCCGGGCTGAAAGCAATCAATACCTTTGGCTGCCGGCGGACTGCATCGATGTCCTTGGGCCTCACTCGCTTCAGGTTCTTGTGGCTGGTGGCGGTGAGGTCCATGACCAGCGTATTAATCAGGCGGCGGATGGTCTCGTGCCGACGCTGCTTTGGCGTCAACGACCGGTATGCCCGGTCCACTTCATCCAGGTGGCGGGCCACCAGCGGCACCTTCCCCAGTTGCGCGAAATTCAGCAATCCCGCCCGCAGGCCGTCATCGATGTCGTGGTTGTTGTAGGCGATCTCGTCGGCGAGATTGGTGAGCTGCGCCTCAAGGCCGGGCTTCTGTTTCTTCAGGAAGCGCTCGCCCACATCGCCGAGTTGGCGTGCGCGGCGCACCGAGCAGTGTTTTAGGATGCCCTCGCGGGCCTCGAAGGTCAGGTTCAAGCCGTGAAAGCTGGCGTACTTCGACTCGAGTTCATCCACTACGCGCAGCGACTGCACGTTGTGCTCAAAGCCGCCGTAAGGCTGCATGCACTCATTGAGCGCGTCCTGGCCGGCGTGCCCGAAAGGCGTGTGGCCCAAGTCGTGGGCCAGGGCGATGGCTTCCGACAGGTCCTCGTTCAGCGACAGGTTGCGTGCAAGCGTTCGCGCAATCTGCGCAACCTCGAGTGAATGGGTCAGTCGCGTTCGAAACAGATCGCCTTCGTGGTTCACGAAGACTTGGGTCTTGTACTCCAGCCGTCGGAACGCGGTGGAATGGATGATGCGGTCGCGGTCGCGCTGGTACTCGGTACGCAGTCCCGGCGAGCCTTCGGGATGCCGGCGGCCGCGCGTCTGCTCGGGATGCGCCGCGTAGGGGGCCAGGCTCATGCCGCCACCGCCCCGCCGGAGACCAGTGTTGCCATCAGCGCCTCGGCCGGTACCTCCGCCGTCAGCTCGGCCCGCCCGAGTGCCCGCAGCAAAACCAGCCGCAGGCGTCCTGATTTCACTTTCTTGTCGGCCCCCATCAACTCCAGGAACCGGGCCGGGCCGAGGTCGGCGGGCGGCCGTGTTGGCAAGCCGGCGCTGGCCACCAGGCAAACGCAACGCGCGGCATCTACCGGCGCCAGCCAGCCCAGCCGGGCCGACAAGTCCGCCGCCATGCATAGGCCAATGGCGACCGCCTCACCATGCAGAAAAGTCGAATATCCGGTGTGGGTTTCCACGGCGTGTCCAAAGGTGTGCCCGAGGTTCAACAAGGCGCGGACTCCGGACTCGCGTTCGTCCTGGGCGACGATTCCCGCCTTCATCGAGCAGCAGGTCTCCACCACGTGTTGCAGCGCCACGCGCTCCAACGCGAGTACTTTCGACAGGTTTTCCTCCAGCCAGCCGAAAAATGTGGCGTCGCCGAGCATGCCGTACTTGATGACCTCGGCAAGTCCAGCCCGCAACTCCCGCGCCGGCAGGGTGCGCAGGGTATCGAGGTCCGCGACCACCGCCAGCGGCTGGTGAAAGGCGCCGATCAGGTTCTTGCCGCGCGCATGGTTGACGCCGGTCTTGCCGCCAACGGAAGAATCGACCAGCGCCAGCAGCGTGGTCGGTACCTGGATGAAATCGATGCCACGCTGGTATACCGCCGATGCGAATCCGCCAAGATCGCCGACCACACCGCCGCCCAGGGTGACCAGCACGCCATCGCGGGAAAGGCGCGATTCCAGCAACCAGTCGAGCAGCTCGCCGGCGCCGTCGTAGGTTTTCTGCGCCTCGCCGGCGGCGATGACGCGGCAATGCTCCGGCGCCAGCCCCAGCGCCTTGCGGACCCGCTCCAGGTAATGCGGCGCCACATTGGAGTCCGTCAGCAGGCGGCCCGGCCTGGCGTCCCGTTCCCGGTAGGACTCGGCTACGTCCAATAGCCCGCGGCCGATGCGAATCGGATAACGACGCGCGCCCAGCTCAATGTTGATGGTCTTGATCACGAGGCACCCGCCAGCAGCGGGTCCATCGCCGCCTCGATTTCGGCCGTGACTGCCTTCGCGGCACGGCCCCGGGTCTCGACGACAAGGTCGGCAATCTCCCGGTAGATCGGATCGCGCACCTCGAACAGCCGGCGCAGGGTTTCCTCGGGATTCCCGCCCTGCAGCAGGGGGCGGTGGCTGCTGCGTCCGGTGCGGCGCAATTGCTGCGACAGCTCCGCCCGCAGGTAGACGACGAATCCGCGGGCGGCCAGCTGGCGGCGGCTGGCCGGGTCCATCACCGCACCGCCGCCGGTGGCCAGCACCAGGTGTTCCCGCTTGGACAGGTCCAAGATGACCTGCGCCTCGCGCTTGCGGAAACCGGCCTCCGTCTCCTTCTCGAAAATGTAAGCGATGTCGACCCCGGTGCGCCGCTCGATTTCCTGGTCGCTGTCGACAAAGTCCATGCGGCGCAGCTCGGCGAGGTGCCGTCCGACAGTGGTTTTCCCGGCGCCCATGGGCCCCACCAGAAAAATATTTCCCGAAGGCTTCATCAGGGGGTTCGGCGCAAAAAAAACGGGCGTCCCAGGGAGGGACGCCCGGCAAGTATATCGGACGGCAACCGCGGTCAATTCACCTTCATCCCTTCCTTGAGGATGCGGGGCGAGACGAAGATCAGCAGTTCGCGCTTGTTGTTGACCGTGTTGTTGGTGCGGAACAGGTAGCCGAGCAGCGGCAAGTCGCCGAGCAGCGGGACTTTGGTGACGCCGTAGCTCTGGCTTTCCTGATAGATGCCGCCGAGCACGACGGTCTCACCGTTCTTGACCAGCACCTGCGTGTTCACTTCGCGGGTGTCGATGGCCGGGCCGGCGATGGTGTCAGCACCACGGCTGTCGTTCTTGACCTGCAGGTCCATGATGATCCGGTCGTCCGGCGTGATCTGCGGGGTCACCTGCAGCGACAGCACCGCCTTCTTGAAGGTGACCGAGGTGGCGCCACTGGAGGTGGCCTGCTGGAACGGGATTTCCACGCCCTGCTCGATCGAGGCCTGCTTCTGGTTGGCCGTGATGACGCGCGGGGTTGAGGTGACCTCGCCACGGCCTTCGGCCTGCAGCGCGGACAGCTCAAGGTCCACCAGGTAGTCGGAACCGAGGATGGCGAATGCGACGCGGCCGGCCGAAGCGACCGGGAGGTTCACGTTGAAGCGCTGGTCCGGCGAGCCCAGGACGACCGGTGGCGCGCTCGTCAGTGAATCGATGGTTGTGTTGGTGCCCTCAACGCTTCCCGACGTGGTGATAAACCTGCCGGGACCATCGGTGGTGAACGCGGTCACGCCGAAACGGGTGCCGAGCGACTTGCTGAAGTCGTTGTTGGCCAGCACGATGCGCGACTCGATGAGCACCTGCTTGACCGGGATGTCGAGGCGCAGAATCAGATTGCGGATGTCGGCCAGCCGCTCACGGGTCTCAAGGACCAGCAAGGTGTTGGTGCGATCATCGACGCTCACCTTGCCGCGACTCGACAGTACGGAGTTGTCCGCCGACTTCAGCAGCGTGGAAATTTCGCTGGCCTTGGCGTAGTTGACCTGGATGAGTTCCGAGCGAAGCGGGGCGCCCTCGTCCTTCTGCTTCGACGCCTCGCCTTCCGCCTTGGCCCGAGCCGCGATCTCGTCAAGCGGGGCAATCAGCATGACGTTGCCCTGCTGCTGCATGCCGAGCCCCTTGGTGCGCAGGATGATGTCCAGCGCCTGGTCCCAGGGCACGTTGACGAGCCGCATCGCGAGCTCGCCCTTGACACCGTCACTGATCACGACGTTGTTGCCGGAGACGTCGCCGATGACCTGCAGCAGGGCGCGAACGTCGATGTTCTGGAACGACAGCGAGATGCGCTCTCCGCTGAAGATCTGCTCCTTGCGCTTGGCCTCTTCTTCAGCGGATTTTTCGATCGGCTGCAGTTCGATGGTGAACAGGTCCTGCGCCTGGTAGGCCGATTGCTCGAATTCGATTTTGGCGACCGGCGTCAGCGCGATCAAGGTATCGCGACCGACACGCGAGATGTCGACGTACTTCACCGGCGTGGCGAAATCCAGCACGTCGAGGCGCTTCATCAGGTCGCTGGCGACATCGGCATTGCGGAACAGGGCCAGAATGCGGCCCGATTGCTCGCTGACATCGACCACGGTGCGCGGGTCGCTCATGCGTACCACCACGCGGCCCTCGCCCTTTTCGCCGCGACGGAAATCGATGCTGTTGATCTGCGATGCCGGCTGACCGGCGCTGGCGCTGCCGGACATCAGCGGCGCGGCCGCCGTGACCGCTCCCTGGATGTCGATATTGACCGCGTTGCCGTCGGTAGCCACCGAGTACGGCAGGAGTTCTGAAAGTTCAATGACGACGCGAACCCGACCCTGGGCCTCGGCCACGGCGACCGAGCGCACCTTGCTGTCGCTAAGGCGCTTGAAGCGGTCGGTGACCGCAAGCTTGGTATCCGCAATGTCGATTGAGAGGCGTGCCGGCTTGTCGACGGTGAAAACCACCGGCTCGGGTGCCGGGGCGTTCAGCAGCAACCGAATCCGGGTGCCCCCGCCTGGCGCCACGCCGACCTCCATGGCATTCAGCACCCGCGCCGGGGCGGCTGCCTCATCGGTCTGCGCATGCACTCCGGGAACCAGCAGGGCCAGCAGGAGGACGATCCGTCGGACGATCGACGGTCGAACGAAATAATTCGGTTGGTTGTTCATTTCAGGGACTCCGTTACTGCACCAGCGCCACGGTGGCCGGGCGCTGCATCCAGCCACCAAGACCGTCTGTGATGATTTCCATCAGTACCACTTCGGTCTCGCTGATGGCGGTGATTTTTCCGTAATTCTGGCCCATGTGATCACCGACGGTGACACGGTGGACCACGTTGTCCGGCGCCTTGATCAGGGCGAACGCCTGCTTTTTCTGGGTGATGGTCCCGACCATGCGCACGCTGTCCAGCGGGAACTCTTCCAGCGGTTCCTTGGGCCGGTTGAAGTCGGGACGAATGCCTCCAACCGCGCCACCGCCACCGGCCAGCGCCGCGGCGTCGCGTGCGCCCAGCAGCGGCAAGAATGGATCCCGTCGCGCGGCCGGCTCGTAGAGGAATGGCTCATACGGTTTCGGCTGCGGGATCGGGTCGATGGCGCGCGACTTTCGCGACTTCACTTCCAGCGCATATGCCTCGAGGTCGCCCATGTCCTGGCCACAGGCCGACAGCAGGGCCGCGGATCCGACCAGCAGCAAGACGGCAAGGCGGCTCATTTCGGGCCCCGCGGCTTGGCCTTCGGCGCTGCCGCCGCCAGCTCATTGTCGTCGAGGTAACGGTAGGTCTTCGCCACCGCGTTCATGCGTACATTTTCCTTGGAGGCCGCGCCCACCGGCGAGATCTCGACCTGGTCTATCGTTACGATTCGCGGCAGCGCGGCGACCCCACTGACAAAGGCCCCGAGCTCGTGGAACGTCCCGACCACCGTGATCTTGTTCGGGACCTCGGCGTAAAACTCCTTCGGCGACTCGCCTTGCGGCTGGAACAGCTCTTCTTCGAGGCTGTTCGCGAGCCGGGTCTGCGAAATGTCGATCAGCAGGTTGGCAATCTCGGCCCGGCTGGGCAGCTGCCGAAGCATGGCGCCGAACGATTTTTCCATTTCCGCCAATTGCTCCTTGAGCGCGTCGAGCGCTGCCACCTTTCGTTGCTTGCGCTCGAATTCTTCCTTCAGCGGCGGCTCTTCGGCACGCGCGGCCTCGAGTTCCTCGAGCAGCGGCGTGATGATCTGGAAGTAGCCGCCCACCGAGATGACCACCACGACCAGCGCCACGACGGCCGCGTAAACGTATGTCGGCCAGGCGCCGGGCTCCTTGGGATCGAGGGAGTTCAGCTCCTGGAGGATCTGCTGGACTTTGCTCATTCCGGCCCCTCCTCGTCACTGCTCGTCTTTTCGCCCGTCTTGCCGCGCGTCAGGTTCTTGAACTGCAGAGTGAATTCGCTCTGCCGCCGCTTGCCGACATCCTTGGTATTGATGACGACCAGGCGCGGTTCCGAGAACCAGGACGACGACTCAATGTTCTTCATGTATGACGACACGCGGTTGTTGGATTCCGCGACGCCGTCAACACTCACGCCCGTGCTGGTCTGCTTGAGCGTCTTGATGTACACGCCTTCGGGCAGGGTGTTCACGACTTCGTCGAAGAAGTGGACCATGGCCGATCGGCTGGCCTGCAGCTCTTCAATGACCTTCATGCGCGCCAGCAGGTTCTGCTTGACCTTTTCCAGCTCCTCAATTTCCTTGATCTTCTTTTCCATCTCGGCGATCTGCTGCCGCATGAAGTCGTTGCGCTGGAGCTGGTGATCGACGGAACTGGTGACGCTGTACCACATCAGTCCAACGGCGGTCACCGCGATCAGCGCACCGGTCATCACCATGGCAACAAACTGCTGCTGCCGAAGGTTCTTGCGTTCGGTGCGCCAATCCAGAAGGTTGATTTTGACGGCCATGGCGCCCCCTAGTCGAACGCCCGCGTGGCCAGGCCCGCGGCAATCAGCAGGGCCGATTCGTCCTTCGCCAGTTGCTGCGGCTTGGCGCGGGAGGCGATCGACATCTGTGCGAACGGCCGGGAGATGGCGCAGGGAATATTCAGGCGCTCCTGGATGCGGGCCTCGAGATTCGGAGTCTGGGCGCAGCCACCGGCGAGCAGGATCTGGTCAATGTGAGTGTATTGCGTGGACGCCGAGAAAAAGAACTGCAGGGCGCGATCAATCTGCTGGCCCATGTCGTTGACGAAATTGACCAACACTTCGGGCTCGTAATTGTCGGGCAGTGTGCCCATCCGCAAGCCCTTCTGCGCATCGTCAAAGGAGAGGGAGAAGTGCCGCATGATGTCCTCGGTCAGCTGGCGTCCGCCAAAAGCCTGGTCACGGGTATATACCGTCTGCAGGTTGTGAAGGATCGTCACCGCCGTCGTGGTCGCACCCATGTCGACCACGGCGATGGTCTTGCCGACGCCCTCTTCCGGCATCTGGTGCCGCAGGAGCTGGCAGGCGTTTTCCATCGCGAACAACTCAAGGTCCACCAGCTTTGGCTTGAGCCCCGCAATTTCCAGCGCCGCCGAGCGCTGCTCGATGACTTCCTTGCGACAGGCGGCGAGCAGGACGTTCAGGTTTTCGGGATTGTTTGCCTGCGGCCCGAGCACCTGGAAGTCGTAGTTCACTTCCTCCAGCGGATACGGCACGTGGCCGCCGGCCTCGGCCTGGATGAAGTTCTCAAGGTCGCGCCCCGTCAGGGACGCCGGCACCTCGATGGTCTTGCTGAACACGGCGGAGCCGGCAACGGCTACAGCGGCATTCTTGGTCGACGTGCCGGCCTTTTTCACCGCTCGGGCGATTACCTCACCAACCAGGTTCGGGTCGGTGATCGTTTTTTCAACCACAAGGTTGGGGGGCAAGGGTTCCGAGGCGTATGACTCAACCTGGTACCGGTCGCCCTTCTTGGACAGCTCCAAGACCTTGACCGAGCTGGAACTGATGTCCAGCCCGATTAGGCTCTTGCTTCCGCCGCCGAACAGCTGTTCGAACATTCCCCGGCCTCCAAAGGCACCCCGTTGCAGATGGCTTTTCCACCATCCGGCGGCCTAATATATGCCCAGAGTAGCTGCGAAGCAACTCTAACTTCCACCTTTAACTATCGGATTCCCAACCGGAAGATGGCCCCAGAGACTCCGGGTAACTTCCCCCGCCCATGAGCCGACGAGCACAACGCGTACTGCTGGTCCTGGCCGGAGCGGGCCTGTTGATGCTGCTGGCCGCCGCGGCCTTCGTGCGTTACAGCCTCGTGCCGGACCTGCCACCGACGGCCAGCCTGCGGGAATTGCAGCTGGAGCAGCCGCTGCGGGTTTACACCCGAGATGGCAAGTTGATTGGCGAGTTTGGGGCCGAGCGGCGGGCGCCGGTGGCCTACGCCGACATTCCCGAGCAGGTGATCCAGGCTTTTCTGGCCTCGGAGGATGACCGTTTCTTCGAGCATCCCGGCGTGGATTGGCAGGGCCTGCTTCGGGCGGTCGGCAGCCTGGTCCTGACCGGCGAGAAGCGGCAGGGCGGCAGCACCATCACCATGCAGCTGGCCCGAAACGTGTTCCTCAGCAACGAGCGAACCTACCTGCGCAAGGCGCGCGAGATTCTGCTGGCCCTGCAAATTGAGCGCGACCTCGGGAAGCAGGAAATCCTCGAGCTCTACCTCAACAAGATCTTCCTGGGCAATCGGGCCTACGGCGTGGGCGCTGCGGCACGCGTCTACTTTGACCGCGACCTGAAGGACCTCGACTTGTCGCAGATGGCGGTGCTGGCCGGACTGCCCAAGGCGCCCTCGCGGGACAACCCGTTCGCAAACCCGGATCGGGCTCGCGAACGGCGGGACTATGTATTGCGGCGCATGCGCGAGCTGGGCTTCATCAACGACCTTGATTACCAGGCCGCCCTCGCTGAAACGGTCACCGTCCGGCCGGAGCGTCCGCCGGCCGAGACCGAGGCCCACTATGTGGCCGAAATGGTGCGCGCCGACCTGTTCGAGCGTTATGGCGACGCTGCCTATCGCGACGGCTATCGCGTCATCACCACCATCGATTCATCAATGCAGGACGCCGCCAACACGGCGCTGCGGACGGCGCTGGTCGATTACGGCGAGCGACACGAGTACCCCGGCCCCGAGGGCCGCCTGCCAACCGAGGCGCTCGACGAATCTGGCGCACCCGACGCGGAGCGGATCGCCGACACGCTGGACGCGCTGACGCCACTGGTCAATCTCGCCCCGGCGGTGGTGGTGGATTTTGCGGTACCGGCCAAGCCGGCCGTGCCGAAATTGCGCGTACTGACTCGTGATCGCCAGCTGATCGAGATCAAGCCCGAAGGCTTCGCGTGGGCAGAACTGAAGGACGGCGCACTGAAAAACGGCGACATCGTTCGCATCCGAAAGTCGGCTGGAGAGTGGCGGCTTTCGATGGCCCCCCGGGTACAGGGTGCGTTGGTCGCGGTGCAGCCGTCGGACGGCGCCATCCAGGCCCTGGTTGGCGGCTACGATTTTTTCGAGGGCAAGTTCAACCGCGTCCTTCAGGCCCGGCGCCAGGCCGGCAGCGGCTTCAAGCCGTTCCTGTACACCGCCGCGATGGCGTTCGGCTTTACGCCGGCCTCGGTCATCCTCGACGCACCGGTGGTGTTCGACGACCCGGCCCTGGAAGACACCTGGCGCCCGGAAAACTACACCGGGAAGTTTTATGGGCCGACCCGCTTGCGCGAGGCCTTGGTGCAGTCACGAAACCTGGTCTCCATTCGCCTGTTGCTGGCCACCGGCATCGGTTACGCGCGCCAGTTCATCCAGCAATTTGGCTTGCCGGTGGACCGCATGCCCACCGATCTGACGCTGGCCTTGGGCAGCGCCTCGTTTACTCCGTTGGAGATGGCACGCGCCTACTCGGTCATCGCCAACGGCGGCTTTCTGATCGATACGTATTTCATCCTGGAGATTCAGCGCGCAAGCGGCGAGTCGCTGTTCAAGGCCGAGCCAAGGCGGGCGTGCCCGGCCTGCGCGGAAACCCAGATCGCGGATGCGGCACGCGAGGCCCCGGAGCCGGCCGCCAGCGCCCTCGCCCCGCGCGTGGTCGAGCCGCGTTTGATCTACCTCATCCGCGACATGCTGCGTGACGTGGTCCAGCGCGGAACCGCCGCCAAGGCCACCGAACTCGGCCGCGGCGACCTTGCCGGCAAGACCGGCACAACCAATGACGAGGCCGATGCCTGGTTCAGCGGATTCCAGTCCGGTGTCGTCGCCATTTCCTGGGTCGGCTTTGACCAGCCGCAGCCGCTGGGTCGTGGTGAAGTCGGCGGGCGCGCAGCACTGCCGATGTGGATGGACTTCATGCGCGTGGCGCTGAAGGGCGTCCCCGAGAGCTGGCCCGAGCGGCCACCCGGCCTGGTCTCGGTGCGCGTCAACCGCGAGACCGGCAAGCTCGCGCCGGCCGGCGATACCGACGCCATCTTCGAGATCGTGCAGGCCGAGAACACGCCGGGACCCGACAGCGACGCGCCGGCCGAGGGCGAGTCCGAAAAAGCCAAGGTCGACGACCTTTATTGAGCGCGCGGTGGTGTTTTTCCTCGCGGTTGGATAGATTCACTCAAATCAGGCTTGGGGATCCTGCCGTGGGCAAACGAACTTCGGGCGCACAAAGCAGCCGGGTCGTGCACGAGGCGGCGCGCATCATTTGCGAGGACGGGCTGACCGACTACCGGCTGGCCAAGCAAAAGGCGGTCGAACGCCTGGGCCTCGGTTTCGGCACACCACTGCCCAGCAACGCCGAAATCCACAGCGCCGTCCTTCAGCATCAGCGCCTGTTTGGCGGACAGTCCTACTCCGATCGCCTGCGCAAACTGCGCGCGACCGCGGCCAGCGCGATGCGCTTGCTGGCGGGATTTGAACCACGCCTGGTCGGCGCCGCGGCCACCGGCGCCACCAACGATGAACATCGGGTGCAACTGCATTGCTTCTCCGACCAGCCGGAGGAAATCGACTGGCTGTTGCACTCGAATGGAATCCCGTTCGAGGTCACGGCGCGAAAGCCGCGTTACGCGGATGGCGAGGGCGCCGAGCTGCCGGTGCTGAATTTCATGGCAGACGATGTTGGCATCAGCGTCTCGGTTTTCCCGGAGCGCGACCAGCGGCGCGCGCCGCTCTCTCCGGTGGACGGCCAGCCGCAAAAACGCCTGCAGCTGGCGGCCGTTGAGGCACTGGCCAGCGAGTCCCCGGAAGTTCTGGGCGCCGCGTGAGCTGAAAGGTTTCGGAGTAGGGTGGGCGCGGGGCGGCGGAGAGAGCAGACATGACTGGAGCGCCGGACAACGTTCCCCGAGTACCGGGCGGCAGGGTCATGGCCGGATCGACCCGGCGACTGAGCGCAATCATGTTCACCGACGTGGTTGGCTACAGCGCCCAGGTCCAGAAGAACGAAGCGCTGGCCCTGGAATTGCTCGATATCCATCGACGCAATTTGCGACGGCAACTCCCGGGGTTTGGGGGCCGCGAAGTCGAGACGGCCGGCGATGGCTTCCTGATTGAGTTTTCCAGCGCGCTTGAGGCGCTGCGCTGCGCCATCGCGATCCAGAAAGAGCAAGCCGCCCGCAATGCGGGGGCTGTGCCGGACTACCAGCTACGCCTTCGAATTGGAATTCACCTCGGAGACGTTGAGCATCGCCATAAATCCCTGTTCGGCGACGGCGTCAATCTCGCCGCCCGCCTGGAGCCCTTGTCGCCGCCCGGTGGCATTGCCTTGTCGGCGCAAATTCATGATCAGGTGCGGCTGGTATTTCCGGTCGGCTATCGCTCGCTCGGCCCGCAGAACCTGAAGAATATCGCCGCACCGCTGGAGGTATTTGTGCTGGACGCGGCGACGCTCGACGGCCTTGCCGTTCCCGAGCCACGCCGCAAACGATCGTTGCTGGCCCACCGCTCGCCCTGGATGGCGAGAACCGGCGTGGTGGCCGCCGCGCTGGTCCTTGCCGCCGTCGCGTTTTTCTCCAGAATCACAGCACCGGTAGAGGCCTCGGTGGCGGTGCTGC
>JANNAK010000200.1:0-2274 GCA_031384195.1 Gammaproteobacteria bacterium
CTCCCACAGGTAGGTGAGCGTGTCCCCATTGACGTCGGATCCATGGCCTTTCAGCGCCGCGCCCCAGCCTTCATCCACGGCCAGATCCGGGCCGGCATCAGCGGTTGGTGCAACGTTCTGGTCGGTGACCAGGATGCTCTGGACCCCCGGCGTGACGCTGACTTCGTCGTTGGAATCCTTGACGCTCAGGGAGGCGACGTAGGTTCCGGCCGCGTTGTAGATGTGCTGGATGGTTGGCGTGGCCTGGGTGACCGGTCCTGTGCCATCGCCAAAATTGAACGTGTATTCGGTGATGGAGTCGGCGGCGTTGGCTGCGGTCGAGCCAGAGGCATCAAAGTTCACGGTGAGCGGCGCCAGGCCAGCCGTTCGGTCGGCAGCCAACACCGCCGTTGGAGCGCCAGTCACCGGACACAGAAGATTACCTACCAGCGTGTAGCCCTCCAGGGCTCCGGCGCTGTCGACTGTCAGTCCCGCGCCGTTCTGCGGATTGCTGGTCTGCCGGATGGACCCGGCGATGCCGGCCACGGTCATGCCAGTGGTCAGGCCGAACTGGGTCTTGTCCATGACCAGGCGAATCGTGCCGGCGGCATTCCAGCTGCTGCCTGGGAGGTTGCCTTCGATGGTAAAGCTACCCACCGGCGCCGCCGGATTATTGATGGTCGCGCGGATGCCGCGAATGAAGCCAGGGGCGGCGCTGCTGCCTCCCGGCGGCACCGTGTCCATGCCGATGAACTGTGCCTCGACGTTGGTGCGATTCGGCGTGTTGAAATACATGTACCAGCGATAGCCGCCAACGGGCGTCGGGGACAGGTTGTCGACGTTCATCGTGACGACCAGCTTGCCGGGCATGTCGCCGGGCTCGGCAAACGAGATGCGGCGCAAGTCGTCGTGCCCGGTGCTGGAATTGTTGCCGGTGGTGCCGGAGGGGCTGGTCACGCGCGTGAGGCCCGGCAATTCGCAGGCCCGCTCGGTCGAACTCGGGATGATTCCGGGGAGCAGGCGGGTGGTGAACGCGCGACCGAACATCGGCTGCACCGCCGCCGTTTGCACGGTGCCGGTTGCCGGTGACGGGGCGATATCCCTCGGCCCGGCGTCATTCTCGATGAAAACGCGGATGTTGTGGACCGGTTCGTCGATGGGCGGGTAACCCATCTGCGCATACGGAACGAAGAATCGGATGATGTTTCCTTCGCGAACCACGTAAGAGGCCACCGCCGTATTCAGATCGCCAGGCTCGGCCACGCTGACTTTGGCGCTGGTGGCGATGATGCTGGTCTTGGCCGGCTGGCCGCGCACGTTGTACTCGACACGGTAGGCCAGCGCGGTTGAGACAAACTGGGTGGCATTGCCGACGGTAAGCCGGAACATAACGCCAGGGACATTATTGTCGTTGAAGTTCTGCATCGTTAGCTTGACCGCGTTGGCTGCGGCCTCGGCGACATCGGTCTCGGCGTCGCCTTCAAATATCGTCCACTCTTCATCCTGTGGGCGCGGCCCGGCCTTGGTAACAACCGCGCCGCCGTTGATCAAGTCGTTGAGTGCGGCATGGGTATCGACCAGACCGGCGCCGTAGCCAAAGTGAGTGGTGCTTCCGGGGTACTGCGGGTCGGCTTCGTAGTCGGGGCCGATCTTGCGTGCCGTGCGCTGAATCAATTGTTCAATCTCGGGCGCGGTCAGAGAGGGCTTGGCCTGCGCCAGCACGCCGATCACGCCGGTAATGTTCGGCGATGCCATCGATGTTCCGGAAATGGTGCCGTACCAGGGCTGCCATTCAGTCTCCGCTTCAGAATCATCACCGCCGGTGCAAATGGCCTGGGTTGGTGTGGCCTGGGCGCAGGTGGAAGTGCTGAGATCGCCGGGCGCGGCAATGTCCGGATATTGCGCGGGCAGGCCTTTCTTGCCACGGCTCGAGAACGTCGAGAGCGGTGCGATCAGGCTGCCGGTGCCCTGGTCGTTGTAGCTGGCGACGCAAATCACGCCCGGGGTTGGATCTTTGCAGTAGGAACTGGTGGTGTCGGCGCTGCCGTCACCGCCGCTGTTGCCCGCCGCAAACACCATGTTGACGTTGCAACCAACGATGCGCTTGATCAGCTTCTTGCCCGCGTCATTTGCGTTGTAGGCGGTGCCGCCGGTATCGCCGTAAGAATTGTTGACCGCACGCAAGTTCTTGAATCCGGGCGTGTTGATGTTGTCCAGCAGGTGCTGATAGGACGAGGTCACCCCGAGTACCAGGATTGCGGCGCCGCTGCCCCAATGGATAATTTTTGACTTCGG
>JANNAK010000247.1:0-21647 GCA_031384195.1 Gammaproteobacteria bacterium
TTGCCGGATCCAGTTACCCCCGCACTTGGCGGGGGCCCTGCGAAAGGGGAGTGACATTGTCCCGCGCCGACCGGGGGTGCCGCTACCTCTTCCGTACAGCGTCTCGTAAGTGACTGATAAACAAACAGTTACTGACACTGCCGTGGTGCAGGGCAGGGGCTGGCCGGCCTCAGGCGCGTGGCAGAAAGCGCTGCGGAAAATCGGTGAAGATGCCCGCGACACCCAGTTTCTCCAGGCGCCGGGCATCTTCAATCTCGTTGACGGTATAGACGTAGACCTGCATCCCGCGTTTTCGGGCATCCGCGATCAGCGCCGGGTCGGTGAAATCCAGCGCCAGGTTTACGGTCCGGGCGGCAAGTTGGGTGGCGCAGGCCGCCAGATCCAGCGGGACGCCGCACAGCAGGACCCCCAGCGGCATCGCCGGAACTCGATGCTTGAACTCGCGCAGCTCCGTCAGGATGAACGACGACACCAGGAAATCATCGGCGGACCAGCCGCGCGAGAGGAATCCATGCAGCAAGCCGGCGACGGCTTCAGCAGTGCCGGCCCCGGTCTTCAGTTCAATGTTGATTTTTGCCCGGCGCGCCACCCGCTCGATGACCTCGGCCAGCAGCGGGATACTCTCGCCCGATCCGGCATCCAGCTTGCGCAGCGCTTTCGGCGAATGGTCAACGAGGCGACCGTGGCCGTTGGTGGTGCGCTCCAGCCGCTCGTCGTGAATGACCCACAATTGCCCGGCGTGCAACTGGACATCGAGCTCGATCCAGGGTGCGCCCAGATCGATAGCCGCTTCGAAGGCCAGCAAGGTGTTCTCGGGTGCCAGCGAGCGCGCACCGCGGTGCGCAATGATGACCAGCGGAGAGGCGTGGGTCCGGCGATTCGGCACGGCTACTCGCCGACGATCGAAATCTTCATGCTGTTGGTGCCTCCGGCCCCGGTGAAGTCGCCCTTGGTCATCAGCACGCGATCACCTTTCTTCAACAGCTTCAGGCTGATCAAGTTGTCGATCGCTTCCTTGCCGGCGACCATCGCGTCCAGGGTGCTCGGGTTGAAATCCAGCGGGTAGACGCCGCGGCACAGCGCCATGCGCCGGCGGGTGCGTTCGTGGCGGGTCAGTGCGTAGATCGGGATCGGCGTGTCGGTGCGCGACATCAGCAATGCGGTGGATCCGGACTCGGTCAGGGCCACGATCGCCTCGGCGTGCATGTTCTGCGCAGTCCAGGTGGTGGCCATGGCAATCGCCTCGTCGGTGCGGTGAAAGTGCGATTCCAGGCCGCGCCGTTCGCGATTCAGGAGCGGGGCGGTGCGCTCGGCGCCCTCGCAAACCCGCACCATTGCTTCGACCACCTTGGCCGGGTGCTTGCCGGTGGCTGTTTCCGCCGAGAGCATCACGGCGTCGGTGCCGTCCATGACCGCGTTGGCGACGTCCAGCACTTCGGCGCGGGTTGGAATCGGGCTGGTAATCATCGACTCCATCATTTGCGTGGCGGTGATGACCATGCGGTTCTGCTCGCGGGCCTGCTTGATGATGCGCTTCTGCCAGCCCGGCAATTCGGCGTCACCGATTTCCACGCCGAGATCGCCGCGCGCCACCATTACCGCATCCGACGCGCTGATGATCTCGTTCAATTCGGTGAGGGCCTCGGCACGCTCAATTTTCGCCACCAGCGCGGCACCTCCGCCAGCTTCCTTCACCAGCGCCCGGGCCTCGTGCATGTCGGCGGCGCTGCGCGGAAATGACACGGCAATGAAGTCGACATCCAGGGCCACCGCCTCGCGGATGTCGATGCGGTCCTTGAACGACAGCGCGGCGGCCGACAGGCCGCCGCCGAGTCGATTGATGCCCTTGCGGTTCGACAGGATGCCGCCAATGAGCACCGTGCAATCAATGCGCGGCCCCTCGACTTTGTCCACCTTCATGCTGATCGCGCCGTCGTTCAACAACAGCGTGTCGCCCGGGGCAACGTCGCGCGGCAAATCGCTGTAGGCGCAACCCACAACCTCAAGCGTGCCTTCGGCCTTCGGCCAGTTGACGTCGAGCGCAAAGGCCTGGCCTTCCTGCAGGTCAACCGGCCCGTCCTTGAAGCTCTCGATCCTGATCTTCGGGCCCTGCAGGTCGGCGAGGATGCCGATGTCGCGGCCCAGTTCCGCGGCCACCTTGCGGACCTGCTCGGCTCGGCGCGCCTGGTCATCGGCGGTTCCGTGCGAGTAGTTCAATCGCACCACGTCCACGCCGGCCGCGAGGGTCTTCCTCAGCACGTTCAGGTTGTCGGTGGCCGGGCCAAGGGTGGCGAGTATCTTGGTGCGACGAATCATGGGAGCGGGCCGGGGGGAGTCCGATAAGCTTAGCGCCTCGCACCGAGACGCGCCGGTCCATGAGCAAACCCATCAACCTGCTGGAGTTCGAAAATGCGGCGCGCGAGCGTCTGCCGGCGGCCGTCTACGACTACTACCGCGGCGGGGCGATGGACGAGGTGACGCTGCGCGAAAACCGGGCCGCCTACAGCCGGCGAGCCCTGCACTACCGGGTGCTGGCCGGGGTCGACCGGGTGGACACGACCAGCAGCGTGCTGGGCATCCCGGTGTCCATGCCGGTGCTGGTGGCCCCCACCGCCTTTCACAAGCTGGCGCATCCGGACGGCGAGCTGGCCAGCCTGCGCGCCGCCGCACGCGCGGGCACCGTGTTCACGCTGTCGAGCCTGTCCAATACCTCGCTGGAGGACGCTGGCCGGGTCGCCGCCGAAATAGGCACCCGCTTCTGGTTCCAGCTGTACATCTACAAGGACCGCAGCGTGACCGAGGCCCTGGTCCGCCGCGCTGAAGCGGCTGGCGCGGCGGCTATCGTCCTGACCGTGGATGCTGCGGTCTGGGGCACCCGCGAGGCCGATACGCGAAACAACTTCCGGCTGCCGGACGGCTTGTATGTGGAGAACCTGACCGTGGCCGGCAAGCAGGTCTTTCCACCCGGGCCGGGCTCTGGCCTCAAGGCCTATGTCACCGAGCACTTTGATCCTGCCATCGGCTGGCGCGATCTGGACTGGCTTTGCTCCGTGACCAAGCTGCCGGTGATCGTCAAGGGCGTGTGCCGGCCGGAGGATGCGAAGCGCTGCACCGAACACGGCGCGCGCGCCGTGGTGGTGTCCAACCACGGCGGCCGCCAGCTCGACACCAGCCCGGCCACCCTCGACGTCCTGGCGTCGGTCGCGGAGGTGCTGGATTCCGAGACCGAGCTTTACGTCGACGGCGGAATCCGAAGGGGCACCGACGTCGTAAAGGCTCTTGCACTGGGAGCGCGGGCGGTACTGCTCGGACGACCGGTGCTGTGGGGCCTTGCGGCCGGCGGCGAAAGCGGGGTTACCGAAGTGCTAGAACTCTTGCGCCTCGAGCTGGTCGATGTGCTGGCCTTGTGTGGTTGCCGCACGCTGGCTGAGCTGGATGCCGCGGTCCTCGGTTTCTGACATTTACCGGGCCTTGCGGCATCATGGCCGGCGCCTTTTAACCAATCAGGAGAGAGCACCGATGCGCAGTCCCGTCCTGCTACACGTATTAATTGCAACACTGCTCGCGGCCGGACCGGTCTCGGCCCAGGATGCGCCGAGCGCGGGGGATCGCGAAATTGGGACCGTGCCGGTGAACACCGGCGACGATGCGCCGCAAGAAGAATTGCTGTCGACCACTTACAGCACCATCGGCCTGTCGAAGCTCTCCGCCGGCTTCAGCAACGTCAAGGATGCCGTCAGCCTCGACAGCACCATCATTGGCCTGCGGGTGCCGACCTTCCCGTGGGTAGGGATCGAGTTGAATGCTTCCTTCACCATGATTCCCGGGCAAGTTGATCAGCCGAGCGGTTGCGGCGGCCTTGGGCAACCTGCTTGCCCGAGCAATATTTCCTCATCGAACGATCCGTTCAGCGTCATCAATTTCGGTGTCTACGGCGTGGGGCGTACGCCGGGCAAGTTCTTTGGCGTCGGCAAGCTCGGGTATCGCTATCTGACTTCCTCGTTGCGGGAGTTTGCCGATGCGGGCAATGGCACCTCCTGGACCGCCGGCGTTGGCTATCGCTGGGCGCGGGACGGCTTTGTCGAGCTGGGCTACTCCAGGGTCACTGACCAGATTGACGCCATCGGCGTTACCTTCTCCTACAGCCACGACCGGTAGCCGTGGCGGGGGGCGGAAAACCGCAGGCGCCGCGGCCACTGGGGATCCCGCTTTCCCCGGGCGCCACGCGTTTGATGCTGCTGGGCTCGGGGGAGCTCGGCAAGGAAGTCGTGATCGAGGCGCAACGCTACGGCATCGAGGTCATCGCCGTGGATCGTTACGCCGGCGCCCCGGCGATGCAGGTCGCCCATCGCTCGCACGTGATCCAGATGCTGGACGGCGCCGAGATCCGCCGCGTGGTGGAGCTGGAAGACCCCCACTTCATCGTCCCGGAAATCGAGGCGATCCACACGCCAACCCTGCTGGATCTGGAGCGCGAAGGCCGCACGGTCATTCCGACCGCTCGTGCCGCCCGGCTGACCATGGACCGCGAGGGCATCCGCCGGCTTGCGGCTGAGGAACTCAAGGTCCCGACGTCGCCCTATCGCTTTGCCAGTACGCTGGAGGAGTATCGCGCGGCGGTCGAGGCACTCGGACTGCCCTGCGTGGTCAAGCCGGTGATGTCGTCGTCCGGCAAGGGTCAGAGCCTGGTCACGGCGCCGTCCGACATCCAGAAGGCCTGGGATTACGCGCAGGCCGGGGGCCGCGCCGGCGCCGGAAAAGTCATTGTCGAGGGATTCGTCGCCTTCGATTACGAAATCACGATGCTGACCGTGCGCCATCTGGACGCCAAGGGTGAAGAGACCACTTCGTTTTGCGAGCCCATTGGGCACTTGCAGGTCGACGGCGACTACCGCGAGTCCTGGCAGCCGCACCCGATGAGTGCCCCGGCGCTGGAACGGGCGCGGGAAATCGCCAGGGCAGTAACGGACAACCTCGGTGGCCGCGGAATCTTTGGCGTCGAATTGTTCGTCAAGGGCGACGACGTCATCTTCAGCGAGGTCTCGCCGCGACCGCACGACACCGGCATGGTCACCCTGATATCGCAGGACCAGCCGCAATTTGCGCTGCACGTGCGCGCCATCCTGGGATTGCCGATACCCAACATCCGCCAGCGCGGCCCGGCCGCGTCCTGTGCGCTGCTGTTTGAGGGCGACCGCCTGGCGCCGGCCTTCACCGGCGTGGCGGCGGCCCTGGCGGCGCCGGATACCCAAGTACGGCTGTTCGGCAAACCGGAAATCACCGGCAAGCGGCGCATGGGCGTGGCGCTGGCGCTGGCTGAATCGATTGATGCCGCGCGTGCAAAGGCGCGCGCGGCTGCTGCTGCGGTGCAACTGGTGGCTTGAGGTAAGCTAAGGCAGCCGCTGCGGCGGATGCATCGACGTGGAACTTAATTGATCGTCGCCGGCACTTGAATGGCGGCGAAAGGGTGGGGTCGGGGCCGCGCCCGGGACGGCATCATTATTGGGGGAATCATGCACGGCGACGCGCAAGGGAAGTTTTCGCAGTGGTACATCCGGGTCACCGAGCCGATTATTTTCGGCAACCGGCCGCGCACCCTCCTGGTGTTGTTCCTGATGACCCTGTTCATGGGGTGGCACGCGTCCAAGCTGCGGCCAGACGCCGGATTTGAGAAACAGCTGCCGCTGGGCCACCCCTATATTCAGGTGTTCAAGCAGTATCAGCGCGATTTCGGTGGCGCCAACCTGGTGCTGTTCGCGCTGGTGCAGAAGAAAGGCGACATCTACACCGCCGAGTACATGGACACGCTGCGCAAGGCCACCGACGAGGTGTTCTTCCTGCCCGGCATTGACCGTGCGCGGGTCAGCTCGCTGTTCACGCCCGACGTCCGCTTCATCGAGGTGGTCGAAGGCGGGTTTGCCGGCGGCAATATCATCCCGGCGAATTACCAGCCCACGCCCGAGATGTTGGACCGGGTGCACAGCAACGTCCAGAAATCGCAGTACGTAGGACGCCTGGTCGCCAACGACCACACCGGCGCGATGATCTTTTCGGAGTTGCTGGATTTTGACCCGCTGACCGGCAAGAAGCTGAACTACGCCCGCACCGCCCACAAGCTGGAAGACCTGCGCGGACAGTTCACAAATCCGAAGATGTTTGAGTACCGCCTCAAGTCGGAATTCGGCAGTCACAAGGCCGGCGACCTGGTGCTGAAAGGCTTCCAGAAAATCGACTGGATGCCGCTGCATACCTTTGAGGTCCGTTCGCAGGGCGAGGACGGCCTCGAGCTGATCGAGGAAATCAGCGGCAGTGACCTGGATGCCACCGAAGTCGCCAATCCAGACTACAACCCGAACATCGACATGCACATCATCGGCTTCGCCAAAGTGGTGGGCGATGTCTCCGAGGCCACCGTCGAGGTGGTTGGCTTCTTTGGCCTGACGCTGCTGATCACCCTGGCCCTGCTGTGGCTGTATTGCGGGTCGCTTCGAGTCGCCCTGTTGCCGCTGTCCTGCGCTGTTCTCGCGGTGGTGTGGGAGCTGGGCTTGTTGCAGTTGTTTGGCTACGGCCTCGATCCGTTCGCCATCCTGGTGCCTTTCCTGGTGGTGTCGATCAGCGTCTCGCACGGGGTGCAGATCACCAGCTTCTGGCTGTTCGAAATCGCCGAGCACGGTCGCAACAGTTTTGATGCCTCGCGCGCCACCTATCGCCGGCTGGTGATTCCCGGCATCACCGCCCTGCTGACCAACGTGATTGGCTTTGGCACCATCCTCCTGATCCCGATTGCGATCATCCAGGAGATGGCGGTCAACGCGATGTTCGGCCTGGTCGCGGTCATCGTCTGCAAGAAGATCCTGCTGCCCTGCCTGCTCACCTATGCCCCGCTGGACAACCCGGAAAAGTTCCGCGAGCACCAGCGGCGACGCGACGCCATGTTCGACCCGATGTGGAAGGTGTTGTCGAAGATCACCGAGAAGAAGCCCGCCGCGCTGGTGCTGCTGGGAGCGGTGGGCGTGTTGGCCTGGTCGCTGTGGATGGGCCAGTTCCTGAAGATCGGCGAGTTGCACGAGGGCGTGCCCGAGCTGCGTCCCGAGTCGCGATACAACCGCGATTCGGCCGCGGTGATCCGCAAGTTCTCGATTGGCGTTGACGTGCTGAAGGTCATCGCCGAGGCGCCGGCGGAGGGCTGCATCAACTCCACCGCCATGAACATGATTGACGATTACGCCTGGCGCATGTCGAACACCGCCGGCGTTCAGTCGGTGCTGTCGTTGCCGCAGGCCGCGCGCATCGTGTTCATGAACTTCAGCGAGGGCTCGCCGAAGTGGAAGGTGCTGTCGCGCAACAGCGACATCCTGGTGCAGTCGATCACGCCGTTCCCGACCTCGACCGGCCTGCTGAACCAGGACTGCAGCGCGATGCCCGTGTTCATCTTCACCGCCGATCACAAGGCGGAGACCATCGACCACATCATTGCCGAGACCCACCGCTACATCGCCGAGCTGCCGGCGAACGCACCGGTAAAGTTTGCGCTGGCCACTGGCAACGTCGGCGTGATGGCGGCGGTCAACGACGTCATCAAGGAAACCGAGCGGCCGATCCTGTTCTGGCTGTTCCTGTGCATCGGCGTCTGCATCTGGGCCTCGTTCCGCAGCATGGCCGCCCTGCTGTGCATATTGGTGCCGCTGGGCATCGTCTCCTGGTTGTCGTACGCGGTGATGGTGATGCTGGAAATCGGGGTCAAGGTCTCGACCCTGCCGGTGGCGGCGTTTGCCGCCGGCATTGGCGTGGACTACGGCATTTACATCTACTCGGTGCTCGAAGAGTGCGTGATGGACAAGGGCATGCCCTTGCGCCAGGCCTATGAACAGACGCTGCACCAGACCGGCAAGGCGGTGGTGTTTACCGCACTGACGCTGGCTGGAAGCGTCTGCACCTGGATGCTGTCGGGCCTGCAGTTCCAGGTCGACATGGGCATCCTGCTGACGGTGATGTTCCTGGCCAACGCGGTCGCCGCGGTGCTGATACTGCCGGCGTTCGCGGCGTTCCTGCTCAACAAGCCGGCGGCGGCGCCAAACGCGGGAGCCTAGCGACCGCCGAACACCTTCTTCAGCAGCTCGCTGGTTCGGGCCGCCGGATTCACGCGGATCTGCTTTTCTTCCTCGGCCAGGGTGGTGAACACTCCGGCCAGGGCCCGTTCGGTGACGTAGGCGTCGAGGTCGGCCGGGGCAAAGCCCGGCAGCAGCTTGCCGACCTTGGTGGTCAGCTCCTTGTACTTGCGGGTGGCGCCCGCCGAGGCGGTGGCCTTGGTGACGATGGGCTTGAAACGGGCAGTCAGGATGCCGGTGGTCTTGCCCTGAAAGTAGGTCGTGGCCGCATTGTCCGGGCCCTGCAGGATCTGCCGGGCGTCGGCCAGCGTCATCTCGCGGATGGCGCCGGCAAACACGGCCGCCGCCTCCGGCACGGCTTTCTCGGCAGCGCGGTTCAGGCTGAGGTGAAAGTCATCAACGGTCTTGCTTTGGCCCAGCGAGCGCATCAGCTTTTCCGCCTTCGCCAGGGATTCCGGCAGCGGTATGCGTAGCGCCGGTGCATTCCAGAACCCGTCCGGCTTTCCGATCCTGGTCACCGCACGCTCAGTCCCCGTGGCCAGGGCTTCCTTGAGCCCGGCGGCGATGTCGCGGTCCGACAGGGCCGTGCCGCCGCCTGCGGACTGCAGGACGTCCTGGGCCATCCGCAAATCGGCCTGGCTGCAGGCCGCAAGTGAAATCCCGAACAGCAATGGAATCAAATACTTGTTCATTGTTGGCCGCTCCGCCCAGCACCCATGATCTGATTGCGCAGCTCGGGACCCTTTCCCCTATACTGCGCGGCCTTTTTTAACACCACCGCGCCAAAAGCCGGCGGGTAGAGCTTCCAGTGATCCAGAACCTTCGCAACATCGCCATTATCGCCCACGTTGACCACGGCAAGACCACCCTGGTGGACAAGCTGCTGCGGCAGAGCCAGACCCTGGACGCCCGCGAGCACCTCGGCGATCGCATCATGGACTCCAACGACTTGGAGCGTGAGCGTGGCATCACCATCCTGTCCAAGAACACCGCCATCCGCTGGATGGACAAGCGCACCAACATCGACTACCGCATCAACATCGTCGACACCCCCGGGCACGCCGACTTCGGCGGCGAAGTCGAGCGCGTGCTGTCGATGGTCGATTGCGTCTGCCTGCTGGTGGACGCCGCCGACGGCCCGATGCCGCAGACGCGCTTCGTGACGCAGAAGGCCTTCAACATGGGCCTCAACCCCATTGTCGTCATCAACAAGATCGACCGCCCGGGTGCGCGCGCCAGCTGGTGCATTGACCAGGTGTTCGACCTGTTTGATCGCCTTGGCGCGACCGAGAAGCAGCTCGACTTCCCGATTGTCTACGCCTCGGCGTTGCACGGGTACGCCGGCGACAACGCGGAGATCCGCGAAGGCAACATGGACCCGCTGTTCCAGACCATCGTCGACAACGTCACCCCGCCCGACGTTGACGTCGACGGGCCGTTCCAGATGCAAATCACCTCGCTGGCCTACTCCAGCTACGTCGGCGTCATCGGCACCGGCCGCATCAAGCGCGGCACGGTCAGGACCAACATGCTGGTCTCGGTGATTGACCGCGACGGCCACCAGCGCTCGGGGCGAGTGCTGCAGGTGCTGGGCTTCATGGGCCTGGACAAGATCGAGTTTCCCGAGGCGCAGGCCGGCGACATCATTGCGCTGACCGGCATCGAGGACCTGGGCATTTCCGAAACGGTGTGCGATCCGAAGCTGGCGGAGGGCCTGCCGACGCTGCAGGTTGACGAGCCGACCATGACCATGAGCTTCGAGGTCAACAAGTCGCCTTTTGTTGGCCAGGATGGCAAGTTCGTGACCAGCCGCCAGATCAGCGAGCGCCTGGAGCGCGAACTGAAGACCAATGTGGCGCTGCGCGTGGTATTCGCGGAAGGCGGCGGCGATTCCTTCCGGGTTTCCGGGCGCGGCCTGCTGCACCTGGGCATCCTGCTGGAGAATATGCGCCGCGAGGGATTCGAGATTTCGGTGTCGCGTCCCGAAGTGATTGAAAAAGAAATCGACGGCGTGCTGTGCGAGCCGTTTGAGTCGCTGGTGGCGGACGTCGAGTCCCAGCACCAGGGCGGCGTGATTGAAGCGCTGGCCAAGCGCGGCGGCGCGATGAAGAACATGGTGCCCGACGGCAAGGGCCGCGTGCGGCTTGAGTACTCGATCCCGACGCGTGGACTGATTGGCTTCCAGACCGAGTTCATGTCCATGACCTCCGGCACCGGCCTCGTGTTCCACAACTTCGACCACTACGGCGAAAAAGTGGAGAGCGACGTTGGCGAGCGCCGCAACGGCGTGCTGATCAGCAACGAGCAGGGCAAGGTGCTGTCGTACGCGCTGTTCAACCTGCAGGAACGCGGCCGCCTGCTGGTCGAGCACGGCGACGAGGTTTACGAAGGCCAGATCATTGGCATCCACACCCGCGACAACGACCTGGTGGTCAATGCGCTCAAGGGCAAGAAGCTGACCAACATGCGCGCGTCCGGCTCGGACGAAAAGATCATCATGACGCCGCCGCTGCGCCTGTCACTTGAGCAGGCGCTGGAATTCATCAACGACGACGAGCTGGTCGAGATCACGCCCAAATTCATTCGCGTGCGCAAGCGCTTTCTGACAGAAAACGCGCGCAAGAAATCGGGTCGTTCGGACTAGTCGCGCATCCACAAGCTGTAGAACACCCCCAGGCCGATGACCGTGGCTTGCCCGGTTTCCACCAACGGGCTCTCCCGCATGGCAGCGCCGGCCAGCGTGTCGTGGCTGATCCCCAGCCCCACTCGCCAGGGTCCGCGACGCATGCCCACATAAGCGGTGCTGCGCGCGCCGCTGTAGCCACTGGCGGGAGCGTAGGCCGGCCGCTGCGGGGTCGCGAACTGCGGCTCGACGGCATAAAAGTAACGATGATATTGGCGCGAGGCCCAGACCGGTCCCGCGCCGATCGCAGTCTCCACCGACCATTCGCCCAACAGCCAGTCCAGGCTGTAGCGCAGATGCGGGTAGGCCAGCCAGCCGATTCCCTCGAAGTGCTCCAGATCCGCCGCCGCCACCGCCCGCACTGGCAGCTGCAGATCCCAGTCGCCGCCGGCGTTGCCCAGCCGCCAGTCCAGCGACGGTCCGATTTCGAACGTCGGTAGCAGCTTCGGCATTCCGCGGCGCACGCCGTCCTGGCTGCCGTTGCCGGGCAGCGAGGCCGAGGCGCTCACGCCCAGGCGAACGTTTTCGGTATTGAACAGGCGCGCGACCAGCCCGTCGCGCGAAAGCTGGAGGCGTTCGCCGCGATAGGCGAAGTACGGCACCGGCAGCACCGTGGTGCGGACCTGCGCAGAGCCGCTGTAGTCCGGCGTGGACAGCAATCCTGCGCCGACGCCCAGTTCCAGCCGCGGCAGCCGCACTTCGGCGGCAGCCGGTTCGGCGCCAGCCCAGGCAGGCAGCAAGCCCACCACCGCCAACGCGCTGCCGATCAGCCGGCGCATGGCTTGCGACAAACCAGGAAGATCTCGGCCACGTCGGCGTCGTCGATCATTCCCGGAACCAGCGCAAGCTTTTTCTGGAAACGCACGCCCAGCGGCATGAACACGTGGTTGTACCACCACATCGCGCGTTCGCGCCGGTGCACCAGAAACCACAGGCCCAGGTCCAGCAGCAGTGAAGACTTTGGCTGCATGCCGTACACCGCGCTCTGCTCGACCACGAATCCATGCTCGGTGAGCCTGGATTGAAGGTGCGGCGGATCGTAACGGCGGCGATGGCCGACAAAGTCGTCGAACGCGGTCCACATCCGGGGGTGCAGCGGTACCGACAGCAGGAATGTCGCACCGGGCGCGGCCACCCGCGACAGCTCCGACAGCGCCCCGCCATCGTCGTCAACGTGCTCGACGATATCCAGCGCGCAAACCAGGTCAAAGGCCCGGTCGGGGAATGGAATGGCGCTGATCTTGCCCAGTACCGCGTGGCCGCCGTGCTGGCGCAGGCACGACAGCGCCGGCGCGCTGATGTCCACGAACTGCGTGCCCGCAATCGGCAGGCGCGGCCGCAGTCCCGGCGCGACCTCGAGACGTCGCGGCGATCGCGCCGCCAGCTCGCGCACCAGCGGCCAGGTGTTGAAACGCTCCGGGCCGACCAGGCGCGCGTCGCGCCAGAGCGGATCGTAGAAACGCCGGTTTGCCTCCAGCAGTTCCGGGTCGCCGCGGGAACGCGCTGATTGGGGCGTCATCGGCCGATCATCGGCTTGAGCGCCATCGTGCGTGCAGCACCGCCGCGAGCCAGCCCAGCGCCGCGCCGGCAATCACGTCCACCGCAACGTGCTGGCGGGTTGCCAGCGTCGAGTACAGGATCGCCAAGCCCCAGCCCGCGCTGGCAATCCGCATCGGCGCCGGTGCGCCGGTGCGGCGCAACAGCCGGTCCAGCCAGATCGCCGAGAACACCGCAAACGCGGCGTGCAGCGACGGCAGTGCGTTGCCGTCGTCGTCGGCCGCGATGATCGGTCCCAGCGGCGGGTGCTGCATCCAGTCGAGCGCCGGGCGCGGGGTTGCGGTAGGCCACAGCAGGAACACGGCCATTCCCACAAGGCTCAGCACGGCCATCGCCACGTAGAAATCCAGCAGCTCGCGACGGTCTGTCAGCAGGCCCGGAGGCAGCGAAACGTAGACCCAGAGAGATACGTACAGCCACAGGGCACCCGGCCAGAACGCGATCCAGCGGTCTGGCGCGGTGACCGGCATCAGCGTGACCGGGAACAGCGGAAACTTGAGCAGCAGAAAGTAGCCGGCGAAGAATACGGCGGCACCCAGGCAGGCGGAGAACAGCTTGAGGCCGGCGTGTGCCTTGAGCCCGCCCCACAGCTCGCGCCCCCCGCCCGTAATGACACGACCTGGGCTTGGGCCTGCAGCAACCCGGAGACGGTTAAACACTCCAACCCCCTGGCGCGCCGGCCCTGCAGGATCGGCGGCAGGGCCTGCGCGCAAGCCGGTCGATGGCGACCCGGTCGGTCGTCGCCATCGTGCATCAGCACGATGTCGCCGGACCGGATGGTTTTCAGTACCCGTTGTGCGATGCGCCGCGGGTCGCCGCCCCGGGTGTCGTGGCTGTGCAGCGACCAGGCAACGACGGTCAGTTGCAGGCTCGCCGCCGCGCGCGCCAGCGGCGGACTCTTGAGCCCGATGGGCGGGCGGTACAGCGGCGGCGCAGTGCTGCCGGTGAGCGCCGTGATCGCCAGCGCGCAGCGCTCGATCTCGCGCATTTGCCAGCGCGTGCCGAAAAAGTTCTGCCAGCGCGAATGGGCCCACGAATGATTGCCAAGCTCGTGGTGCTCGGCCGCCAGTCGCCGGGCCAGCAGCGGGTGCGCCTGCAGCGCGGCGCCGATGGTGAAGAAGGTCGCGCGCGCGCCGTATTGCGCCAGCGCGTCGAGCACCAGGGGAGTCACTTCCGGGTCCGGGCCATCGTCGAAGGTCAAGGCGACCCATCGACCCTTGCGCGAACCGTGCGTCACGGTCGGGTAAAGCAGGCTCGATCCCGGCCGCACGATGCCGTCGGCCACCAGCGCCAGCAGCACGGCCGCCGGAATCGCGACGCTCGCCAGCGAGAACCCGAACACGAGCACCGAGGCGGTTGCCGCAGCGGCGTACGCCACGGCCAGCAGGTCGGTGCGCGACGGCCAGTGATGGCGGCGGCTCACGTGCTCATCCCGCCGTTGACCGGGAACACTTGCCGCGTGATGTAGCTGGCGCCGGCCGAAAGCAGGTAGGCGACCAGGCTGGCAACTTCTTCCGGCTCACCGACACGGCGCATCGGGATGTCCCTGAGCAGGTCCTCGACCGGGGCGCCCGCGATCATGTCGGTACGGATCAAACCGGGCGCAACGCAGTTGACGGTGATGCCGCGCGTCGCCAGCTCCAGCGCCAACGCCTTGCTCGCGCCGATGATGCCGCCCTTGGCGGCGCTGTAATTGACCTGGCCGCGGTTACCGGCCAGGCCCGCCATCGACGACAGCGTGACAATCCGTCCCGGCAGGCGCCGACGGATCATCGGCAGCACCAGTGGCTGCAGCACGTTGTAGAACCCATGCAGATTGGCGCCGACCACGCCATCCCAGGCCTCTGCGCTGAGCGCCGGGAAAACTCCGTCGTGCGTCATGCCCGCGTTGCACACCACCCCGTACGGCGCACCCTGTGCGGTGAGTTCCGCTCCCAACGCCGCGGCCGCCGCGGCGCGATCCGCGATGTCGAAATGCAGGATGCGGGTCGGCGCGCCCGCGGCTTGCGCCTCGGCCGCAACCTGTTCCAGCGCCGGCGACCGGGTGCGGCCGTGCAGCACCAGTTCGTAGCCGTCGGCGGCCAGGCGCAGCGCAATGGCGCGGCCAATGCCGCGGCTCGCCCCGGTGACCAGGACCCACTCTCGAGTTCGGTTCATGGCAGGGCTTGCGATTCCACAGTGAGGGCGTAGCCGAGTTCGAAGTTGCTGAGCCACAGCCGGCCCTGCCAGGGATCGCTATTGGTGTAGTGGATTTCCGTCACCAGGCGTCCGGCGCGCCACAGCCGGCGCGTCGCCGGCGTGGCCTCGGTGAGCTGCCACTCGCTTCCCGCCAGTGCTTGCTGCCACGCCGCCAGCGGCCACAGCGCCAATTGCAGGTCCACCAGCACGCGCGGCGGTTCCAGTGATTCCGGCGCTTGCGGGCTGATCTCTGACTCCAGCGCATTGCCGTCGAAGCGCAGGCTGAACCAGCGCTGGCCCAGCGCGCCCAGGCCCACTACCGTCACATGATCAGGCGCTGCATCCACCACGAACTGGAATACCACTTCGTGCTCGCCAAACGCGCCGTGCACTACTTGCCGGACGCTACGGCTGCTGCCCAGGGTGGACGGCGGCAGCGGCCTCAGGCCTGTCGCTGAGCCGTGCGGGCGCGCGAGGCTGCACGCTGAAATGGCCATGGCAATGGCCAATGCCATGACCGCTGGCAGGGGCGGCAGGAGCCGGATTTCCGCAGCCGTCATGTTGGGAGCGCCGGCTTGCTTCGGCAGACCAGCAGCGTTTGCACGCCCAGTCCGTCGTGCTGCTCCTCCACCTCGAAGCCCGCGGCCGCGATGCAGGCCAGCAACGTACCGGATCGGTACATCTGGCTGCTGCCGTTTGCCAGGGTGGTGAAATACAAGGAAGTCTGCTGCAGGCAGAACGCGGCGGCGGCGAAGCGCTGACGGTCCCACAAGGGCTCGAGAATGTAGACGCGGCCGTCCGCTGCCAGCGCCTGTCGACAGCGCTGCAGGATCGAGACGATCTGGCTTTCTGAAAAACAGTCCAGAAACTGGCTCATCCAGATGGCGTCGTGACCGCCGGGTAGTTGCTGCTGCGGGTCAAGCAGGTTGCCTTCTGCGAACGACACGCGTGAGGTGCCCTCGAGTTCCGCCTTGGCCATTTCCAGTTGACCCGGCAGGTCGAGGACGGTGACCTGCACGGCGGCATCGTGCGCCACGCAGGCCCGCGCCCACCTGCCGGTGTTGCCGCCGATATCCAGCAGGCGCTGCGGCCGGTGCCGGAACACCAGCGGCAACGCTTCGGGGAACGCGACGTCGGAGTAGTGGTGATCGAAGGCGAGCCAGGACCGGCGCGCCTTTTCCGGCAACTGCGACAGGCCCTCGTAGATCGTCGCCCAGTCGCCGAAAGTCTTGAGCCCCTCGGGCCGGCCACTGCGGATTGAAGCTTCCAGTTCGAACATGCCGCGGTAGGTCACGTCCTGGGTGAAATCCATGTTGGCGCGGGTCAGGGAGTCGTGCAGCAGGAACCAGGCGGTCTTGGTGCTGGTGTAGCGTCCATCCCGCTCCAGCACCAGGTCCAGGCCGAGCCCCGCTTCCAGCAGCACGCGCACGCCGTACAGGGGCAGCGCGACGCGCTGGGCCACCTCGTCCAGCGTCACGCCGGCCGCACCACTGCTTTCGACTTCGGCCAAGACGCCGCTGGCGCACAGCACCCGAGCCGCCTGGAACACCGAGGGGCCAAACGCGATCCATTGCGCGTGCTCGCGCGCCTGCAGGGCGCTGCGAGTTCCTGCCTGAACCTTGTTCATGCCGCCGCTTCCTTCGGGCGCTGCAGCAACAGCGCCAGCAGCCAGGTAAAGCCGACACCCAGCAGCAGCGTCAGGCCGATGGCGCGTATGAAAGGCGTGGCGCTGAATGCCAGCAGGCCGTAAGACAGCACCGTGCCCACCGTCGACAGGCTGATCGCCAGCACGGTCGCGGCGCGCGAAGCCACGCCTTCGCGCAGGAACACCGCGTAGTCCACGCCCAGGCCCAGGACTACGAACAGGCCCAGCACGTGAAACAGGTTCAGCGCGCCGCCGAAACCGCCGAGCACTGCGAGCGTCAGCAGCGCCGCGCCCAGCGGCGCCGCCAGCAGGCGGGCAGTCCCCGCCCAACCGTAGCGCAGCGTCATGACGGCGCCGATCAGGACGTAGGCTGCCGCCAGCAGTAGCAGCGCCAGTCGGCGGTAGCGGCCGAGCACGTCGGACACGGCGGCGACCCGGTCGACAAATTGTGTACCCGGGACCTGCGCGCCCAGTGCGCGCAGCGCAGCAAAGTCGCGGATGCCAGCAAGGCTGACGATTGACGCGTAGCCCTGGTCGAGGCGTCCCAGCCACAGCTCACGCCACGGTGCGGAGGCGGCGTCCGCCAGCCACTCGTCCATGCGCAGCGGCGGTGCGGCGGCCGCGAACTCGGCCAGTCGCCTTGCGATGAGCTCGGCTGGAAATCCCAGTTGAGCCATCAACAGCGGGCCGCTGCCGCCGGCGCGGTAGACCTGTGCGGCCAGGAGTTCGCGGTTGTCGAGCTGGCGCTGCTGCGACGGCAGCATGCGGCTGATGGCGCGATAGCTTTGCAGACCGTTGCGACTTATCTGCGTCTCGAGCGACTCGCTCAGCATTTCTTCTCGTTGCAGCACCGCCTCCGGCGTGGGTCCCTGCACCAGAAAGAACTGGCTGTCGGGCGCGCTCTGCAGCAGGTCGCGAATCCGCGCGTCGTTCTCGAGCAGTTGCGGCGCCGCGAAGTACAGCAGGCTGACGCCGTCGCTGAATTGAATCCGGACCAGCCCCAACAGGGCCAGTCCGAGAATGGCGGCGGCGCCGAACCGAGCCGGTCGGCCGCCGATGCGGTCCAGGCGCCGGTCGAGGCGAACCGCCCAGCGCAGCGGCAAGGGCTCGCCGCGGCGGGCCGGTGGCGCCAGCACTGGATACCAGCACAGCACCCCGCCGCAGGCCACCACCAGGCCGGTCGCGGAGAACACGGCCATCTGGCGCAGTCCCGGCAACGGCGTCAGCCCCAGGCTCAGGTAGCCCAGCACCGCGCAACCCATGCCGATCACAATGCTGGGGCCGACATGGCGCAGGGCCTGGGCTGGGGTCCAGCGAGCCGGATCGCGGAACTGGTCGGCCAGGAAGTGGGTGGAGTAGTCCACCGCCACTCCGATCAGGCCGCTGCCGAACACCAGTGCTATCAGGGTGACGCGGCCAAACACCAGTTGGCAGACGGTCAGCGCCGCCAGCGCGCCACCGGCCAGCACCAGCACGCTTAGCAGCAACGGCCGCGCCGAGCGAAAGGTCAGCAGTATCATCAGCGCGATGCCAATCATCGACAGCGAGCCGACCCGTGTGATCTCGGTGCGTGCACGCCGGGCGGCTTCTGCGGCGTGCAGGATTACGCCGGATGACAATACTTGCGCGCCGGCCTGGCGCGCCTGCGTGACGGCGGCGTCGACCGCCGGGATGATCCGGTCCTGGGTGGCGACCGAGAACGGCTCGTCCCCGAATTGGGCCGCGACCAGCACGTAGTCGGCGTCGCCCTCCGAGACCATCAAGAGCCCGTGCTCCAGGCGCACGGAGCCCATTCCGTGCATCTGCTGCGCCAGGAAGGTGCCGAGAAAATTGAAGGGATCCTGTGCCACCGGCAACGGTCGCGGGACCAGGTCAGGACGGTAGACGTCGGCCAGGGCTTGCGCAGGGAGCGACGAACCGGGGCCCTGGCGCAGCTGCTGGCGCGAAGCGTCGGCCAGCAAGCCGTGGCGATGCTCGCGATACAACTCTGAATCCACCGGTGCGCTGTCCACTTCCAGAGTCACGGTCGCGAATACGCCAGACGCCCGAAGCTGAGCGGCGAACAGCGTGGCGATCGTCCGCGCCTGCGTCGCCTCGGCGGCGCCAATCAGGAACAGGAGCTTGCGCGAGAGCGCCGCGCTGTACCGTTGCTCCGCGGCAGCGGCCAGCCCGGCGTCCTGCGCGGATGGCGGCAGCAGCGAAAGGAGGTCGGTATCGATGCGCAGTTGCGGAGCCACTCGCAGTGCGTACAACAGGACCAACGCCGCCATCGCTGCGTTCCACAGCCAGAACCGCAGGGCGATGCCGGCCGGCTCAGGGCTCAAAGCGTTGGCGCTCGGCGAGCGTGAGGCTGGACAGCGGCAGCGCCGTGGCCTGCAGGTCAATTTCGGTGCGGTCGCCCCCGGGTTCGAACAAGCTCACCTGTTCGACCCGTTGATCGCCACGCAGAATGGCGCGACTGAACCAGGTCGCCACCGCCGCGTCCCGCGGGCGCAAGCCCAGAACCCACTGCTTTTTCGGCGCTGCTGCGGGTTCCATGAAAAACAGGTCGAAACGGCGGGCGAGGGTTTCGAGGTCGAGCGCGAACAGCGCAAAAAACATGGAGGCAGCGGCGGCGGCGTGCCCGCCGTTGCGGACGGAATTCTGCGGCGCGCCGGCGTCGTCCTGAAGCACCCCCTGCGGGGTCAGCGTCATCGCAGAATCCAGCGGAGTCCGGGTGTGCCACCAGATTCCGCGGTCGCGTACCAGCAGGAACTCGCCCTGCGAGGTGAGGGCGTTTGGAATCTCGCGCAGGAACTTGCGCTGGCTGAAGTGGCCGCGCAGCACCTGCACCTCGCCCCGGTCCGGCATTGCCGCGTGCAGCGCGGCCTGCACCTGGGCGGGGGTGAGCGGATGTGCAAACAAGTCGTCACCGCTCGCGGCGACGGCAAGGCCCGGCACCGCGAGCAGTGCCGGGCCAAGCCAGCCGAGCGCCCGTCTCATGCTGGCGCGCCGGATTGCGCTTGCCGGTACCGTTCCAGCCGTCGCCACAGCAGACAGGGCAACCGCAGGCACATGCCGCCGAGCAGCCGCAGGTGCATCCAGATCAGCCAGAGGTTGTCGCGCACCATGCGAAAGTGAGACACGCCGTCCGTTGGATAGGTCACGCGCGTCGGCACGCTGAGCACCCGCGCCCCGCGCCAAAACATGCGAACCATGATTTCGGTGTCGAAATCCATGTGCCGGCCGACGTTGCCCTGCGCCCAAATTGCCAGCGCCGTGTCCAGAGGGTAGACGCGAAAACCGCACATGGAATCGCGGATCTCAAAGGACAGTGTCTCGACCCACACCCAAAAGTGCGTCAGGTAGCGACCGTACAGGCGCGCCTTGGGTACCGACTGGTCATAAATCGGGATCCCGGTGACCAGTGCCTGGGGCTGCGCGCGGGACTTCGACAGCAGTCGCGGCAGGTCGTTGGCATCGTGCTGGCCGTCAGCGTCAATCTGGATCGCGTGGGTGAACCCCGCGTCCCGGGCTCGTGCGCAGCCGGTCATCACCGCCTCGCCCTTGCCGCGGTTTTTTGCGTAGCCACACAGCTGCACCCAGTCCGCCTCGCGCCGCGCGATGTCTTGCAGGATCTCCTGGCTCTGCTCGCCGCTGCCGTCGTCAACGATCCAGCAACTCAAGTTGAATGGCTTGAGCCGTCGGATCGTCTCGGCAATGGCGCCCTCGTGCCGGAAGAACGGAATGATGATGCACGGACGATACAGCGCCGGGTCGGTGCGAGGCGCGGATCGATCGGCGGCGAGCTCCCTCGGGTTGTCGCCGATCATGTGGCGGTCGCGGAATTGGCTGGGCGCCGTGCCGTGGCCGTCGCGACCGGAGCGGCGGCCACGGCCGGCGTGGACGGCCCGCGACGTGCGTCGAAGTACTCGACCAGGTGAGCCGTCACGCGGCGCGCGGCGACAGACCTGGATTCACCCGGCACCGTCAACCCGGCCAGGCGAATGGGTTCGCCCACCGTCAGGCTCCAGTGCGGGCGGCGCGGCGGCACCCGGAACCATTGATCGGTCTTGGCCAGCCAGCGCGGATGGCAACGGAGGGTGACTGGCAACAGGTCGTGGCCGGTGGCGAGCGCGATGTGGGCAGCGCCGCGCTGCATCTTCAACGGCTGCCCCGGCGTGCTGCGGGTGCCCTCGGGAAAGACCAGCAGCGACTCACCGGCGCGCAGAGCCGTCGCGCAGTCCTCGATCAGGCGTTCGGGCGAGCTGTTAAGTATGTAGCCCGCCCAGCGCACCGGAGCGCGGAGGAATGGGTTGCGCATCAGGGCGTCCTTGACGATGCAGTCGACCTGCGGCATTAGCGCGCCGAGGAAGACCGCGTCCACCAGGCTCGGATGGTTGGCCACCACCAGTTGTCCCGGTGCCGCCAATCGCCCGCCGCCGTGCAGTTCGTAAGTGACCACGCCCAATGCGCGCCACAAACCGATTGAAAATCGGTAGTAGTGGTGCAGAAACTGGCGCACTCGCCGCCGGGTTGTGTCGGGGCCCGGTGAGGTGATCCGGATCAGCGGGAAAACCACCAGACTCGAGAAAATGCACGATAACCCGAACGTGACAAAGCACAGGGCGGTGGCCACCACCCGCCACGCATAATCCAGCCAGTGGTGCCCGCCGCTCATGCGGCCACGCGCAACGAGGCCGGCAGGGGCGCTGCGGTGTACAGCCCTTCGATCTCCACCAGCAGGTCACGGCGGCAGATGTCGCCGGTCACGCAAATCAGCGGCACCTCTTCGCCGAACAGCTGTCGTGCGCGCGCCAGCAGCAGGGGCGCCTGCTGCTTCAGGCGGACAAAGACCTTGAGCGCGGCGGCGCGAAACGGCCCGGCCAGCGGCCGCAGCGAGGACGCTCGCTGCAGCAGGGCTTCGAAGTTGCGCCAGGTCTCGTCGAGTTGTGCCAACGGATCGCCCGGGTGCAGCGACTCGTGGCCCACCACGCTGGCGGTGCCGGAGACGAACAGGTGCACGCCGTCGGCCCAGTGCTTGAGCGTGGCGCGCGAAAAACTGGGGCTCCTGGGTCCGTAGGCAGCGGGATAGCGGAAGGCGCTGAGCTGACGCGGGTTCTCGACCTGCTCGCCGTGCTCGCGCGCCGCCAGGAAGTAGACCGTCAGGCCGTCGTCCTCGGTGCCAATGGCGCTGGCCGCCGGCAACTTCGATTCAAATCCGGGTTTCAACGCCAGAGCGTGATAGCGGCCCTCGTTGAATTGGCGGTAGCGCTCGGCGTCGCCCTCGCCATGATTGATCCGGCCCAACAGGTTCCACACCCGCAGCCAGCACGGATAGCCCAGGCGGCGCAACAACAAGTCGATGCGCACGTAAACTCGGGTGGTGGCTCGATGGAGATCGGCGATATCATGCTCTTCCAGACGTATCTGCCCGAACAGCACTTCGCCGTTATGCGCATAGCCGAAACCGTCGGTCGAGCACGGCTGGACCGAC
>JANNAK010000016.1:0-9713 GCA_031384195.1 Gammaproteobacteria bacterium
GTCCACGCTGCACACCAATGATTCGATTTCGACCATCAACCGGCTGGTCGACATGGGCGTGGCGAACTACATGGTGGCGACCGCGCTCAACGCCATCGTCGCGCAGCGACTGGTGCGGCGTGTTTGCGAGAACTGCGCGAAGCCGCACGAGCTGGAGCCGGGCGAACTGGCCTGGGTCCACGCCATGAAGGGTACCAAGGTCCGGGGCACGAACTTTCGACGCGGCTCGGGCTGCCAGTACTGCAACAACACCGGCTTCCGCGGTCGGGTCGGCCTCTACGAATTGCTGGAGCTGGACTCGACGCTGGCGGAATTCCTGCGCGCGGGGGATTACAGCGCGTTCGAGCAGGCGGCGGCCCGGCAGGAAGGGTTCCGGCCGCTGGCGCAGTCGGGCCTGGATGCCGCTGCGAACGGCGCGACCACCATCGGCGAGGTTATCCGGGTGGCCGGCTCGCTCGAGGACCTGCCCCAATACGTGCGGAATTCCGGCACGCGGGCGGCCCCGACGGTGGCCGCCGGCTAGCGCCGCATGGCAGCGTTCCGGTTTCGGGGCCGCGATCGCGGCGGTCGCCTGGTCAATGGCGAGTTGCAGGCGGATAACGCCTCGGCCGCGGCCGCACAGCTGATCAACTCCGGCATTACCCCGGTCCGCATTGACCCCGCCGTTGCCGGCAGCGTCGGCGGCCTGGCGGACCTGCCGATTTTCCAGCCCAAACCGGACCTGGCCGACCTGATGCTGTTCAGCCGCCAGATGTATGCACTGGTGAAAGCTGGCATTCCATTGGTCCGCGCCCTGCGCGGGTTGGCGGACACAAATCCGAATGCGCGCATGGTCGCCGCCCTGCGCGACGTAATCGACAGCCTCAATTCCGGCCGCGACCTGGCCGGCTCGCTGGCCAAGCACCCGGAAATCTTTTCCCCGGTGTTCATCAACGTGGTCCGGGTCGGCGAGAATTCCGGCAAGCTTGACGAGGCCTTCCAGCGGCTCTATCAGTACCTCAGTTTCGACAAGCTGACACGCGACCAGATCAGTTCGGCATTGCGCTACCCGATCATCGTGATGGTGGCCGTGGGCGCCGCCATTGGCGTGGTCATGGGCATGGTGGTCCCCAAGTTCAGCGCCATCTTCAAGTCGTTCGGCAGCGACTTGCCGACCCCGACGCTGCTGATCATCGCGGTCTCAAATTTCACCGTGAATTACTGGTGGTTGGTGCTGCTGACAGCGGCCGCCCTGGTGTTCGCGATCCGTTTCTGGGTCCGTACCGACGCCGGCCGTTTGGCCTGGGATCAATTCCGCCTTCGATTGCCGGTGCTCGGGCCGATCCTGCATCGTGCGTCCCTGGCCCGGTTTTGCCGGGCCTTCACCATGACCTCGCGCTCCGGCGTTCCCTTGCTCGATGCGCTGAGCCTGGTCAGCCGCGCGGTCCAGAACGAGTATGTCGGTGAAAAGATTCGCGGTATGCGCGAGAGCATTGAGCGGGGCGAGGCCTTGTCCCGGGCCGCCGGCTCCACCGGCTTGTTCACGCCGCTGGTACTGCAAATGATCTCGGTGGGCGAGGAAACCGGTCGCGTCGATGAAATGATGGACGAGATGGCGGAGTTTTATGACGCCGACGTCAAGCGCGATGTTGAAAATCTCGGCGCCCTGATGGAGCCGCTGCTGATCCTGGTGGTGGGCGGCGTGGTCCTGATGTTGGCGCTGGGAGTGTTCCTGCCGATGTGGGACCTGGCCGGGGTGGCGCTGAAGAAGCACTAGGCGGGCATTGGATCAAAGTCTTGCGCTAGACTTGCGTCCACCATGAAATCCCTGATTCCGCCGGATCTTGAGTGGCTCGCAGAAGGATTGCTGCTGTCGCTCGCCCTTGGCCTGCTGCTCGCCGCCATGGTCGGCCTGCTCATGCTGATGCAGCCCGGGCGCCTGTTCGCCATCAACGAGCGCTGGAGCCGCTGGGTGGACACCAGCGGCCAGTTTGAGGCCCTCGATCGGCCGTACTCGCTGGAGCGGATTTTCTACCGGTACCACGCCGTTGCCGGATCGCTGATTACCCTGGGCTCGAGCTTCGTGCTCTGGCAGTGGACGTTCGCCTACCAGAGGAACGGCGTATTCAGCATGCTCGGCGCCCGATGGGCCCGCCCGGAGCTGAACTGGGCGGTAACCGCCGGGGAATGGATTGTGGTCGGGCTCCACATTCTCATCCTGGTCATCGGGCTGATCATTTTGTTGCGCCCCAGCCTGCTGAAATCCCTGGAGTCGGGGGGAAATCGTTGGCACCGACCGGAGGTCGCGCGGGCCCTGGACCGGGTTTACAGCCCGGTGGAGCGAGCATTCGAGCTGCATCCCCGGCTCGCCGGACTGACCCTGCTGCTGGCCTCGACCTGGTGCCTTTCAGGCCTGCTGCCAGTGCTGACCCGCTTGATCTAGCGACCGGCGGTGCATTTCGGGCGTCCCGACGGGCCAAAAGCCCCGGAAAACGTGGAAAATATCGTTGTGCCAGGGCCGATATTGCGGCAGGATGAGCTAGGCCCGATTCTTTCGGTGCCGGCTGCGGCCGGGGCGGAAGGACGGAAACACCAGCTTTAGGGCGCGGCGACTGCGGTCGGCGTTGTCCAGGAGACTTCAAACATGGTTCATTCAAACAACACACGGCAGCGCGGTTTTACCTTGATCGAGCTGGTCGTGGTCATTGTCATCCTCGGCATCCTTGCGGCGTTCGCAATTCCGCGGTTCATCAATATCAGCGCTGAAGCGCGGGCCTCGGCGGTTAACGGCCTGGCCGGAAGCCTCCGCAGCACCAGTGCCCTGCTGCACGGCATGTCGCTGGCGCAGAACAGTCCGGCAACGATTGTGCTGGAGGGCGAGACCATCAACATGGTGAACGGCTACCCGGCGGCCACGTTCACGCCCGGCGTTGTGGGGACCGGCGGAGTCGGCGACTCCATGAGCACCCTGGATGGCTTCAACGTGGATACCTCGGTGGCCAGTACGATCCGCTTCACTCCGGTGAGCCTGACAAACCCGACGGCCACCTGTTCGGTGGCCTACACGGCAGCGGGTGCCGGCGTCTCGGCACTGATCGTGGCGACCGTCACCAACTGCAGTTAATCCTGAGCGATTGATCCCGGGGCGGCCGCAAGGCCGCCCTTTTGTTTGTAAGCTTCGTGAATGCGCGGATTTACGCTGATCGAGTTGGTGGTCGTCATCCTGTTGATGGCGATCCTGATGCTGACTGCGGCGCCCCGGTTTTTCGCCCGGAATGACTTTGAGGGCCCGGCCTACGCCCAAGAACTTGCGAGCGCTGCGAGGTACGCCCAGAAGCTGGCGGTCGCGACCGGTTGTACGGTCCAGTTCACGGTGACGGCGACCAGCTACTCCCTGCTGCAGCCGGCCATCGCGGACTGCACCGGGGGCTTCACCCGGCCGGCGCTACACCCGGCCACCGGCACGGATTTTTCCGGTACCGCGCCCACCGGCGTCACGGTGGCCGGGACGCTGGGCGCGCTTTCATTCAACTCCCGCGGCATGCCCAGTGCGGCTGGCAGCTTCACGGTGGCCGGCCGCACGGTGCTGGTGACCGCCGGCAGTGGCTATGTCGAGCTACAGTGAGCGGCCGCCGGCAGCGGGGCGTGAACCTGATTGAGCTGATCGTTTCCATCGTCATCATCAGCATCGCGGTGACCGGCGTCCTGCTGGTGTTCACCCAGACCGTCCGGTTTTCGGCCGACCCGATGATCGAACAGCAGGCCACTGCCATTGCCGAAGCCTACCTTGATGAAATCCTGGCACGGCCGGTGGACGACCCGAATGGCGGTGAAGTTGGCATCGGGGCGGCGGAGGCCGGGGAGACCCGCAGCCTGTTTGACGACGTCAAGGACTACAGCACCCTGGTCGGCGAATCGCCGCCTCGCGACCACAATGGCATCGTCCTCGCCGGGCTGGAGCCTTATTCCGCGACCGTCACCGTCACCCCGGACGTCAACATCGGACCGGTGGGCGCCCAGATCCAGGTGGCGCAGGTCGAGGTGGTGGTGACGCACCCCAGCAACGTCAGAGTCGTGCTGACTGGCTATCGAGCCGAATGATCTTGCGACGCGGGCTCAGGCGAACGTAGGTATCGTCGAGGTGGGGGGGGTGAGCGCCAGGGGCGCCGGATCGTCGAGCCCGAAGCCCTGGGCGTAGTCCACGCCCATTTCCCGCAGCATCACCAGGGTTTCTTCATCCTCGACCCACTCGGCAATGACTTTCAGGCCGAGCTGGTGACCGAAATTCGCAAAGTTGCGGACAATGGCCTGGTCCAGGCTGTTCTTGGGCAGGTGGCGCACGAACGGACCGGCGATCTTCAGGAACTGGACGTCGA
This sequence comes from Gammaproteobacteria bacterium, assembly GCA_031384195.1. Taxonomy (GTDB): domain Bacteria; phylum Pseudomonadota; class Gammaproteobacteria; order Nevskiales; family Nevskiaceae; genus JACPFV01. The sequence goes on from JANNAK010000016.1 coordinate 4,356, forward strand.
GTTCCTTCAGGTAGCCGAAGGACGACATGCCGGTGCCGAAGTCATCGAGCGCAAAGCGGCAGCCACGATTGCGCAGTTCCTGCATCAACTTGCGGGCGCGGCCAAAATTGGAAATGACGGCCGTTTCCGTAACCTCGAAGACCAGGTGCGGGCTGAGCACGCTGCCCGTTGGGCTGAAGCAATCGAGCAGGAACCGGTGGAAGGTCTCGTCACCCAGGCTGTGCCCGGAAAGGTTGACGAAGTAGGTGCGCGCTATCTTGCCGTTGGCCTCGCGCTCGGCCAGCATGTGCGTCAGGGCGGTTTGCACCACGAAGCGATCCAGCGCCGGCATCATCTGGTAGCGCTCGGCGGCGTCCAGGAAGTCGCCGGCCGCAATGATGCGGCCGTCCGGCTCGCGCAGGCGGATCAAAGTTTCGGTGGCCATCGGCTCGCCAGGCTGCAGCGGATGGATGCCCTGCTGGAACAGCACAAAAAGCTGCTGGTCCAGGGCGTCCTTGAGTTTTTGCGCCCAGCGCATCTGGCCGAACTGCCGCTGCAGGTCCATGTCGCCGGGCTGGTACACCTTGATGCGGTTGCGACCCTCTTCCTTGGCCATGTAGCAGGTGGCGTCGACGATCGAGAGTGCCTCGTCGAGGGTTCCCTGGACCTGGTCCAGCATGGCGATGCCGACACTGGCATCGACGGTGAAGGTCCGGCCATTCCACGCGAAGCGAACCTCGCTGATCGCAGTGCGTATCTGCTCACAGCGCGCCGCCGCTTGCTCCGCCGAGCAGCGGAGCAGCAGCCCAAACTCGTCGCCCCCCAGCCGTGCCACGGTGTCGCCGGTCTTCACGTAGCCGCGAACGGCAGCGGTGATTTGCTTCAGCATCTGGTCGCCGGCCTGGTGACCGCAGATGTCATTCACGGTCTTGAATTGGTCAAGGTCGAGGTAGCACAAGGCATACGGGACGCCGAGCTTGTGGCAGTCACTCAAGGCCTTGCGCAAGCGGTCGTTGAACTCGCGGCGGTTGTACAGCCCGGTCAGCTCGTCGTGGCTGGCCTGATGCTCGAGATTCTGGGTCATGCGGCGAAGTTCAGACACGTCGCGCAACACCACGACCGACCCGGGGCGATCGCCGCCGTCGGTGGACAGCAACGGCGAGCGGCGCAGTTCGACATGGCGCCGGTCGCCGGTGTCGGTCATCAGGCTGGCTTCGAGCGGCGCGCCTCCCATGGAAAGATTTTCCAGTGCCGAGGCCGGCAGCGCTTCCTCAGTCCTGGAATCGCTGAACAGTGCAACGTCCCGCAGGGGCTTGCCGATGGCGCTCTCGACGGTGTGGCCAATCAGGCGTTCCGCGGAGGTGTTCAGGTAGTTCACCCGGTTGTTGGCGTCCAGGCTGACGATGCCGTCCTGGATCGAGGACAGGATGACCTGCAACCTTTCCTTTTCACGGGCGATGGCGGCCTGCAAGTGTCGCTGCTCGGACGTGTCGTAGAGCGTCACCAGCACCGCCGGCGCGCCCTCGTAAAACAGGCTCACGGTGTGCAGCCTGGCCCAGTAAAAACCGCCGGATTTGGTGCGGCCCTGCACTTCGTCCTCGACGCTGCGCCCATGGTTCTCCCCGGCCAGCGCCGCGCGCAGCCGCAATTCAAGGCGGTCGCGGTCATTCCGGTGCAACAAGTCCGGCAGGCGTTGCTCAAGCAACTCCAGATAGGTATAGCCCGTAACGGCCTCGGCAAACGGGTTGGCGTAGAGGATTCGTTCGCGCATCACGAAAATGCCGACGCCGGTCGATTCGGTCAGACCGCGAAAATTGTCCTGCTGCTGTCGCAAGCGGGTTTCGCCCTCCCGCACCTGTCCCAGCAACTGGCTCAGGCCTCCGGACAGCTGGCCCAGTTCGTCCTGGCGCCGGCTATCGGCGCGCAGTGCGTCCTCCAGTGCCTCGGTCCCCGATTCGGCGGCGGCGGACAACTGCTGGACCAGGCGTTGCAGGCGTTGCATCAGCGCCCGGTCGAGAAACAGCCAGGCGACCAGAATCAAGGTGGCGAAGCCGGCGATCGTGGCCAGACGCAGGTCGTCGGCCATCGCCTTGCCGCGCAAGTAAATCGAGTCGCGCAGCTTCATGCAGAGTAGCTGGCGCGGTGCGTCGCGGGGCGACACCAGGTTCTGGCACAATTCCAGCGCTTGGCTGTCGTTACCGCCGCGGCGGAATTCGCCGGGCGAGTCGCCGGGTTCCAGGTCAGGCCGTTCGCTTGCCGGAACCGTCAGGATCTGCGTGGTGCTGATCTCCTCAAGAAAAGGCAGTTCGCTGAAGTAAATTCCAACCGCGACGTAGGCCCCCTTGCGCGCACCGCCGACCGGCCGTGAGGCGGCGCCGAACAACGAACCGCCGGCGGCACTCCATCCGGAATTCGGCGGAACCGTATTCCGGAGCAAGGCCAGTGTCTCCGGCGGAACGGGTACCGGCGCGCCGGTCTTGGCGTCGATCCCGATCGCCGCAACCGCCCCGTTGTCAGCGTTGAACAGTGCCGCAAACCCGAACTTTGTCCGGGCGGAGGCCAACTCCATCTCGGCGGTCCAGGCCTCGGCATACGCCGGATCGACGGCACGCCGGCTGGAATCCCAGTCGGCGACGGAATCGGCGAGGCGATTCAGGGGCTGCAGGTAAAGGCTGTTCAGCCAAAGTGAGATCAGGTGCGCGCTGGAGCGGAGTTGGTTTTCTTCCATTTTCTGGAAGCGGGTCAGCAGGTAGCCGTTGATCAGAAAGCTTTGGCCGGCCAGCCCCAGGATCAGGATGCCCAACAGCAACGCCATCAGCCGGGCGCGCTGGCTGGTCCTGTAGCCCTGCAGGTTCATTCCCTAGGTTCCCTTGGTCCGCGCTTCGCCTTGCGGCTTAGCCGAATCTCGCATTAACGGGCGAAGCCTCGCATATCGGGCTAGCCTACGCGAATGCCAGAATATTGACTGGTCCCGGGGTCTGGAGCATCCGCTAAGCTCGCGCCATGGTTACGAAAATTCCAAAAAATTGGATTTGTCCGAAACGGCGCTCGCAGCTTGCCGCAATCTCCGGCCGGGGCGGGTTTTCGCTGGTTGAGCTGGTCATCGTGATAATAATAACGGGCATTATTGCCTCGACCATCGGCTTGTTCATTGCGGGCCCAATCCAGGCCTACCTGGACCAGGCGCGTCGCGGTGGCATGGTGGACGCCGCCCAGTTGGCCTTGCTGCGGATGGACCGGGACCTGCGTGCCGCCCTGCCGAACAGCGTGCGGACCTCGGGCGGCTCGATCGAGTTGCTGCTGACGCTGGACGGGGACCGCTATCGCACCGAGCCGGCCGGCGCTGCCGCTGACCGGCTTGAGTTCACCACGGCCGATACTTCCTTCAATACGTTTGCGCCGCTGGATGCCGGCCTGGCGTCACCCGGTGCGGCCCTGAGGCTGGCAATCTATCCGCTGGGACCCTCGGTGCCGGGAGCCGACCCTTACGCCAACGATGTGATGACGCCGACCAGCGTCGCCGTCAACGTCGCGGCCGGTACCAGTACCGCCGGTGGCGGCACCGAATACCGCGTCAGCATGACCCCGGGCCACCGTTTCCTGTTCCCGTCCCCCAGCCAGAGGGTGTTCCTGGTCGACGGTCCGGTCAGCTATCGCTGCGCCGGCCGCGAACTTCTGCGCTATTCCGGTTACACCGTGACCGCCGCGCAGGTTCCGGCGCCGACCGGCGGCACGATTGTCACCATCGCCAAGGACGTCGAAAGCTGTGCGTTCGGCTACGCTGGCGGAACCGCCCAGCGCAACGCCGTGGCCACGCTCGCCGTCACCATCGAATCCCGAAGCGAACGGATCCGGCTGCGACGGCAAGTCCAGGTCGACAACTCGCCATGAACCCGAATTGCCCCGGAGTACGCAGCGCCTTCAAGCCCGGGCCCAGTCGCGGGCGCGCCACGGCGTCAAACGGTTTTACCCTGGTGTCCGCCATTTTTCTGATGGTGGTGCTGGTCGTGCTGGGAGGCTCCGTGGTCACGCTCTCGGCCGTGCAGCACAGCACCTCGGCGGTGCGCATCCAGTCGGTGCGGGCGACTTTCGCCGCCCGCGCCGGTCTGGAGTGGGCGATTCGGCGGACCGGCAGCGGCGCCGGGTGCAACGGTTTGTTGGTCCTTGGCTCCATGACGGTCGATGTCGCCTGCTCCAGCGTTAACCACACCCTGAACGGTGATTCGCGCGCCTACGTCGTCGCCACCGCCACCGCCACCGCCACCGGCGTCAACTGGGGCGGGACGGATTACGTGTCGCGCCAGCTGCAGGCCAAGGTGCTGGGACCGTGAGTCGCCTGCTTTGCTCCGGCGCGATCGCCCTGGCTCTGTTCGCGGCACCCGGACCGGCGGCGGAGATCCTGCTCGATGGCCACCAGCACATGGGGAACAACCAGGGTCGCTGCGAATTCAAGCCGGATGATCCGGTAACGCACGATCAAATCCTCAACTACCCAAATTATTTTCACCTGTCCCAGCCGGTGACCATTAACGGGCTGCGTTTGAATGGCGCGCTGGGCCTCGACAACAAGCTTGAAGTCGTCATTGACGGCCAATTGCAAATCAGTACCTGCGCGTCCTGTACCAGCTGCCGCCTGCCCGGCACGATTACCTGCGGTGGCAACAATTCCTGTGGCGATGTGGTCATTGACCTGACCGTGGGCAAGTTCTTGCCCGCGGGCGACCACACGATTTCCGTGCGGGATGCGGTGAGCGCCGGAAACGATATTGGCTTTTCGTCAATCAGCCTGTTGAGCGACAACCCCAGCACCAGTTTCATGCTGACCCAACGTCGCCATCCCGGCAATAACGCCTTGGCGCCGACCGACAATGACGCGGATGACGATTACGACATCACCGACAACACCAGCCCCTACTATCCCGACATCTCGGAGCCCTACCCGCTCGACATGGGTTTTACGCTGTCGCAAAACCGGCGCCTGAGCGATATCCGCTTCTACCGCCTGCGCGACGTGGACAACGCAGCGCCAAACCAGGCCAGGGTTTTCATCGATGGACAGCAGGTCGGCGTGCTGGTGAACACGGGGGACCCCCTGGAAGCCAACCCGACCATTATCCCGACAAATTTCCTTGCATTGGCGGGCGCCCACACCTTGCGCGTGGATCTTGGCGTGATCAGCGGGTCGGATGTCGACAGCTTTTCCTGGGACAGCATCATCATCGGCTCAGTGGATCTTGCGCCCTCGGGAGCGCTGGGGGCTTTCAATGCGGTGGAGGTTGGGCTGGCCGCCTTGAACGGCGTCATCAAGACCAAGATTGCGAACAAGAACCATGATCTCGACATTTACGCGATCAACCCCCTGGGCAGCGGGGTGAACAC
>JANNAK010000031.1:0-30160 GCA_031384195.1 Gammaproteobacteria bacterium
TGCAGACGGTGCCCGGTCATTGCGAGCACGGTGACGATGATGGTCAGCGGCAAGGTCCAGAGGAATCGCCGCCGGAAATCCACCAATTCGGGGTTCTCGTCTTCGTCGAGAGTGGGCGCCTCCGGCTCCAACGCCATGCCGCACTTGGGGCAAGCCCCGGGACGATCGTTCCGAATCTCCGGGTGCATCGGGCAGGTGTAAACAATACCGGCGCCGACCGGTTCGCTCGGCTGCGGTGCCGGTGCGGAAGTGCTTGAAGCGGCAATCCGATACTTGGCCGGGTTGGCCGCGAACTCGGTTTTGCAACCCGCGCTGCAGAAGTAAACCGGCTTGCCTTCGCGCTGGAACACGTGCGGCGACTGAACGGTCACCGTCATTCCGCACACGGGATCCTTCAACCCAATTGAGGCCTGTGGCGAAGGCTGATCGTGGTCGGCGGTGCTTGCGTGGCTGTGTTGTGCATGCATGTTGATGAGCTCACTCGTTCTTGGTTGCCTGCGGGTCCGCATGTTTGCCGTGCCCTGCATGGCCTCGGTGACCGCCATGGTGATGAAACAAGTGCATCACCGGGCAGGCCAGCAATAGCAGGTAGGGCCAATAGTCGGCGACATGGTTCACGGCATCGTCGAGCATCTGGTGTGTGCACCACTTGGCGTAGTACTGCCCGAATAGCTGTCCCAACCAACGCATTGGCGCCTTTTCAGGGGGTGCATAGTCAATGAACACTCGAAGCCGAGAACCGCCCTCATCTTGCCGCCGCCCATCATCCACGATGATTGGCTCATGTGAGAGCACAAGCGTGCGTAGTCATCAATATGTGCGAAAACCCGATCAACGGATTCCGCAATTGTTGCACTGGACTCGTAACGTTTCATGACGGCAGGCCGTGCCCGAGCTGACTTCTGTCAACCGCAGACACGGCCCCGACGACCTACCCCACGGCGAACGACGGCGCGACGACCCGCTCGAGCCATGTGCGCGACGTACGGCGGCGCTGGATGCGGGCTGGCTTGCGCTTGCGCGGAGCCGGGCGTGGCAGTGCGCTCGCTTCGTCACGGATCAGCGTGAGCAGTTGATTGAAGGGCTTTGCGGCGCGCGTGCCCTTGACGGAGCGGCGAAACTTTGCGACGCGGTCTTTGTGGGCCAGCACCCAGTGCAGAGCCGAATCGGCGGTCATGCGACGCAGCTCGGTCACGGCCCTCTGACCATGCTGCTTGGCGGCGCCGAGATGGGTTTTACGTTTTGACATGGTTGACTCCAGTTAATGACCTTGCGGTCGATGAAGGACGCCGGCGAGGGCCGACGATCCGAGGGGCAGGATGACGGCCGAGCATGGACTGCAGCTCGGCGCAAAACGCGTCGATGATCAGTTGCGGGTGGGCGATCTGCGCGGTGTCGGCCGAAACGCCAACGGTGACGCGGCCAGCGTAGCTCAGCAGACTCACGCCAATGCCGACGCGCGCGGCTTGCGGTGGCCAGAACACGACGTTCGCCAACCGGGCGCCGTGTAGCGTCAGTGCCCGGCGCGGCCCAGGCAGGTTGGACACGACCGCCGCCGCCTTGCCGCCGATGAGGTTGACCAGCTGTTTTTCGGCGGCCACCGGCAAGTGACCTGCGGCGGCGAGCGCGATCAGCACGGCGCGGGCTTCCGTGGATTTCTTCAGCGACGCCATGCGGTCGGAGATCACGTCGAGCCGCGTGTGCCAACCCTCAAGGCCGACCGGCAGGTCGAGCAACAAAAGGCCAAAGCAGTTGCCCAGCGTGCCGTCGCCGTCCACACGCAGATTTACGGGCACCGACACGCGCAGGTTTTGCTCTTCGGGGACCTTGCCGTCGACTGTGCGCAGATAGCGGCCGAAGGCGCCGGCTAGCGCGGTCAGGAATACGTCGTTGATCGTGACGTCCTGCGCGCGCGCGAATGTTCGCACTGCGGTGAAGGACAGGTTGCTGGTCCAGGCCACGGCGCGACGGCCGCCCGGCGGGACACAGAAGCGCGGCGGATTGTCATTGGGCAGCATGACGACACGGCCGATCGCCGCAAGTGTGCGCTGCACCTCCTGCACCTGTTGTACGAACTGTCCGGGGTGACGCAGATCATCCACGACAATCCCGGTCAGGTTCTCCAGCGCCGAGTTGACTGTTTCCAGGCGCTGGATGAATCCGTTGAGCGGGCCGTGGTGGCGCGCGGCTGTCGCGGGCGGTGGCCCGGCGTGATCCGGTTGGGAGCCGTCGGTCAGTTGCAGCAGCAGCTGCATCAACGCCACGCCGTCGGCGATTGCATGATGCGCACGGAACAGCGCGGTGACGCGGCCTTTGCCATGCGGAAACAGGTTGATGCGCCAGAGCGGCAGCGCCCGGTCCAGCCCGCGCCCCAGCTCTACCGCGATCGCCGCACGCAATTCGACGTCGGACGCCGGATCGTCGAGGGGGCGCAGCTGGACGTGGTACCCCGGATGCAGAACATCGTCTTCGATCCAGGCACAGCCGCCCGCGGCCTCAATCACGCGCTGACGAAATCGCACCTGCCGTACCAGACGCGCGACCAAGTTACGCCCGAGATCCTGGACATCCGCCACCCGTTCGAATTCGAGGATGGCGCTCACCACCATGGGATTGTGCGGGTCGTCCATCTCCAGCCAGGCCCGGTCCACGGAGCTCATGGGTTCGGGTATCGGCTCCGTCCGGGAATTGGAAAAAGTCGCCGGCGGCGCAAGCGTCTCGGATTCCTCGTTCAGAACTTTGGATGACTTCATTGCACGTCGCTTCCGGCCTGTACGGGTGGTGACGCACGATCCCATTGCTGGCCGGCCCGTGCATTGACGCAGATCAAGTGGACGGGGCGCCTCGAGATCGGCGGCGCTGACCTGGGTCAAAGATCGCGGGGCGGAACCGGGTCATGATGCGGGGATGAAAAGCCCATTCGTCCCTGCGCGGCCGGGGCTGGTTGGCCCGCCCAGCCAGTGGCAGCATGCCAGCGTGACAATTCCAATATTGCTGCAGGCTCCCGTGGATCCGCTGCGCTTGCGCTTGCTCAGCTACAACATTCACGTGGGTCTGGAAGCCCGTCACTACGGGCACTATTTCACCGGTGCTTGGCGCCACGCGCTGCCCAGCTCCGGCGGCCGAGCCGGCCTGGATCGCATCGCCGAATTTATCCGCGGTTACGATTTTGTCGCCTTGCAGGAGGCGGATGCCGGCAGCCTTCGCACGCGTAATGTCAACCAACTGGAGTACTTGGCGCAGCGCGCCGGCTATTCACACTGGGGCCACTCGGTCACACGCAACCTGCGGCCCTTCGCGCGGCACAGCCTGGGTTATCTGAGCCGCTTTGCCCCCGTCGAGGTTCGCGAGCACACGCTGCCTTCACCCATTCCAGGCCGGCGCGCCATGAGCATTTCTCTGGGACCGACCGCCGGCGGCCTGACCCTGATCGTTACCCACCTGTCGCTGGGGCGCGGCACACAGACGCGGCAACTGGATTATCTGAGTGCGCAGGTTCCACCCGATGGTCCGGTAGTCCTGTTGGGCGATCTCAACTGCACGCCCGAAACGTTGCGTCGTCACGCGGGATTGAAGGCCAGCGGCCTGTGGCTGCCCGAAGGATCCCCCGTGACATACCCGAGCTGGAAACCGCGGCACAGCATTGACCACGTGCTGGTCTCACCGCATGTGCAGGTTCACAGCGTGGAGGCGCTGCCCCACGCCCATTCGGATCACCTGCCACTGGCCGTGGAGATTGGTATACAACGTATCCAATGACCCTACTTGCCAGTGAATCGTGGCTGCAAACTACGGCCGTCATCCTTTATTCCGTGGTCGCGTTGACGGCTGCAAGCCATGCGCTGCTGCACAAACGGGATCCGCGCTCTGCCTGGGGCTGGATCGCCGTGTGCTGGCTGTTTCCGCTGGCCGGCGCGCTGTTGTACTACCTGTTCGGAATCAATCGCATCCATGTGCGCGCACGCCGCATGGTCGGCCCCGATGCCATGCCCCCGGGGCCCTTTAGCGACGGCGCGCTGCCTGTACCCGAGGGGGCGCATCCGGGCGAATTGCAGGAACTGATTCGCATCGGAAGCGCCATGACACGGAGGCCGTTGACGACCGGCAATGTCATCGAGCCCTTGTTTGACGGGGATGCCGCGTATCCGGCGATGCTGCAAGGCATCCAGATGGCGCGCAAGACCGTGCACCTGGCTTCGTACATCTTTCACGATGACGAGACGGGCGAAGAGTTCGCGCGCGCGCTGGCGGAAGCGCAGGGCCGGGGGGTCCAGGTACGGGTGCTGCTCGACGGCGTTGCCGATGTCATCTACCGGCCACGCGCCAGCCGTCTGCTGAAACGCCACGGCGTGCAGCCGGCGCTGTTCCTGCCGCTGCGCTGGTGGCCGCCCATGTTGCACATCAATCTGCGCAATCACCGCAAGCTGCTGATCGTGGATGGCGAGAGCGGGTTTACCGGCGGCATGAACATCAGCGATGGGCACCGGCGGCAGCGCGGCGGCGCGATCCGCGATGTGCATTTCCGATTATGCGGTCCGGTGGTGACGCAGTTGGAGCAAGTGTTTCTCGAGGATTGGCGTCTGGCTTCCGGTGAACGAGTCCAGCCGTCAGCGGTTGCCGCGGGCGCGGCCGGAAACGCGGTGGCGCGGGTCATTACCGACGGACCGAACGAGGAACTGGACCGCTTGCTGATGATCCTGCTGGGGGCACTGGCCACCGCGCATGAACGAGTCTGGATCATGACGCCCTACCTGGCGCCGCCGCCGGCACTGTTGTCCGCGCTGCAGTCCGCCGCACTGCGTGGAGTGGATGTGTGTTTGCTGTTGCCGCAGCGCAGCGATCAGGCCTGGATGGATGGCGCTACCCGCCATCTGCTGTGGCAGTTGCTGCAGCATCAGGTGCAGGTGTACTGGCGTCCGCCACCGTTTGCCCACAGCAAGTTGCTGATCGTGGACGACTACTACGTGCACTTCGGCTCCGCCAACATGGACACGCGCAGTCTGCGGCTTAATTTCGAAGCGGTGGTGGAGGTTTACGGGCGCGAATTGGCGGCGACACTGGCGCGCCACTTTGAAACCGAGCGGGCCAAGTCCCGCGCCGGGAGTCTCAACCAACTGAACCGCCGGTCGCTGGCTGCGCGTCTGCGGGACGCGCTTTACTGGCTTTTTACTCCCTATCTCTAAGCGGTCTCGTCACTGCCAAAAGTAACCATGCGTCGGCGTTGACGCGTAATCGGTGACCTTATTATTTCGCCTCGTCAATCATTTGTATGGTTTTCTCCTCAACCTCTATGGCAATCTGGACTAACGCGGGATCCTGGGATAGCGCCGAAAGCATTTGCACCGGCTTGATGAGGCCGATCTTCGTCCGGCCTTTTTCCGAAAACACGGAGATACGACACGGCAGCGCCATGTTCAGGCGCATATCGGTTGACAGCACTTTTGCCGCCTGCACCGGATTGCAGACTTCAAAAATCCTGCACTGCTGATCAAATGCAATGCCTTTATTGCGAAGCGTGGCCCCCAAATCGTGGATATGCAGGACTCCGAAGCCATGATGTTTAACAGCTGATTCAAGGTCCGCCGACGCCTGGTCGAATGACTTGCCGGTTTCAACGATGTAATACATGAATCACTTGCTCCTGGTCATCGACACTTAGCGCCAATGCGACATCGAACGTGGCGTCTAGGCCGCCTCCGCCAAAGGATGATGCCGCGCCAGATCCACTGCGAACCGCTCTGGTTTGATCACCAGCACGTCGCAGGAAAGGCCGCCCAGCAGCCGTTCGGCGGTGCTGCCCATCAGTATCCGCTCGAGGCCGGTACGAGTGACGCTGCCCAGCACCACCACATCGGCGGCGGTGTCGTTGGCGAGACCGGCAAGGGCGATGTCAGTAGGGCCATCGAGGAAGTGCCGCCGCTCCATAGGAACTCCCAGGCGGTCGGCAAAGGCACGAAAGCCTTCTTTGCGCAGCCCGCGCAACTCTTCATAGATTCCGGCGCCAGTCATGCCCAGGTCGCCGATGGCGGTCCGCGGCACGGGTGGCAGGCCTTCGAAGGAGTGGGCCAGATTCACTTGCGCATCGCATTGCAGGGCCAGTTCCAGCGCGGCCCGCACAATGTCATTGTTCATTTCGGCGTTGTCCGACGTATCGGACGCCATGTCGACCGCGGCAATGACCCGTTTGGGAAGCACCCGCGCAACGCGATTCACCATCAACAGCGGCGCCGGGCACAGTCGCAGCAGATGCCAGTCCAGCGGCGTGAACAACAGACGTTTCAGGGCGGGCACGGACTCCACATCCTTCAGCACCAGATCGGGCTTCAGGTTTTGTACTTCCGCCACAATGGCGTCGTGCACCGGCTCGCCCCAGAGGACGTCCACGCGGACCTGGGGGACGCGCGTGCGCAACGAGTCGGCTTCGCGCTCCAGCCAGTGGTGTTGTTCCTGCAGTAGTTCCTTGCGCGCCAATTCGGCCACCTCGCGGTTGAACAGGCCAACGGCCGTGATTCCGGGGTGGTGGCAGAAGAGACGCAGATGCAGAGTCGCGCCGCTGGCCTTGGCCAGCGCGCCGGCGCGACGCAAGGCTGGCGATCCCGGTTGTTGCGGGTCGGCAATAACCATGATGTTCCGGTATTGGCTCATGACGATTTTCCTCTCGGTAGTATGAACAGGCTTACACGCGACCGGCGCAACTGCCTTGATCCAGGTCAATGAAGCGATCGCCGTGCCGCTGTTTGCGCAGGACGACATGCGGCGCATGGGCGGCGCTGGCAATCTCGCGGCCGCCCGGTGGCGTATCCAGCCGGATCAGCGATTCCCCGTCAGGAAACCGGTGCTGATTCAAAACCCCCAGTTCAAACAGGCTGTTTCCGATAGCCCCGCCTCGTCGTCGGCCAGCCAGTTGGCATTCACCACGTTGAGCGTGGCGGTGACGCGCCGGCGTTGTGCCGTCCCGCGTCGCGAGAACGAATCCCGGAGCGCAGGCGGCACCCATGCCCAAACTGAGGGATTACGAAGTGTGGGATGCACCCACCCGGCGATTGTTCACGAGCAGACCGGCACTCAAGGGCAGCGGTAGTCCATGCCAGGACCGGCCTGAGCGCAGCGCAGCCCGGCCAGAACCCGTTCCGCTTCATCGGGTTCTGGCGGTACCGATGGCAGGAGAACGAAACGTACCAGTCCCATCACCACATTCTCGCGAGTCGGCGCCGCGTTTGCATCACAGCCCAGGCAGGGCGTCGAGGTGTCGAGCAATACGTGCAGTCTCAGCATCGCGGCATCGAGAGGGTTGGGCTTGGCGGTGACAACGATGTCTTCCAGCTGCACGGAATCGGGTGCGGCTTCTTCGTGGCCGTCCCGGGACTCGGCCGACGGAACTCCGACGCTCGCGGCCAACAGAATTCCAGCGGTGACTGCGCAAAAGATGGGTTTCATGCTGGAAGCTTGCGGTGGTCAGGCCCCGCTCGCATTGACCTGGGTCAAGGTTTGTTTGGATAAGAGGCGGCACAGTCGTGTCACGGAGATACCATGTTCGAAACCGCCGAAGTTGGACACGAAGTATCGAAGGCCGATTTTGAAAAGGTGCAGCACAAGCTGCACGCCGACCTGTTGGCCGTACAGCGGCGACTGCGTGAAGCAAAATTCCAGGTCATCGTCATCGTGTCCGGCGTGGAAACCGCCGGCAAGAGCCAGGTGGTGAACCGGCTCAACGAGTGGCTGGATGTGCGCAGTGTGCAGACCACCGCGTTCTGGGACGAAAGCGACGAGGAGCGCGATCGCCCGCGGTACTGGCGCTTCTGGCGCAGCCTGCCGGCGGACGGGACCATCGGCATCCTGTTCGGCTCCTGGTACACGCAGCCCATCGTGCAGCGCGCCTACAGGAAGATCGGTAATCGCGGTTATCGGGCCGAACTCGACCGCATCGTGGAGCTGGAGCGCATGCTGACCGACGACGGCACGGTACTGGTCAAGCTCTGGTTTCACCTCTCGGAAAAAGAGCAGAAGAAGCGCTTGCGGACAATTGTCAAGCAGCAGAAGCGGCAGCTCACACCCTACGAGCAGGCGTACTCGAAAATGTACGACCGCTTCCTCAAGGTGTCGGAAACGGCGGTCCGCGTGACCGACACCAAAAATGCGCCCTGGCAAATCGTGGACGCCGCGGACCCGCGCTACCGGGATCTGATGGCCGGCCGCATCCTGCTTTCGGCACTGGAACAGGCTCTGAAACGCCCGGCCGCCGAGCGCCGCGGCGTGCGCAAGCCCGTGCCGAGAGCCGGCAAGAAGCTCACGGTGTTGAACAAGGTTGACCTGACCGCGACGCTCACACCTGAGAAGTACGAGAGGAAACTGGAAAAACTCCAGTCGCGGCTCAACAAGCTGGCCTGGCAGGCACGGGGGAAAGGCGTCTCGACCGTGGCGATGTTTGAAGGCTGGGATGCAGCCGGCAAGGGTGGAGCGATTCGCCGCGTGATCGCTGCGCTCGATGCGCGCCTTTTCCGGATCATCCCGATTGCGGCGCCCACTGACGAAGAGCGCGCGCACCATTACCTGTGGCGGTTCTGGCGGCATATCCCGCGCGCTGGGTATTTCACGATCTACGACCGCTCCTGGTACGGGCGCGTGCTAGTGGAGCGGGTGGAAAAGTTTGCAACACCCCACGAGTGGGGCCGCGCCTTCGCAGAGATCAACAGCTTCGAGCAGCAGTTGGCGGACCACGGCATCTGTGTCTGCAAATTCTGGCTGCACATCAGCCCGCAAGAGCAATTGCGCCGCTTCAAGGAACGTCAGCAGATTGCTTACAAGAAACACAAGATCACCGCGGAGGACTGGCGCAACCGCGAAAAATGGGACGTCTACGAAGCCGCGGTGGACGAAATGGTGAGCCGCACCAGCACTGAGGATGCGCCATGGACGCTGGTGCCCGCCAACGACAAGCGCGTGGCGCGCCTCACGGTGCTGCGCACATTGTGCGATCGCCTGGAAGATGCTCTGAATCGCCGCTGATGGTTATCGGTTGAGGTGTTATGCGCCCTGCCCCGAGGTCCGGCTGGAACTGCTCGGGCAAACCGTCGAGACCATGACCCGCCACGGTTACGTGTACATCGGTATGGACCACTTCGCGCTGCCGGACGACGATCTGGTGCTGGCGCAGAAGACCGGTCGCTTGCAGCGCAACGTCCAGGGTTACTCGACCCATGGCGGCTGCGTCTGAGCCGGGACGATCGCATCCGCCGCGAGGTGATTGAAGCCGTCATGTGCCACGGACGGATCGTGATGGCGGATTTCGAAGCGCGGCAGGGTCTGTGTTTCCAGGACTATTTTGCGGAGGCGCTGCCGCGGTTTGCGCCGCTTGCCGCCCGCACTCTGGGATGGAGTTGATCCAGATCAATGCGGCAGCAGCTTCGTTTCCGCAACATACACAATGCAAAAGCGGCGCGGTGCCAACAGTCTGTGCGGTGCACCCTTGCCACCACTCGCAAACACTGGAGATCTGATTATGGACGCCCGAAAACACTGGATGAAAATGACTCTCGGCGCGCTGACGCTCGCCGCGGTTGTCATAGCGCTGCCGTCAACCGCCGGCAGCGCGCCGGACGTAAAACATCCGGTCTCCACGCTGAAAGAGGCGAAGACTCGAAGCGACCACGAACGCTTGGTCGTGTACTACGAAGTCCAGGCTAAAGACCTGGAAGCCAAAGCGGTCGAGCACGAGCAAATGGCGAAAGTCTATGACAGTGATGTTTACAACCCCGTTTACAGAAAGCTGGGTTACGGGCAGCACTGCACCCGCCTTGTGTCTGGGTATCGTCAGGCGGCGCAGGAATCCACCGAGCTTGCGAAGTTGCATCGGAAGATTGCGGACGAAACGGCGAAGTAATTGACGCGTACCGTGCCGGCCGGTTACGGCGCACCAACCGGCCGGCACGGTGTGCTCCGCACGATGAACCGCAGTCTTTGACGCAATCCGAGGCCATCCATGACCGCCACGCCCACCGTTGTCACTCCGCCGGATCATCGCTTTCCGTGGTATGTACGCATTCTTTTCTGGATGCAAAAACGCCGCTACGGGGCGGCGCTGGAGTCCGCCCGACTCTGGGCCCGCACGCCCAGGGTGTTCGTCGCACTATCCCTGCTGTATGCGGCATTCGATCGCCGGTCCTCCCCCATCGAGCCGGCGCTGCGCACGCTCATCACGGTGCGGGTCTCCCAGATCAACGGCTGCACCTTTTGCGTCGATCTCAATTCCGCGGTCGGGCTCCGCCGAGGCGTCTCCATGGAAAAACTCCTGGCCCTGCCCGAGTTTGCCGGCAGTGCCTTGTTCACCGATCGGGAAAAGGCCGCGTTGAGCTTCGCCGGGGCAGTGACGTGCCCGGGCGGCCAGCGCACCGCCGCGCACTTTGAGCAACTGCGGCGGCATTTTGACGACGAAGCGATCATCGAACTGACGGGCCTGGTCGCTTTTCAGAATCTGTCCAGCAAGTTCAATGCCGTCCTGGGGGTGGCGCCCCAGGGGTTCTGCCCCCTCCCACCTCCACGGCAGGACCCGGCAGGAACGTGAGGCCCTGGACGAGCCGCGTGATGAGCTTCAGTTCCGCCGGGGATCGCCGAGGCGCTGTGGCTGCGGATCATGCGCCTTTCGTAAGGCCCGCCCGCGTTACCGTTGTATTGATCCAAGTCAATGCGCGGCCTTATCCATGATGGGATATTCACATCAAGATAATAGAAGGAGTAATGCATCATGACGACGAAATTCACCAGTGCAGCGTGTCTGTTTGTCATCGGGATGTCCGTGTGGAGCAGCGGCGCCGAGGCGATCCCGGCCTTCGCGCGCAAGGAGCAGGCGGCCTGCAACGCCTGCCACACCGCTTGGCCGATGATCAATTCGGTCGGGCGTATGTACAAGGAGAACGGTTATAGTTTCGCGCGCGGGGGCGGAGGCAAGACCGAGAAGATCTCCGACTTCCTCGAATGGGACAAGTACTTCCCAGCCACCGCACTGTTCGTCGTCCGGCCGTACGACAAGAAGGACAGCGGCGATGCCAAGCTGCGCGCCATCCACGAGATTGAACTCATGGTGGCGGGCCAGCTCTACAAGAACTCCTCGGGTTGGTTCGAGTTCGAGGCCGAGGATGAGGAGAACTTCGCGGCCAGCGTGAAGTTCGCGGCCTTGGCCTACCATCCGATGGCGGGCGTAAACGTACAGGCCGCCTGGGGGCCGCTCACCTGGGCCGATCCCTACGATACCTACTCGGGCACGCGCAGCATGACCGGTCCCAACCGGCCGCAGGTCATCAACCAGCGGTTCGGCGGCGCCGACAGGCCCGACACAGACGGGGGCAGGCTGCGCGACCAGCGCCAGCTAGTCAGCGTCTACGGCCGGCCGCTGGGGCCGCTGTTCTACAACGTGGGCGTCAGCAGCGTCGCCAATGACCCCGAGGGCGTCAGTCCCGATACCTGGTTCGCGCGCTTGGCGTTCGATGTCGCGCCCGGCACCATGATCGGCGCGCTTGCGATTGACGGCACCTGCAAGGCGACCATCGCTGGGCGCACCAACTGCCTCGTGGACCGCGACTACAGCCGCACCGGCGTGGATGTGCAGTCCGACCTCGGCCCCGCGCGCGTCATGGCGGTTTATCTCCAGGCCAAGGACGACAACGTTGCCGCCACCGCCACTGAGAAGAACAAGGATTGGTACGTGCAGGGCCTGTACGCCTTCCAGCAGGACGGACGGACGACCTGGGTGCCGCTGGTGCGCTACGACAGCTACCAGCAGAGCAACGGCACGAAAGAGTTCAAGGAAGGGCTGCTGGGGGTGACGTATTACTTCACCCACAACATCAAGGGTTTCGTCGAGTACATGAAACAGCTCGATGTGCCAACAGGAAGTGTGGAGGATAGCCGCCTCACCCTGCAGTTCGTTGCCACGTTCTAAGAGAAATTGCCTGAACAAAACGGGCGGGGGGTTTCCCCGCCCGTTTGTTCTTGCCTGGTAAGTAGGTAAGTAGGTAAGTAGGGTCAGGTCTTGTTATTTGCCGTCTCACCCGCTGTCACGATCCGGCTTACGCGGGAGTGGTGTAGTCCAAAGTTATTTGAAGGACATCCTGCGCTTTCTCTAGGAGAGAACTGAAATGAGAGTGGCACGAACTTTTGTGGTTTTTGTTTTTGCCGTAGCGACCCTGCCCGCGCTCGCCGGCGCAGACGGCAAAGCCATCTACGAGCAGACCTGCGTGGCCTGCCATGGCGCGAACGGCAAGGGCACGATCCCGGGAGTCCCCGACTTCACCAAGGCGAATTCACCGTTGCGAACCAAGGACGACGTGACCCTGACGCAAAACGTGCTACGGGGCTTTCGGTCGCCAGGCTCGCCAATGGCAATGCCGCCCAATTCGTCGCTCACCGAGCACGGTGCGCACGAAGTGATCAGCTACATGAAGGCGACGTTCGCCAGCGCGAACCAATAGCCTGCCCGCCGCTGGAAGTCCAGCAGCTCCGGGTTTTTACCGTCGTCGAGAGTGGGCGCCTCCGGCTCCAATGCCATTCCGCACACGGGATCTTTCAATGAACTGGATTCCGGCCGCCCGCGCCTAATCGGCTGTCGAATCGAATCACGCGGGTGCTCAAGGAAGCGTTAACGGCCCGGCGCCTGGTGGACATGGCTGGCTCCTGGAGCGGGGTTGAACGGCAGCCATACGCTATGCTCCCGGCCCATGAACTGCATTGACTCAGGTCAAATCACGGCCCGTAAAAAACGAATGGTCGCCGCGGGGCCATGACCGGTCCGCCCGGCTCGTCGGCACGCGGGGTCGTCCGGTATCTGGCACTGCTGTCCGTGATCGCCTTCGTATTGCATTTTGCCTGGGAGTACATCCAGTGCCAGCCGTTCTTCCTGCACCTGACGGCGCCGGCGACTGCCGCGGGCATGCTCGGCGCCGCTCTGGGTGATTTGGTGCTGACCGGGCTGGTTTACGTGGGTGTGGGCGCCGTGGCGCGCGATTGGCGATGGCCGCTGTTGCCATGGACTCCCCGGATTTGGACTGTGCTGTTGGTCCTTGCGCTGGCGCTTGGCGTCGCCGTCGAGTGGTATGCGCTTTCTGCGGGTCGGTGGAGTTACACCGAAAACGCGCCAATCGTGCCGATGACCGGGCTGTCGATCGTCCCACTGCTGCAACTCGTTATCCTGCTGCCGCTGAGCTTCGGCCTGGCGGCCAGGCTCACGCGGCGCCGGAATCCCCCCGGCGCGTGATTTGTCGCGAAGCCGCTTCCAGAACGGGCGGCGCGCCAGCGTGGCGAGGTCCAGCGGCCGGGACGTGGACCAGGCCTCGTCAAAGTGCCGTGAAAGCTCGGCCGCCGGGGAGGGCGCGGTCACGGCCGTCGGCCGTCATCAGGTAGCGCTGCGCGCGGCGCTGGATGCGGTTGCTGCCGAGCAGGTAATAGAGCAGGGCGCCGCCCAGCGGGAACAGCCAGCAGGCCGCGATCCAGCCCTAGGCGACGCTCGCGTACAACGCGACAAGCAGCCAGTCGGCCGTGGTCATGTCGGCCCCTCTATTTCTTGCATGCCGGCTGTTGTCCCTCGGTCAGGTCGTACTGCGAAGTGTTGCGCCAGCGCCAGCGCCACCGACGGGGGATGACGCAGGTCAATCCCGGGCAGGACTGACACCAGCACAGGCAGAATGTGGGTCGCGCTCGGGATACCGTCAACGGCGGCGTTCGACGCGCGTCGTCGCCGCGCTAAACTGGGTCCATGGCCAAACCGATGGTCGCGACCGAGCGTCGCGCCGACGATGATCGCTTCCGAGCGCTGCTGGACGCCGCCGTGGACGCCATCGTGCTGATTGACGGGCAGGGCCTGATCGCCCGGTTCAACCACGCGGCCGAGCGCCTTTTTGGATTCTCGGAGGCGGAACTCCAGGGCCGCAATGTTTCGGTGCTGATGCCGGCCCGCATTGCGGCCGAGCACGACAGTTACCTGGAGCGCTACCAGCGCACGCGGGAGGCGCGCATCATCGGCATCGGCCGCGAGGTGACCGGCCAGCGTCGCGACGGCACGCAATTTCCCCTTGAACTTTCTGTCGGCGAGTTTCGGCACGCCGATGAAACCGGGTTTGTCGGCATTCTCCGGGACCTGAGCGAGCGGGTGCAGCAGCGGGAAGCCGAAGCCGCCGCCAGGCGCGAGATTGACGAGTTGAACGCGAGCCTTGCGCACTCGGGGCGCCTGAATCTGCTGGGCGAGATGGCCAGTGGCATCGCCCACGAAGTGAACCAGCCGATAACCGCGATAGCGGCCTACGCCGGCGCGTGCCAGCGCCTGCTGCAATCGGGTGCTATCGAGGTGGCGGAGCTCCGCGACGTCCTCGACAAGATCCGCGCCCAGGCAGAACGTGCGGGCCAGGTGATCAACGGGCTGCGCGTGCTGGCGCGTCGCCAGGAGCCGGTGCAGTTGCGGGTGAATGTCAACCGGCTGGTGAACGAGATCGCGCGCCTGATGGACTTCGAGCTGCGGGCCAGTGGCTGGAGGCTGGTATTTGACCTGCAAGCGAACCTGCCCGCGGTGAATGCCGACGCCGTGCAGATCCAGCAGGTGTTGCTCAATCTGGTGCGGAATTCGTTCGAGGCGATGCTGGAGCAGGCGCACGGAGACTCGGTCGAAATCTCGACGGCGGCCGCCGTCGGTGAGGTCCGGATCCGGGTGCGGGACAGCGGCCCCGGCGTGCAGCCGGCATTCCGGAAGCGGCTGTTCGAGCCATTCCAGACGACCAAGGACAACGGCATGGGACTGGGTCTGTCGATCTGCCAGTCCATTGCCCAAGCGCATGACGGTCGGCTGAGCTACGTCGACGATGGTCGTCCTGGCGCCTGTTTTGAGTTGCGGCTACCTGTCGCCTCGGACTGATCCGATGACGACACCCACGGTCTACGTCATCGATGATGAGGAGCCGATTCGCGACAGCCTGGCGCTGTTGCTGAAATCCGTTGGCATCGCCTCGCGCGGGTTTTCCGAGGCCCGCGAGTTCCTGGACGCCTACCATCCCGACTGGGCCGGCTGCCTGTTGCTCGACGTTCGCATGCCGCACCTCGGGGGCCTGGAGTTGCAGCAGGATCTAAACCGTCGCGGGGTGACCTTGCCAGTCATCTTCATGACCCCGCACGGAGATGTTTCGATGGCGGTCGAGGCGATGCGGGCCGGCGCGATGGATTTCCTGCAGAAGCCATTCAAGGACGATGAGCTGCTGCGCCGGCTGCAGGCGGCGCTGGCGCACGATGCGCGCGAGCGCGAGCGATTGCAGCAATACGAGAACCTCCGCCAGCGAGTCGAGACGCTGACCCCGCGCGAGCTTGAAGTGGCCCTGCGCATCGTCGCCGGGCAGTCGAACAAGTTGATGGCGGCCGAACTGGACCTCAGCGAACGGACGGTGGAGCTACACCGCGCGCATGCGATGCAGAAGCTGGAGGCCCGCTCGGTCGCCCAGCTGGTGCGAATGATGCTGGACGTGGATACCCCCCCGGCTACGTAGTTTCCGAAGCCGGGCTGCGGTAATCCCGGATGGGCAAGGGTGTCGTTGGTGGCGACACTGGGGAGGCATCCAAAGCTCCCGAGGCACGTGTCATGGCCTACGACGCCCGCCCCACCCGCCACGAATCCGCCGCCCGCAGCACCTGCAACGCCTGCAACGCCTGCCCGGTGGCCCGCCCCTGTCCTGCCGAATACAGCCGTGATCCCGCAGGTTCGATGCTTTCGTTGCCCCACGCGGGGAAAGTCTTGTTTGGCGAGGACACGCCCGCCTTTGCCCTGTACGTGGTGCGGGCCGGCTGCCTGAAAACGGTGACTTGCGATGCGGATGGCAAAGAGCATGTGCGCGGCTTCCACTTTCCCGATGACATGGTCGGGCTCGATGCCCTGGGCGCTGCCAGCTATCCGTCCAGCGCGATTGCCGTGACCCCGTCGCAGGTGTGCCGCATCTCCAAGGGGAAACTGCAGCAGATGTTCAGCACTGCGCCCGAGCAGGTGCAGCGCTTGCTGGAGTGCACCAGCCGCGCACTGCGCAAGTCGCTGGCGCTGTCCGGCGACTACACCGCCGAACAGCGGGTGGCCGCCTTCCTGGTGGAGATGGAAGCCCGCCTGGCGGAAGGTTCTGGCGGCGAATTCGAGCTGCCGATGACGCGTCGCGACGTGGCCAATCACCTTCGGCTGGCAACCGAGACGGTCTGCCGTGTCCTCGGGCGCTTCGCCGAGAACGGTTGGTTGCGCAGCGGCTGCGTGCTGCAGATCAAGCGCCACGCGGAGTTGTGGGAATTGGCTCGACCGGTGGAAGGAGGCCGGATGCCGACACGACTCGCCGCCTGAGGCGACCGGTTCCCGCGGGTCAGGCGTCCGGGATATTTCGCTTGACGCGGGCGACCGGCTGATCGGCAAGCTGAGCGTCGGCGAAGCGCGTCAATTCGTCCTGGGTCTTTCCATCCAGCGGAGACCGCGCGAGTGCCGCTCGGGGACGCAGGTCCAGCCGTCGCCCCAACATCGGAAACGGCTCTTGCAGTCCCTCAAGGAGGCGCTGGATAGTCGAGTTGGTGACCAGCGCCGTCGGCAACAACATGCGGTACTCGCCGGGGCGATCCACGCCAGCCGTCGACCCGGGCCCGAGGATGTCGTGGACCCGGCTTCCAAACTCGGCATTCAGCGCCGCGACCAGTTCCTGATCGAAGTTTGTCGTTGCCGCGTCGTATCCGCGCAAGGACAACAAAATGAGGGTGAAGGGCTCGTTCCTGGCAATCGCGGCCTCCACCGACGCGGCGAACCGCGCCGAATTCATCAGCCCGGCATCGGCAGCAGCGCCTTCCTGCAACTGATGTTGCGCCCGCTCGGCGGCGGCGACGGTAATGTCCTCGTGCAACGAGAGATAGTGCGTCACCCGATCGCCCGCGCCGAATGGCGAGACGGTCTGCCGAACCGTATGGTCCTTGCCGTCCCGGTCCCGGTCGACGGTTTCGCCGATCCAGACCTTGCCCGAGCGAATCGTGCTCCACAGGTCGCGGTAGTAGCGCAGCCCCTGCTTGCCGGAGTGCAGCATGCGCGGCGTATTGCCCCGGACCTGGTCGGCGCTGTAACCGTAGAGCCGCGAAAACGAAGGATTGATCCAGACAATCCGGCCGTCCAGATCGGTGATGAAGGCAGCGTGGCCGCACCTGGCAAGGGCGCTGGCCAGCATCGATTGTTGGTGGTTGCGCTCGGCGACTTCGAGGAACTGCGCCAGTTCGCGCGTGACCCGGCCCATCTGCCGTCGAATCGCGCCGTTCTGGAATAACGCCTCGGTGGCGGAAAAAACCTCGATCAGCCAATGGTGGCTGCCCTGCACCAGCGGCCACGCACCGACCGCGGCGACCTGCTCGTGAGTCATGGCTTTCCGCCAGGGGCGCAGGCCCTCCTCGGACGCACTCAGCCACGCCGGCGCGCCGGACTGGATGGCGATCGCGGCCGGGCCATGCCCGGTCACCGATTGGTCCCAGCGCTCCGGCAGGCTTTGCAATTCAACCCACAGGCCGTGCGTCGGTGCCGCTGCCTCAACGCCGACGACGCCGCCGTCGAGCTTGCGGCAGACCGAAACCATGGCAGCGGGCAGAGCCTGAGCCAGCAACTCGCAGAACTTCCGCAGCATCTCGGCGGTTGGTTCGCCGGTCGCCAGGCCGCGATAAAGGGGGCCGAACAATCGATCCAGATCGGCGGTTGGCTCGCCGTGCCCGGTCCAGTCCCGGATGGATACCGTGGATGACATCCGCGATCCTCGTCATTGAACGAGAATCAGCCTAAGCCCGAACCGGCCTCGGGGAATTGACCTGGATCATCAAAATGCCCGCGATCAGGCGGCTTGGCGACCGCGGGCGGGCAGCGGACGGTGCGCCTTGTGCTTGCGCGCGAAGGCCAGCAGGAACTCCATCTGGTCGGCGAGGATGCGCCGGTTCGACAGGATCAGGTATTCGGCCAGGTTCGGCGTGTACGGCACCGCCAACAATTTCATGTTGGCTTCCTCGGGCGTGCGGTCGTCCTTGCGCTGGTTGCAGTGCTTGCAGGCCGTCACGCAGTTTTCCCACACGCACAGGCCGCCGCGCGAGACCGGAACGACATGGTCGCGGGTCAGCTGCGACACCGGGTATTGCCGACCGCAGTAAAGACACAGGTTGTGGTCGCGCTGGAACAGGGTGCGGTTGGTCAGCAGCGGCACGCCGCGCTCGAAGCGCCGCGAACGGTCGCCGACGGCAATGATTGATCCAATTTCCAGCGTGGACGGGGCGCCGGTGCGGGCGCAGGTTCCGCCATGAATGACAAAACGCTCCGTGCCCGCTTCCCAGACCACGCGGTCGCGGCAGTACAACGTGGCCGCCGATTGCCAGGTAATCCACGCCACCGGCAGGCCACCAGTATCCAGCTTCAGAATCGGTGAAAGCATGGTGAACAGATATTAGCCACTTTTTTGCGCCAAGTGGGGGCGTAACCCGCGGCGGGCGGTGCTGTGCCTGTCTGGGGCGTGCTTGCAGCATCCCGTACCCGACATCCATCCGTCCGGGTTAGTAGCGGCAACGTTCGTGCCATGAGTTGCAGTTGGCACCCTTCATGCCTGTATCCAGGGGACATCCGCAAGGCACGGGAGGAAGGACCCGTGGGCTTTGGCCGCATTCTTCATGTAGTTCCGGACCAGGCCGCCGAAGCCGCCTGCGGCGCACGTTAAGCTGCGGATTCAAGCGGTCGGCCGGGGAGCCCATTGTCCATAGACTGGCGGCAGTACCGATGCGACGGAATGTATGACGAGTTGTTCGCCGCCGCCGGCGAGCCGCGGCCCGCTGCGCGCAAGCTGACCGAGTACCTTGCCGATCTTTCCGCCCAGGAGCTGGCCGAGCGCCGGCTCGCGGCCGAGCTGGCGATCAAGGCGATGGGCGTCACCTTTACGGTGTACACCGAAGGCAAGAACGTCGACCGCGCCTGGCCGTTCGACATCATCCCGCGCACCATCGCGCGCAGTGAATGGCAGCGCACCGAGGAAGGCCTGAAGCAGCGCGCACTGGCGCTCAATCATTTCATCCAGGACGTTTATGGCGAGCGGCGCATCGTGCGCAGCCACGTGTTCCCGGCGGAGCTGCTCAAGGATTCCGTGAACTTTCGCAGTCAGTGCGTGGGCATGAAGCCCAAGCACGGGGTGTGGGCACATATTTGCGGCAGCGATCTGGTGCGCGGCGCCGATGGCGTAATGCACGTCCTTGAGGACAATCTGCGCGTGCCCTCCGGCGTTTCGTACATGGTCGAGAACCGGCTGGTCACCAAGCGGGTATTCCCGGAACTGTTCGAGACCACGACGATCCTGCCGGTGGACGATTACCCGGCGCAGCTTTACGACATGCTGGTATCGATGTCGCCGCGTCGTGGCGATTCGCCGACCGTGGTGCTGCTGACGCCGGGCATCTACAACTCGGCCTACTTCGAGCACAGCTGGCTGGCGCAGCAAATGGGCGTGGAGCTGGTGGAGGGTCCCGACCTCTACGTCGACGGCGAGATCTGCTACATGCGCACGATTGACGGTCCGCAGCGGGTGGACGTCATCTATCGCCGCATTGACGACCTGTTCCTGGACCCGGAAGTGTTTCGCGAGGATTCGACGCTCGGCGTCAGGGGCTTGATGCGGGTCTGGCTGAAGGGCAACGTCGCGCTGGTCAACGCGCCCGGCGCGGGCGTGGCCGACGACAAGGTGGTTTATGCCTACGTGGCCAAGATGATCAAGTTCTACCTCGACCAGGATCCCATTATCCCCAACGTTGAGACCTTCCTCTGCCACGACGACAAGCAGCGTTCGTACGTGCTGGCCAACCTCGAGAAACTGGTGGTCAAGCCGGCCAATGAATCCGGTGGTTACGGCATGCTGATTGGCCCGAAGTCCAGCAAGGGCCAGCGCGACAAGTTCCGCGGGCTGATCAAGGCCAATCCGCGAAACTACGTCGCGCAGCCGACGCTGAACCTGTCCACGGCGCCAACGCTCACCGACAGCGGCGTCGAGCCGCGGCACCTGGACCTGCGCCCCTTCATCCTGTCGCGTGGCGACGATGCCTACGTCACCACCGGCGGGTTGACGCGGGTGGCGATGGTCAAGGGTTCGCTGGTGGTCAACAGCTCGCAGGGTGGCGGCAGCAAGGACACCTGGATCGTCGACGACGGAGGCAGTGATGCTGTCCCGGGTAGCTAACGACCTCTACTGGTTCGGGCGCTACCTGCAGCGCTCGGAAAACACGGCGCGGCTGGTGAGCGTGCACGCACACCTGATGCTCGACATCCCGCGCAAGCTCGAGGCCGGTTGGGAACCGCTGGTGCAGATCTTGGGCGCGCTCGATGACTACAAGTCCCGTTACAAAGACTTCAGCGAGCCGAACGTCATCCGTTTCCTGTTGCTGGACCCGGAAAATCCCGGTTCCATCGTCTCGACGCTGGGCCGCGCCCGGGAGATCGTGCGTACCGTGCGCGACGGCGTGCCGCGCGAGGTCTGGGAGCAGCTGAATGACATGCACCTGTACGTGGCCGAGCACGGCGAGAAAAGCCTGTCGCGTGCCCGCCGCCTTGAATTCCTGACCAAGATTATCGAGGGCGCGCTGCAGATCTATGGCCAGCTGGTGGCGGACATGAGCCGCGATGCCGGCTTCCAGTTCCTGCGCCTGGGCACCAACCTGGAGCAGGCCGACATGACCTCGCGCATTCTCGACGTGCGTTCAACGTCCCTGATTACGCCCCGCGCGGCCGGCGACCTGCTGCCGTTTCAGAACATCCAGTGGATGAGCGTGCTGCGCTCGCTCGCGGCTTACCAGATGTACCGCCGCCACGTGCGCGCCCGCGTTGGCGCCGCGCGGGTGATGCGCTTCCTGCTGCAGGATCGCGACTTTCCACGCTCGGTCGTGTTTTGCCTGTCCGCCATCGCCCAAACCTTGAGCAAGTTGCCACCCGATCGAAATGTCGAACGGGCGCTGGAACGCATTCGCGGCGTGGTGGTGGATGCCGACATCGAAACGCTGGTTGAGTCGGGCTGGCATGAGTTGCTCGACGAGATCCAGATCGGCTTGGGCAAGGTTCACGAGGCGGTCGAAAAAGCATATTTCGTTCCGGTCTAGTTCACCGGAGCCATCCTGCCGAAGGCCCACGCTGTATGCTCGGGGGCCGGCGCAATGAGGGTATCTGTGAGCATCCAGGCGTCGCTGCACCACGTCACGCATTATCGCTACGACCGGCCCGTTGGCCTGTCGCCGCAGGTAATCCGCCTGCGGCCGGCGCCGCATTGCCGCACGCCGGTGCTGGCCTATTCGCTCAAGGTGACGCCGCCGCCCAACTTCCTCAACTGGCTGCAGGACCCGCAGGGCAACTGGCAGGCGCGGGTTGTGTTTCCGGAAAAGGTCAGCGAGTTCCGGGTCGAGGTGGACTTGGTCGCGGACATGGCGGTGTACAACCCGTTCGACTTCTTCATCGAGGAAGGCGCCGAGGCTTTCCCGTTTGCCTATGACGAGACGCTGAAGGCGGAGCTGCGGCCGTTCCTCAATCCGGCGCCTGCCGGACTGCTGCTGACAGAATTCCTGGCCGGCGTGGACCGCACGCCACGACGCACGATCGACTTCCTGATCGATCTCAACCAGCGCATCTCCGGGCACATTCGCTACCTGATCCGCATGGAACCGGGCGTACAGGCCACCGAGGACACGCTTCGCCTGAAATCCGGCTCCTGCCGCGACAGTGGCTGGCTGCTGGTGCAGTGCCTGCGGCACCTGGGGCTGGCCGCGCGTTTCGTATCCGGCTACCTGATCCAGTTAAAGCCGGACGTGAAGTCGCTCGACGGGCCGTCCGGCACCGACACCGACTTCACCGACCTGCATGCCTGGGCCGAGGTTTACCTGCCGGGAGCCGGCTGGATCGGGCTTGACGCAACGTCCGGCCTGATGGCCGGCGAGGGGCACTTGCCGCTGTGCGCAACGCCCGAGCCGCAGAGCGCCGCGCCGGTGACCGGGGCAGTCGAGAAGTGCGACGTCAGCTTCACCCACGAAATGAGCGTGTCGCGCCTGCGCGAGACCCCGCGAGTCACCCAACCCTGCACCGAGGAGCAATGGGCGGCGCTCGACGCGCTGGGCGAAAAAGTCGACCAAAAGCTCAAGGCCGGCGACGTGCGCCTGACGATGGGCGGCGAGCCGACGTTCATTTCCATCGATGACTTCGATGCGCCGGAATGGAACACGGCAGCCGTCGGCCCCAATAAGCAGCGCCTGGCTGAAGAGTTGATCCACCGGCTGCGCAGGCGGCTGGCGCCGGCCGGACTGCTGCACTTCGGCCAGGGCAAGTGGTATCCGGGCGAGCCGCTGCCGCGCTGGGCCTACTCGCTGTACTGGCGCAAGGACGAAAAACCGGTGTGGCGTGACGACGAACAAATATCACGCAACGCCACCGACACCGCGCCCTCGGTCGAGAATGCCGGCAAGTTTCTGCAAGCACTGGCCGAGCGGTTGGAGGTGGACCCGGACAATGCGTTGCCGGCTTATGAGGACCCCTGGTACTTCCTGCACCAGGAACGGCAGTTGCCGGAAAACGTCGACGTCACCGACAGCAAGCTCAAGAGCGCCGAGGATCGGGCGCGGCTGACGGAAGTATTCGAGCGCGGGCTCGACAAGCCCAGGGGCTATGTATTGCCGGTCCAGTGCTGGAACGCCAGGGCGCGCGGACGCTGGAAGAGCGAGCGCTGGCAGGTGCGGCAGAATCGCCTGTTGTTGCTGGCCGGAGATTCTCCGATCGGTTTTCGTCTGCCACTCGCCTCACTGCCGCGCTTGCCGGCAGCCGAGTATCCGCAGGTGCATCCGGCCGATACGATGCGCGACTATCCGCCGCTGCCGGATGCGGATAATCGCGAGCAGCAATCCGTCCAGCAGGGCGAAGGCCAGCACGATCCGCGGCAGCAACAGACGCTGCTATCCGCCAACCAGTTGCCCAAGGGCGCGGTGCGCACCGCGATCTCCGCCGAGCCCCGCGACGGCCACCTGTGCCTGTTCCTGCCGCCGGTGCCCACGGTCGAGGATTACCTCGACCTGCTCAACGCCATCGAGAAAACCGCCGCCAATTTGAACCAGCCAGTGCGCATTGAGGGTTACGCGCCGCCGCCCGACCCGCGGCTGGAGTGCATCAAGGTCACGCCCGATCCGGGTGTGATCGAGGTCAACATCCATCCCGCGCACAGCTGGAACGAACTCAAGGACAACGTCTTTGTGCTGTACGAAGAAGCCCGGCAGACGCGCCTGGCCACCGAGAAATTCCTGGTCGATGGCCGCGCCGTTGGCACCGGCGGTGGCAACCACATCGTGGTCGGCGGTGCGACACCGGCCGACAGCCCATTTCTGCGCCGGCCCGACTTGCTCGGCAGCGTGCTGCGCTACTGGCAAAACCACCCGAGCCTGTCCTACCTGTTCTCGGTCATGTTCATCGGCCCGACGTCGCAGGCGCCGCGGGTCGACGAAGCGCACCTGGACTCGGTGTATGAACTTGAGATCGCCCTGTCGCAGCTGCCCAAGCGCGGCGAGTCGTGCCCGACCTGGCTGGTGGACCGGGTGCTGCGCCACCTGCTGACCGACGGTACCGGCAACACCCACCGCACCGAGATCTGCATCGACAAGCTGTATTCGCCGGACAGCGCCACCGGGCGGCTGGGACTGGTGGAGTTCCGTTCCTTCGAGATGCCGCCGCATCCGCAAATGAGCTTGGCGCAGCAATTGCTGGTGCGGGCGCTGATCGCCACTTTTTGGGACACGCCCTACACCCGGCCGCTGGTTCGCTGGGGTACCGCGCTGCACGATCGTTTCCTGCTGCCGCATTTCGTTGAGCGCGACTTCAACGAGGTGCTCGACGACCTGGCGGCCTGGGGATTCAAGTTCGATCCGGCGTGGTTCGCACCGCACATCGAGTTTCGTTTCCCGGTGCACGGACAGGTCAGCTATCGCGACGTCACTCTGGAATTGCGGCACGCGCTGGAGCCCTGGCTGGTGTTGGGCGAGGAGCCCGGGACCACCGGTACTGCGCGCTACGTCGATTCCTCAACCGAGCGAGTCCAGCTCAAGGTCCAGGGTCTCCATGGCAGCCGCTTCCAGGTTTACTGCAACGGGCGACCGGCGCCGTTGGCGGCCACCGGCGTGCCGGGGGAGTACGTCGCCGGGATCCGCTACCGGGCGTGGAAGCCCTGGTCGAGCATGCACCCGACGCTGCCGCCAGATGCACCACTGGTGTTTGACCTGGTGGATACCTGGAACAATCGCTCGATTGGCGGCTGCACCTACCACGTGGCCCATCCGGGCGGCCTCTCGTTTGATACGGTGCCGGTGAATTCCTTTGAGGCCGAGTCGCGACGCCTGTCGCGGTTTCAACCCAGCGGACACACAGCGGGCAAATTCACGCTACGGGATGAAGCTCTGAATCCGGAGTTCCCGACCACGCTGGACTTGCGCCGCCGGATTTAGCCGGACCGGCTCGCCTTACTGCTGCTGTTGCTTGGTCTGGTGCTGCTGCGCGGCTTGCTGGAAGCTCTGTGGTGGCTGCGGTTCCCACTCAAAACGCGGCAGCGCGCCAAAGGCGTTCAGCAGCTGTTGGCCCCAGCCCTTGCTGATCTCGGCGTACATCGGCGTATCGACGTCAAAGCGCATCTTTTTCGTGATCGCCAGCGCGTCAGTGCGTATCAGGCACAGGTCCAGCGGCGGGCCAACCGAGAGGTTGCTCTTCATGGTCGAGTCCATTGAAACAAGTGCGCAGCGTGCGGCATCCTCAAGGCTGACATGCGGACGAATGACGCGGTCCAGGATCGGTTTGCCGTACTTCAATTCCCCGATCTGCAGGAACGGGCTTTCCGGCGACGTCGAGATGCAGTTGCCCTCGGGGTAAATGAGGTACAGGGTCGGCGCCTCTCCCCGGATCTGGCCGCCGAGGATCAAGGTCACGCCAAAATTCACCGTGCTGCCTGGCGTCAGCGGACTGGAATCCCGCTCGGCCTTCACCAGCGCCTGGCCCACATACTCGGCAGCGTCGTACATATGCCCGACGGTCCGCAGGTTTACCGGTGCGGAATTGTCGAGGTCGCGCTGCAACTGCGTCACCACCGACTGCGTGGTTGCCAGGTTCCCGGCACTGACCAGCACCAACACGCGCTCGCCCGGAAACTCGAAGGTGTGCACCTTGTTGTAGGTGCGTATGTCGTCCACGCCCGCGCTCGTGCGCGTGTCGGCGCAGAACACCAAGCCCTGATTCACCTTGATGGCGAGGCCGTATGTCATATCAATTCCACTGGATTGCGCGGTTATTTTACGGGTTTACGCCAGCCGCTGTACCCGCCGCCGAACCAACTGTCAGGCGACCATCAGGTCGCTGAATGCCCCCAGATGGTGATCGGCGTCGCCAAAGGTGGCGTTGATCAGGGTCAGACGCTTGAAATAGTGCCCAACGGCCAGTTCCTCGGTGACGCCAATGCCGCCGTGCAGCTGTACCGCCTGCTGGCCGACGAATCGGGCGGCCTGCCCGACAACGGCCTTGGCCGCCGCAAGCGTGCGCCGACGCTCATCGGCGTCGCTGGAATCAACTTTGACTGACGCGAGGTAGGCCATGGAACGGGCCTGCTCAACCTGCATCACCATGTCGGCCATGCGGTGCTGCAGGACCTGGAAGCTGCCAATCGGCACGCCAAACTGCTTGCGGGTCTTGAGGTAGGCCAGCGTGGCCTCGACCAGCGCATCCATCACGCCGACCGCTTCGGCGCAGACCGCAGCGATCCCGGTTTGCACCGTGTGCTCGATCTCCGCCAGCCCACTGCCTTTCTTGCCGAGAAGGGCGTCGCCGGGTACGTGCACATTCTTCAATGTGAGTTCGGCCGCGCGGTGGCCGTCATGCGTGGGGTAGGAATGCAGGCCGACGCCCTTGGCCTTGGAGTCGACCAGGAACAGTGACAGCCCGGCGGTGTCGTGCGGCTTGCCCGACGTGCGGGTCGAGACAATCAGCAGGTCGGCGCTACCACCATGCAGGACCACCGACTTGCTGCCGTTCAGCACGTAGCCGCTCTTGTCGTGGGCATCCTTCTGCGCGGTGGTTGCGACGTGGCTGAGTTCGTAGCGGGCGCCGGCCTCAAAATGAGCAAACGCCAGGCGCTTGCGGCCCGCCACAATCTCTGGCAACAACTGGGACCTCTGCGCCGCGCTCCCGCATCGGACCAGCAGGCCGGCGCCCAGGACCACCGTCGACAAATAGGGCTCGACGACCAATCCGCGGCCAAAGACTTCCATTACCCGCAACAGGTCGACGGCATTGCCACCCAAGCCGCCGTCGTCCTCGGGGATGCCCAGCGACAGCAAGCCGAAGTCGGCAAAATGCTGCCACACCGTCCGGCTGTGTCCATCGGTCGACGCCAGGATCTCGCGGCGCTTTTCAAAGCTGTAGTCCTTCTGCACGAATCGCAACAGCGACTCGCGCAGTTGTTCCTGTTCTTCGCTGAACTTGAAGTGCATGTGGTTTCCTAGAGGCCCAACATCATCTTGGAGATGATGTTGCGCTGGATTTCGTTGGAGCCGGCGTAGATCGACGCCTTGCGGAAGTTGAAATAGTGCCCGGTCATTGGCACGCCGAAGTCGGGCCCGACCACGTTGCCGCGGAAGCCGGCATCCATGGCCGCGTGCTGGTAGGGCAGGGCGTGATGGCCCAGCGCTTGCATCATCAACTCGGTTAGCGCTTGCTGGATCTCGGTGCCCTTGACCTTGAGCATCGAGGCCTCGGGGCCAGGGCCCTTTTTCTCCGATTCGGCGGAGATCACCCGCAGGTTGGTGATTTCCAGCGCCATCAGGTCAATCTCGACTTGGGCGATGCGGTCGCGGAATCGCGCATCCTTGAACAGGGTGCCGCTGCCACTGGGCTGTTTCGAGGCAATCTTCTTCAGCTGCTTCAGCCAGCGCTTGCAGAAGCCGACACCGGCGTTGCCGGTGCGCTCGTGGCCCAGCAGGTACTTGGCGTAGGTCCAGCCCTTGTTCTCCTCGCCCACCAGGTTCTGCACCGGGACCTCGACGTTCTCGAACCAGACCTCGTTAATCTCATGCTCGCCGTCGAGCATGATGATCGGACGCACCGAGACGCCGGGCGTCTTCATGTCGATGAGCAGGAAGGAAATGCCCTCCTGCGCACGCACCGCGGTGGGGGGCGACGTTACGGTGCGCACGAGGCAGAATATCCAGTCGGCGTGCTGCGCCAGCGTGGTCCAGGTCTTCTGGCCGTTGACGACGTACTTGTCTCCCTGGCGTTCCGCGCGGCACTTGAGCGAGGCCAAGTCCGATCCGGCGCCCGGCTCGGAATAACCCTGGCACCACCAATGCTCGCCAGACAGGATGCGCGGCAGGAAATACTCTTGCTGCGCCGGGTTGCCGAACTTCATGATCACGGGGGCGACCATGCGCGGCCCGAACGGCAGGATCATGGGCGCAGCGGCGTCGGCGCACTCTTCTTCAAAGATGTACTGCTGCGTCGCGTTCCAGCCGGTGCCGCCAAATTCCACCGGCCAGGTCGAGGCGAGCCAGCCCTGCTTGTGCAGGATCTTGTGCCAGCACAGATAGTCGTCGCGGCCCAGGCGCTTGCCCTGCAGCACCTTGTCCCGCAGCGCCGTCGGCAGGTTCTTGTCGATGAATTTCCGCACGTCGGCGCGGAAACCCTGCTCTTCAGCAGTGAAATTCAGGTCCATTTGGGTGGGCAACGTTCGAGGCAGAGGCGACAGACTGCCCGAAGCCGCCGGAGGGCTCAAGCCGACCGCGATTCGACGACGAAACAGCAAATCGCGGTCCACCGGTGGCCCGGGAGCCCGGGTCATTGGCGATTGGTCGGCGATCAATAATGGTGGCCGGGGACGGAATCGAACCGCCGACACGGTGATTTTCAGTCACCTGCTCTACCGACTGAGCTACCCGGCCAATTGGGAGTTTTGAATGGCCCGCGGCAGCTGGGCCGGGGCGAGGAGCGCGGTATTAGACGGGCGTAGAGGGGGCAAGTCAAGACGCCTATTGCTTGGGCGGCACGTAGCCGGTCTGGGCCAGATCGCCGCCAAAGAAATATTTTTCCATCTCGCCGCTGAGAAACTTGCGCGCCGAGGCCTCGGCCAGCGCCAGCTTGTACTCGTTGATCAGGCGGGTCTGGTGCTCGACCCAGTCGTGCCACGCCTGTTTCGAGACGTTCTCGAAGATGCGCTGGCCCAGCGGGCCGGGATAGGGCGGACGGTCGAGGCCTTCGGCATCAACCTTGAGTTTCACGCAGTGGACGGTTCGGGTCATTTCAGTGTCTGGAGCAGGGTACGCACCGGTGCGGGCAGGCCGCGCGTCAGCGCTTCGCTCAGTGTAAGCCACGCCGCTTCC
This sequence comes from Gammaproteobacteria bacterium, assembly GCA_031384195.1. Taxonomy (GTDB): domain Bacteria; phylum Pseudomonadota; class Gammaproteobacteria; order Nevskiales; family Nevskiaceae; genus JACPFV01. Next base: position 28,414 of record JANNAK010000031.1, read on the forward strand.
TGGATCTCCGCGGCTTTTGTCGCGGCAACCGCCGTCAGCATCAGCGGCTGCAGGTCGAGATCAAAGTGGCTGAAGCTGTGGCGGATCGTCGGCAGTCGCCGTGCCAGCCCAGGCTTTAATCCATGGCGCTTGGTGAGCTGCGCTTGCCAGCGGCCTTCGATGACCGGCAGGCACCACAGTCCGCCCCAGATTCCGGCTGGGGGGCGGCGTTCCAGCAGCCAGCGCTTGCCGTCGCTGATCAGGAGAATGTTCGCGCGACGCTGTGGGCGGGCGCGGCGCGGCTTGGCGCCCGGCAGTTCAGCCAACCGGCCATCGCGCAAGGCGACGCAATCGGCCTTCATCGGACAGGACGGGCATTGCGGTTTGCGCACCGTGCAAACCGTTGCGCCGAGGTCCATCAAGGCCTGCGTGTAGTCGGCCAGACGGTTGCGCGGCAGGTGTTGCTCGGCGACGGTCCAGAGTTCGGCCGCGACTTTGAGTTCGCCGGGCCAGCCGGCGATGCCGGCGTGTCGCGCCAGCACCCGTCGCACGTTCCCATCCAGAATGGGGTGCCGTTGGCCAAAGGCCTGCGCAAGAATGGCTCCGGCAGTGGATCGACCAACCCCCGGCAGTGCCGCGACGCCCGCGAAGTCGCGCGGAAATCGTCCGCCGTGTTGCATCGCAACGACTTGCGCTGCGCGATGCAGGTTTCGCGCCCGTGCGTAGTAGCCGAGGCCCGACCACTGGGCAAGTACGGCGTCGGGTGTTGCGGCGGCGAGCGCGCGCAGCGAGGGAAACTTCTTCAGGAAGCGCCGGTAATAAGGGATGACCGTTCCGACCTGGGTCTGCTGCAGCATGATCTCGGCCAGCCACACCCGGTAGGCGGTACGCGGGTGTTGCCAGGGCAGGTCGTGGCGACCGTGCTGGTCGAACCAGCGCAGCAGACGCGGTGCGAACGAAGCCTTTCGGCGGTTCATCCGATCCCCGTCCGTGACGGGAGTCTGATTACTGGGATGGCGGAGGCGTCTCGGCGGCCGGCTCGGCCGGTGCAGCCGCTGGCACGGGCGCCGGATCGGCGCTCTTGGCCTCGGCAGGTGCGGGGGCTGGCGCCGGCTTGGGTGCGGCCTTGGGTTTGTTGAAGAAGTCGTTCAGCTTGTTGACGGCCTTCTCCTTCAGCTTTTCTTCCTGTTTCCGGACCTCCTGCTTGACCTCGGTGGTCACCTTGTCCTTGATCACGCCCGCCAGGTCGACCTTGATGTTCGGGTTGAGCAGATTGCCGGTGATCTTGACCGGGATCGCGACGCCGCCAAGGTCCTTAACCGACTGGCTGCCGCCGGTGTAGGTGGGTTTCAGCACGTAATCAATGGTGAGCCCGGCAAGGTCGATGTTGCCGTCGCCGGTCAGGTTGTAGTCGGCGCCGCTGGCCTTGAGCGTGTCGGTGGTGAGCACGCCGTTGACGATCTTGCCGACGCCCTTCAGGTCCGAAAACTCGGTGCGGGGTGGGCCGTCGCTGGCGGCGGCCTCGTTGCGCAGTTGCGCCTTGGCCTGGCTGATCTGCTGCTTCAGGTTGAAGCCTTCAACCGCGCCCTTGAGGAAGGCGCTCGATACGCTGCCATTCAGGCTCTTCAGCGCATCGCCAATGGTGTTGCCGCCCGAGGCAATGTTGAGTTTGAAGTCACCGATGCCGGACAGGTAACTCTTGCCGGTAAGGTCCTTCAGCAGCGGCGCGGCATTGATGCCGTCCAGTCCCGCCGTCATCGTGTAAGTC
>JANNAK010000078.1:0-20739 GCA_031384195.1 Gammaproteobacteria bacterium
CCGCCTTCGCCGCCTACTTCTACTCGCAGGAGTCGAAGGCCTTCCACCGCGGCGCCACCATCTATCACGACCTCCAGGCCAAGGCCTACGAGGCGGGGTATCTCAATAACGAGCAGCCGGACGGCTCGCGTCGCGTCAACATTCCGCTGAAGCCAGACGAGTTCAGCCCGGATGCTGCCGGACGCGCAGGTCGATAAACGGTTGCCGCATTCACACTCTGGGGGAGCAAGAATGATCATCAGAAAGATAGTGACGATGTGCCTGGTTGCCGCGTTGTCGGCGGTTTCGCATTCGGTGACGGCCAAGGTGCCGGCCAGCAAGGCGGCGGAACTCGACGGTCCGGTGTTGACCTGCGTCGGTGCGGAGCGCGCCGGGTCCGAAAGCGGCGTCGCCGAGTACACCGGCAAGTACTACAAGACCTGGCCGGGACAGACCAAGCCCTACGGCTTTGAAGCGGGACCGTACAAGGACGAAAAGCCACTGTTCACGATCCGCGCTGACAACATGGATCAGTACGCGGACAAGTTGACCGAGGGGCAGAAAGGCTTGCTGAAGAAGTATCCCAAGACCTACTGGATCCACGTCTATCCCAGCCACCGCGACTTCCGCTTCGCCGACTGGATGTGCCCGACGGTGAAGGAGAACGCCACCACCGCCGAGATCGTTCACAACGGCCTGGGCGTGAAGGCGACCAGCGGTGCCATCCCGTTCCCGTTCCCGCAGAGCGGCCTGGAAGGCATCTGGAACGTGATTGATCCGCACCGTGCCTGGACCGAAAGTGCGATTTGCGACATCGCGGATGTCTACGCCAACGGCAGCATTGCCTGGGGCCGCAACATCTTCAAGACCATGAATCCCAACAACGATCCGCTCAAGCGCGGCTCGCTGCAGGACAAGATCAACGCCTACTTCTACACCAGCTACCTGCTGCCGGAGCGTGACAAGGGCTTCACCGCAGTCGGTTACCAGCCCAATGACTTCAACAAGGACTCGACCACGTCCTGGCAGTACCTGCCGGGCCTGCGGCGCGTGCGCCAGGCGCCGGAAGTCGGCTTTGACTACCCGGTGCCGCCGGGCGGCCTGCGCACGGTGGACGACGATTACGTGTTCAACGGCTCGCCAGAGCGCTACACCTGGAAGCTGGTCGGCAAGAAGGAGATGTACGTTCCGTACCACAACTTCCGCATGAACGACCCGGCGGTGAAGTACAAGGACCTGATCAAGCCCGGTGGCACGGTCAACCCGGATTACGTGCGCTATGAGTTGCACCGGGTATGGGTGCTGGAAGCCGAGCTGAAGTCTGGCGTCCGCCACATCTACAAGAAGCGCACGATCTATGCCGACGAGGACACCTGGATCGCGGTCTGGGCCGACAATTTCGATGCGCAGAACAAGCTGTACCGCACCGCCTTCGTGGGTTACTTCTACTCGCAGGAGTCCGGCACCTTCCACCGCGGCGCGTCGATTTATCACGACTTGTCGTCGGGCGCCTACGAGGCCGGCTACATGACCAACGAGGCCGGCAACAACTGGTGGCGGATCAACCAGCCGATGACCTCGGACCAGTTCAGCCCGGATTCGGCAGCACGGGCGGGTCACTGACCGACGCCGCCCCGTAAATCCATGGGGAGACGACAAAGATGAAGACGGCATTTCTCACCGGCGCCAACGTCGGCCAATCCAACCTGCTGGCCAAGTCGCTGGTCGAAAGCGGCTGGCGGGTGTTTGCCGGCGTGTTGCCCGGCGCGCCCACCGACCTGCAGACCGGCGGCAACCTGACCGTGGTCGAGCAGGACGTCTCCAACACCGACTCGGTGCGAAAGAGCGCGCAGGTCGTGACCGAAGCGCTGGCGGGGCAGGGCCTCGACTTGCTGATGAACATCGCCGGCGTGGCCAACATCGCCGCCGGCGTGATGGAAGCGGTTGACCTCGCCCAGGCCGAGAAGATGTTCCAGATCAACACCTTTGGCCAGCTACGGGTGGTGCAGGCGTTCCTGCCGCTGATCCGCAAGAACGCGCCGACCTCGCGCATTGCCAATTACAGCTCGGGCGCGATTATTGCGAGCCCGGTGGGCGCCGGCGTCTACAACATGACCAAGCACGCCATCCACGGCATGACACTGACGCTGCGCCAGGAACTGGCGCCGTTCGGCATCCAGGTCACCTCGATCATTCCGGGTGGGGTGCTGACCGGCATGTCGGCCAACTCGCACGAAAACACCCGCAACAGCTGGAACAAACAGTCGCAGGAAATCCGCGACGTCTACGAGCCACACTTGGGCAACACCTACATGAAGGTGCTGCCGGACATGCTGGAGAAGACCGCCAGCTCGCCGGCGGAGGCGCTGGACGGCACGCTGGATATCCTGGCCAAGAAGAAGTGGAAGCCGATGGAGTTCCTGGGCAAGGACGTCAAGCCGATCGGCCTCATGCGGCGCCTGATGTCGGACTCGCAGATCGAAAGCCTGATGAAGTCGACCTTCAAGATCCCGTCCTACAAGGCATGAGCGTCGACGTCAGCGCCCTGTTCGGCCGACTGGCCGCCAAGGCCCCGGAGCTTGCCCAGACCACCGCTGCCCAGCGCGCCGACAAGATCCAGCGGCTGTTGAAGGCGATGCTGGAGGCGCGCCCGGCAATCATCGAGGCGGTGCGCAAGGAACTGCGTTGCCACCCGATCGACATCGACGGGCAGCTGCTGATGGTCAAGGCCGAGGCCGAGTTCGCGATCCAGAACCTGGCGCAGTGGATGAAACCCGAACCGGTGCAGCCCTCGCTGATGAGCCTGGGCAAGAAGTCTTACATCCAGTACCAGCCCAAGGGCGTGGTGCTGCACGTCTCGACCTGGAACGCCCCGATTGCAGAGGCCCTGGTGCCGGCCATCGGCGCCATCGCCGCCGGCTGTCCGTTCGTGCTGAAGCCCTCGGAACTCGCGCCGCATTGCTCCAGGCTGCTGGCCGAGTGGGTCGGCAAACTCTTTCCGGAGGACGAGTTTGCGGTGGTGGAAGGCGGTGCCGAGGTCTCGCAGGAGTTGCTGCGCCAGCCCTTCAACCACATTTTTTACATCGGCGGACACGCGGTCGGGCGCCTGATCATGAAGGCCGCCGCCGAGCACTTTGCGACTGTGACCCTGGAAATGGGTGGCAAGAATCCGGTCATCGTTGATCGCAGCGCCGACCTGGAAGACGCCGCCCGCAAAATCAGCTGGGGTCGGGTCGCCAACGCAGGACAGGTCTGCGTCGCCCCCGAATACGCGCTGGTGCACGATTCGGTGATTGATAAATTTGTCACGACCCTGGGCCAGCAGATGACGGCCATGTACAACCCCGACGGCAAGGGCTTCGAGCACTCGCCCGAGCTGGCACGCATCATCAATGTGCGGCATTTCCAACGCATCAAGGCGCTGCTCGACGACGCGGTGGCGCAGGGCGCCAAAGTCGCCTTCGGCGGGCAGATGGACGAAAAGGACCTGTTCATCGCCCCGACCATCGTCACGGGCCTGAAGGCCGGGATGCGCATCATGCAGGACGAGGTCTTCGGGCCGATCCTGTGCGTGTTGCCGTTTTCCAGCCGCGAGGACATCGTCGCCGAGACCCGCCGCCACCCCAAGCCGCTGTCGTCCTACGTGTTCGCCAAGGATCGTGAGTTCATCGATTGGGCGATCGCCAACACCACTTCGGGCAACACGGTCATCAACCACAATCTGGTGCAGTCCGGAACCAACACCTGGCTGCCGTTTGGCGGAGTCAACGCCAGCGGCATTGGTCGGCTCGGCGGGCGGGCGACTTTCCTGGAGTGTTCAAATCCCCGGTCCGTTGTTGAAGACGGCCCCGGCATGGGCGACCCGAACATGATGTTTCCGCCCTACGGCCCCAAGTACAAGCAGGCCATTGACTGGATGCTGTCCAAGTCCATCAAGGTCCCGGCCGGAGTCCTCAAGACCATTCACTCGGTCCTGCGCCTGCGCGCCTGACGGCGGCGGCCGTCCCGGGGCCGCTGGTTCGAGGCGCCGGGCTCGCGTCGGAGTGCCGTACGGCCTCGCGGCTCCTGCTGCGCCGCTCCTTCGCTTTCGCTCAGGCGTTCCCTCGTCCGGCGCGGCCCTCGGGGGACGCCGCTGACTACCACCGGTGCGCCCGTCGATTTGTGGTCAGTTAATGGCTGCAATGGGTCTGCCAGCCTTTCCCGAAGACGCGGCTCTTCGCCCCCTCGTTCCACGCCGGACTCGGCTGGCGCAAAAGTCGCCGCAATTCCGTACGGCACTCCGACGCGAACCTGGAGTGCTCAGGACCATTCACTCGGTCCTGCGCCTGCGTGCCTGCGGCCAGCTCCTCGCGGAATAGGTACTGGATCGCGGCCCCCCGCTTGCAGCTGCTGGTGTCAGGCGAAGTCCGGTTTCAGTTGCAGGAGGGACTGGGGCCGCAGGGGTTGGGTGGCTTTGTAACATTGGGTACGCCAACGGCCGGCACCGAGGGTACCGGCGGTACGGTTCCCGGCGGCACCGCGGGTGAATTCAGCAGGACGCCCACGCCATTGGTGAGCGGAGGTTGGGTGCCGGTCCCATTGAGGACCAACTGCAGGGTCTCCGGCCTTTCGAATACTGGGTCCGGTTTGACCCAAACCGATACTGTTTTCAACGTTTCGTTTGGGTTGAAGGTCAAGGTTCCGCTGACCGACGTGTAGTCCGACGTCGCCGTGGCCGTCAGTGGCACGGTCTGGTAGGTCGCGGTGACCTTTGCGTTGGAGTCACCGGTACGGTAGACATTGAACGTCAGCCAGTTGTTTTCAGCCGCCTCGGCGGGTGCCGCGGAGATCGTATAGGTCGTGCAGGTGTCGGCGAGTGCGGAGCCGGACGCAAGCCCGAGGGCGACGGCGAGGGCGCTCGCGGCGTGTTTGCGGAAAGTCATCATTGGTCTCTCCATGATTGGTTGATTCGGTGGTGCCGATGGACGCCGGCCTAGAAGCCAGGCAGGTAGGGCTGGTGGCCGCCGATGAACGCGAACGTCCACGACAGCGCCGGAAGGCCCTTGCTTCCGCTTCCCGGTGCTCCGTACCACTGCCAGATCTGGTCCGCACCGCAGAAGTTGATGACGTTGAGGTTGTCGAGGGCGGAGAAGATGACATTGGGGTTCCAGGCGGACACGAGCAGAAACTCATAGGTCCACACGAAGTCGAGCTTGATCGGCAGCGGGTTGCAGGACACCGCGGGCAGCTCGGCCTTGGCCCGGGTCGGAACCGGGTCCATGTTGTGGCTCAGCAACGGCGTCAGCGGATCGGTCGGGGGCATCTGGAAGCTGGTGTGCGGATTCAGGTCGAAGTTTTCGCCGTACGGGATGTCCTTGGACTCGGTTTTGTACGCCTGGTGGCTGGGACGGTTCTCGTACGGCATCGGGACCACGCCGCAGGCGCCACGCGCGGTATGCCGGGCGACGCTGCCTGCGTTCCGCAGCTGCACGCTGTCCACGTTCGAGGTCAGAAACGATTGAGGGTCGAGTGTTTTGGAGCCACCGAGCCACCTGTCGTTGGCCCAACTCGCCGCCAATCCCGCCATCCCGGTGAAAACGCAGTCGACCGGGCAGTGGAAGGCGAAGGGCAGGACCCCGATCAGCATGTCGGAGCCCGACACGAGGTACTTGAGATTGCCCGCCGCGACGATCTCGCCCCAAAGGTCGCAACTGAAGCCGGAGTAAAAGCCGCAACGCAGCCTGATGTAGTGGCCGGACCCGTAGTCGAGCCGAAATGCCAGACCCTGGTGGCGCCCATATTCGGTGCCATCGTCCTGGCCGGACCACGTCCTGGAATAGACCGTTTGCGCTGCCGCGGTACCGATACCGGTCAGGGTCAGCAACCGTCCGTAGTCGAAGTCCTTGAACCAGCCGTGCACTGCCTTTGCGAGCAGCGCGCTGCCAATGCCGGATGCAGTCTCGCCGGAACCCAGCAGCGGCGTCGCCAGTTCGCGGCACGCCTCGTCGCCCGGTGCGCATCCGGACAACACCTCGAACAGCAGCATGCCCGGCTCTACCATCGGAACGGCGACGGCACCGAGGCCTTCTCCGAACGAGCCGGAGACCGTGCCTTCCGGCGCTCCAGCGGGCGCGAAGGCGAACGCGCAGGCAACGCCCTCGCTGCTCAAGGGATCGCCCGTGCACAGACCCGCGTCCATGGCATACGGAAGTGCCAGCTGCACCAGGTGCGCGATCACCTTCGACGCCGGCACCGAACCGCTGTCGGTGTAGTGCGTGACCAGGCTGCGGGCTTCGTCCACGGTCGTGCGGTGGCGAACCACGTTTTCGTAAACGACTCGCAGGACCAGCTCGCGCGTCAGTTCTGGCGCCGCCGCCACGCGCGGATCCCGCGCCAGCAAGGCGGCCAGTTCCTCCTGCCGCGCAGGGCCCGGCGGCTCCATGAACCCGTCCGCTGAAAGCAGGAGCTCCGCGGCGACAAGCTTGTCGAGCTGTGGGCGAATGTCCCTGGGTGCGACCGCGCCTGCATTGGTTGCGAGTACGAGCAGCACGAACGCACAGATGCATTGATTGGTGCGCATGATTCCTCCCCTTCTTTTTTTTCGCCGGACGATGCGTCGGCGATGGCGGGAACCTTAGTTTCCAGGCGCGGCGGCGCCTATCCCATGAACATGGCAGAAAAAACTGCCGTTCAGTGGCCGATTCTGATCAGGCCCAGGTGGGTTGCTTCGAACACCGCTTCACCGCGCGAGCGCACGGCGAGCTTGCGGTAGATGTTCTTGATGTGGCTCGGGACGGTGTGCGACGAAATATTCAGCAGCCTTGCGCTTTCCCTGTAGCTGAATCCCTTGGCGATGTACTCGAGAACCTGCCGTTCCCGCTGCGTCAGCCGGGGATCGGCGCGGTCAGTCACCGGCGCAGATCTCCAGGATCGCGATCGATGCGTCGCCCGACGTCTGGTTGCTCATTTCGAAGGGCATACTTCGTGGACCAGAACTTCGGTCAGCTCCGTCGTGCCAGTCAGGGTGACGATGATTCTCAGTTGATCGAATTCCAGCTCGGCGTTCCCGCCGTACCAGGCGAAGGACCCCGCACCGTCGATGGTTCCGAACGACGCGCTGCAGCTTCCCGAGCCCGAGCTCGAGCCCGAGTCCGAGCCCGAGCCCGCGTCCGTCGAACAGGCGATGTCCTCCTGTTTGTTGCCCTCGTAATACGTCGAAAACGAGATCCCGACGTTCGAAAACTCTCCGGCCGGGAACGTGACGTAGGCTCCCGGGTGGCCGCCTCCCGTGATACGCGGGCCCTGAATGAACTCCAGGTCAAAAGCGCCGCCGGCGGGATTCGCTCCATCGCTATTGAAGATGATGCGAGTGGCTGTGCCGCCGCGCCCATCGGTGCTCGCGTCAATGTCCTCACTGATGCAGCCGGGGCAGGTCGTTTCACTCGAAAAAGCGATATGCTCATAATCGCGAAACGGCTTGCTGCAGATCGACTCCGTCGTCGGCGCGATTCTGCAACCCGGCAGCAGAAGCACGCAAAGCGGCGCGAGCCATCCCAAACTGGCGTACGGCGTGGACATCCGCATGAGTCTCCACTCTGTGGTTCCCTCGTTGCGCACATTACGCCGCCGGGCCGACCGGATTGCAAGGGCATAATTGTCAACCCGGCGCAGGACGGCGCCGCGCCTATTCCGGCGGCCAGACCTGTTGGCCTTGGCCGGAACTCTTGCCCCACAGCGCGTCGGCCTCCGGATCCAGCGCCCGCAGCAGGCGGTTGAGCAAACTCTTGAGGGCCGCAGACTCGCCGGCACCCAGTTCCTCCAGCAGGTGGGACTCCACCGCCTTGGCGGCGGAAATCAGCCGTAGCGCGCAAGCCCGGCCGGCCTCGGTGAGCTGGAACTCCGCCCCCTGCATCTCGGCCACCGCCGCCGCCTCGCGTACAAACCCGCGCAAGATCAGCGCCCGCATCGCGGCCCGGGCCGCGTCGCTGATGGTGCCCTCCAGCCCCGCCGCCAGCTCCGGCTCTGTGACGCTGCGCTTCAAGGTGAGCGTAGACAGGACGTAGAACTCCTGCTCGCTGACCTGCTCGCGCTCCAGCGCGTCGCGGATCTGGGCCAGGAAGCGGAAATGCCCGCGTCCCAGCAGGTAACCGAGGAAATCCTCGCTGAAGCTGCCAGCCAGGAAGGCATTGCGCGGGCGTTCGTCGGTGGGGTCGCGGCGGGCGGCGTGGGCGTAGCGGCCGCCGTGGAACACCAGCGGCGGCGAGTCCGAGCGGTCAAAGCTGAGCACCTCGCCAACGAAGATGACGTGGTCACCGCCCTCGTACTGGAAGGCGGTCTTGCACTGGAAACGGGCGCTGCAGCCGCGCAGCAGCGGGATGCCGCCGGCGCCGGGCTCGGTTTCCACCCCGGCAAACTTGTTCTCGCCGCGGCGGGCAAAGCGTGCTGACAGCTCGTCCTGGTCGGCCGCCAGCACGTGCACCGCCCAATGGCTGGCGTCGCGGAACACCGGCAGCGACAGGGCGTTGTTGGCCAGGCTCCACAGCACCATCGGCGGGTTTAGCGACACCGAGTTGAAGCTGCTGCAGGTCAACCCCAGCGGCGCGCCGTCCGGCCCGCGGGTGGTAATGATGGTGACGCCGGTGGCGAACGAGCCCAGCGCTTTGCGGAACTCGTTGGCGTCGAGGGTGGGAGTGGTCATTGGTGGATCACTGAAGAATGCGGATTCAGCGGCGCCGCTTCGTCCTTACCGGGTTCCGTCGGGGCCTGGAGCGCCGCTGGAATCCGCCAACGCAAGGCAGCTATAAGTTGTATTTCACCGACAGCGACAAATAATCCTTGTCGGTATACGGATGGGCTGCCAGGTCGCTGTTGCGAATCAGCGTTTCCGGGTTGCCGAAGAATCCGTTGTAGTTCAGGGAAAATTCCATGTTCTGCAGGTACTGCGCCGTCACGCCGATACTGGCGCGCATGTCGCCTTCGCCATACAGGGCGCCAAACGCACCGGCCGCCGACGGGGTGCCTTTGTAGAGCCAGGCAAACGACACCGGCGTGCCGATGTCCCAGCCCGGAACGACGTTGCGGCCCTTGGGCAGCACCAGGATCTGCATTGCGGCAGAGCTGCGGTCGTAGAACAACTCGTTGCCGAACTCGGAAAACTTGTCCGCGGGGGGCTCGACGTCGCTGCTGGCTTCGGAATCGTACTTGTTGGTGCCAGTGAACCAGACGTTGTTCTGGTTTTTCTGGGGGGTGGTCTTGTCCACCTGCAGGTAACCGAACTCGCCGATCACGATCACTTCGTCGTACATCAGGAAGTTGGGGTTGTTGACGTACAGGAGCGATATCTGCGCCTGCGTGGTCTGGCCGCGCGTGCCCCAGGGCGCCTTGACGCCCGAGATCTCGGCTTCGAGGGACGTATCAACATTGGTGCGGCGGATGACTTCACCGGCGACGTTGAACACCCAGAACACCGTGGAGAAGCTCAGCGCATTCATCTTGATGTTGTCGGCGTAGCCCACCGTGTAGCTGGTCGGGACCTGCAAGTCGCCGAAGTTCTCCGTCGTCACCGGCTGGCCGCTGCCCGCGTTGCCGACGAAGGCGTAGCCCATGTTCAGGGCAACGTTCGGATTATGGTTGTGGTAGTTGAGGTGGTAGGCGCCGACCCCCAGGTTGGACAACAGCTGGTACTTCAGGCCCACGCCCCACTGCTTGGCCGGGTCCGGGAGGTTGTCGGGATCGCGCGTGATCAGTACGTATTCGGGCCTGTTTGTGAAGGCCGAGCCGGCCGCGCACAAGGTCATGTCCCCATCCGGCAGGGAGTTGTCGCCGGCGCTGGTCTCGGTCACGGCCAGTTCCGGTCCGGTGGTGCAGTGATTCTCGTGTATCGGGTTGATGGAACCGTAGCCGAACGTCGCACCGGGCCCGACCAGGTCGGCGGGCGAGAAGAAGTCGCCCTGCGGAAAGATTTCGGTCGGCTTGTACTCAAACTGTTTGTAGGCCAGCACGGTCAGGTCGCGGTTCAGCGCAAGCTGCATGGATACCTGATTCACCGGCAGCAGGATTTCCTTGACGTCGGCACCGGGCACGAAGGCCTTGGTGGCGTCGAACGGTCCCTGCGCCGCCACGATGCCGGGGAAGAACAAGCTCTCGCCCCAGGCCGCCAAATGCTTGCCGGCGCGCAAGTTGAGGGCGACGCTGTCGGTCAGGTACCAGTCGCCGTAGACATAGGCTTCGAGCATCCGGATGCGCTTGCCATTGATCTCCTGCGCCTCCCGGGTCCACTCGTTGATCGGACCGAAACGCTCGCCCGTATCCGGGTCGAAACCGTCGGCGCGGTTGACCGTCTTCGTATTGGTATGGTCATTGGGAGTGAAAAACACCCGGTCGTAGTGCGCCGCCCCGCTGCCGACCAGACCGACGTTGCCGATGCCCAACTGTTTCAGGCCAATGTGCAATTCGCCGTAGGCACTGGCGCGGTTGCCGATCAGCGCGCCTTTCTTGAAGTCCCGGCTGCCGTCATCAAAATTTGTGGAGAGCGGCAGGCCGGTGTGGGTGAGGGATTGAATGCCGAGCGAGTCTGGGTTCTGGGCCGCAAGCGTGGCGCTATACCGCACCTGCTGCTGGTCGATGGGGCCGTCGGACAGGAACTTGGCAGGATCTTCCGTGCGCATGCTGGCGGCGTAACCGAGCGTCAGCTTGAAATTGGTTTCGATGCCAAACAGGTCGACGCTGCCGGCCAATGCCGGCGTGCTGACGGCGGACAGGCCGACAATTGCGGCGCCCACAGCCATCGACCCAAGACGATTCTTGCTGACGTACATTCGGTACCCCTCCAGTGTCCCCCACGTCCCGCTACCCTAGAGTCCGAGGGCACTGCCAGCCTCACCCGAACTGACTACCCGACAGGGCGAAAAATGGTGCACCTTAGGACGGTCGTGGTCATGCTGGCCGCGGACCGAGTGGGGGACGCCGGAAATGAGTTACCTGAGCCCGCTGGATGCAGCATTCCTGCGGATGGAAAGCGTGCGCACGCCGATGCACGTCGGCTCGCTGATGACCTTCCAGTTGCCGGAGGACGCACCGCCCGACTTCCTGCACCGGCTGCTGGACGAGATGCGCAAGCGGCCGTTTATGCCGGAGCCGTTTGGCTCACGCCTGAAAGAGGGGCGGCTGGCGCGCATCGCGCCGTCCTGGGAGCCGGCCAAGGTGGACATGGATTACCACCTGCGCCACTCGGCGCTGCCATACCCCGGCGGCGAGCGCGAGCTGGGCATTCTGGTGTCGCGCCTGCATTCGCATCCGCTGGATTTTTCCCGCCCGCTGTGGGAATGCCACGTGATCGAGGGCTTGGCGCCGCGACCGGGGCAGAAGGGCGGCCGCTTTGCCATGTACTTCAAGGCCCACCACTGCGCGATCGACGGCATGGGGGCGATCCGCATGATGCAGAAGTGGCTGTCCACCGACCCGGAAAGCTCCAAGGTCGCCGGACCCTGGGTGCTTGCGGCCAAGCCACCGGAGCCTTCGCGCAAGCGCAAGCAGACGCTGATGGATCGCCTGCGCGCGCCGGCCAAGGCCGCCGCCGACCAGGCGCGCGGCTTCCGCGAACTGGTCAAGGGCCTGCGCACCATGACCGCGGGCGCGGACAGTGGCGCGCGCATGGCGATGTCCACACCGCGCAGCCTGTTCAACCAGAAAATTTCGCAGCAGCGCCGCCTCGGTACGCAAATCCTGGAACTGCCGCGCCTCAAGGCGGTGGCCGATGCCGTGGACGTGACCATCAATGATGTCCTGCTGGCGGTGGTCGGTGGCGCGGCACGCCGTTACCTGCTGGAACTCAAGGCCTTGCCGGAAAAGTCGCTGCTGGCTTCGGTGCCGGTAGGTTTGCAGCGGCCCGACGGCAAGCCGGGCAATGCGGCGGCGGGATTCGTCGCACCGCTGGGCACTGAATTGGCAGACCCGGTCGAGCGGCTGAAGTGGATCAAGCGGGTGACCGAGCGCAGCAAGCGGGAACTGCAGGCGCTGCCGCCGGCGGCGCTGAACCAGCTGGCGCTGCTGGGCATCTCGCCGATGCTGCTGGGGCAGATGGCCGGGGTGCTGCCCCGGCTGCCGCCGATCTTCAATTTTGTGGTGTCGAACGTGGTGCTGGCGAAGAAGGCGCTGTTCTTGATGGGTGCCGAGCTTGAGGCGATGTATCCGGTGTCGTTCCTGTTTGACGGCTACGCGATCAACATCACGCTGGTCGGCTACAACGACAAGGTCGCGATCGGGGTGCTCGGCTGTCGCGAGGCGGTGCCGAGCCTGCAGCGGCTGGCGGTGTACATGAGCGACTCGTTGGCGGAACTCGAAGCCGCTACCGTTGTGGGAAGGCGCGGGAGATCGCGCCCAGCACGCGGGCCAGGCCCAGCACGCCAGCCGGGGCCATAGACTTGCCGGTGTTCATGAAGGCGACCGAAATGTCGCGGCTGGGGTCGGCCCAGCACAACACACTCACGAACCCCAGGTGGCCGAAGGCATTTGAACACTTCGGTCCGTACAGGCCGAAAGGGTTTTCCCCGAGCATGAAGCCCGCCGAATAGCGGATCGGAATGCGCAGGATGCCGTCGATCTGCATCGGGCCTGCGGGTCGGGTTGCCTCGCGCACCGTCCTTTCCTCGAACAGGCGCTTGCCATTAAACGTGCCGCCATCGAGCAGCATCTGGAACACCCGGCAGGCTTCATCCGCGGTGGCGTAGATGTTGCCGGCGGGCACTACGCCGGACAGGAAGGCATTGCTGTTGGAGCCTTCCACCGCATCCTCAAACGACACCCCGAGGATGCGCTTGGCATAGCTGTTGATTGGCCAGAACGGTTTCGGACCGGTGAACACGTTCGGCGGCGCCAGCGGGCGTCGATCCGGGGCGAGGCCGTAGGTCAGGTGCTTGCAGCCCAGCGGCTCGGCAATCCACTCGCGCAACAATTCGGGCAGTTCGCGGCCGCTGACACGCCGCACCAGTTCGCCGACGATGAAGCCGGCGGTCAGGGCGTGGTAGGCCTGTTTCTGGAACTTGGCATCGGCGGGGGAGGCGCCGCAGAGCATGTCCACGATCGCATCCCAGTGCAGCAACAACTCCGGATTCGGGTCGCGGATCGGCAGCAGCGGGATGCCGGCACGGTGCGCCAGCAACTGGCGGACGGTGACGCGGTCTTTGCCGCGCGCGCCAAACTTCGGGATGTGGTCGGCAACCTTGTCTTCGAGCTTCAGCGCACCTTGTTCGACCAGCTTGTGCGCCAGCAGCGCGGTGATTGCCTTGGACGCCGAGAACAGGCTGATCGGGGCGTCGACTTCGATCGGGACGACCGCGCCGGTCTCGCCGGGGGCGGTCCCGGACAGGGCACCGATTCCGCGCTTGAGCACCAGCTTGCCCTTGTGGCGGACGGCCAGCGTCATCGCCGGGTGTACGCCGGACCGGTAGAGGCCCTCGACCGCGGTCCAGATGGAATCGACCCGGTCGGGGTCCACGCCCAGCGCCGCCGGCGCGAATTCGGCCGCGTGGTCAATACTCGTGACGCTGGCAATGTTGTCCGGAACGCGAACGCGGCGCGGCCCCATGATCAGCTGGTTAATCATTTGGTCTCGATTATGTCGAAGGCAGCAGCGACTTGAGGGGAATGGATTCGTCGGCCAGCACGGCCGGGTCGGGCCGGGCTCCGGCCGCAATCAGTTTGCGGACCACCAGGTGGTCGGGCTGGCGGTTGACGGTGTCGGCGGCCAGCAGCGTGCCTTGCTTCAGGTAGAACAGCGCGAATGTGCGCGACCCTGTCGGGTCGCCACGCAACACGGTCTGGTCATGTCCGGTTGACAGCCCCGCCATCTGCAACTTGAGGTCGTATTGATCCGACCAGAACCAGGGCAGGGCGTTGTAGGCCTCAGACTTTCCGGCAAGGCTGCGGGCGGCGACGCGCGCCTGGTCCATGGCGTTCTGCACCGACTCCAGGCGCAGGCGCCGGCCGGCGTAGGCGCTGGGATGATTGGTGCAGTCGCCAGCGGCGACGATGTCCGGGTCCGAGCTCCGCGCAAACTCGTCCACCACGATGCCGTTGTCGACGGTCAGGCCCGCCTCGGCAGCAAGCTCGGTGTTGGGGATCATGCCGATGCCGTAGACCACAAGGTCGGCCTCAATTGAGCTGCCGTCGGCGAGTTCAACGCGGATCGCATCGCCGGCCGCGGCGAATCCCTTCAATTGGGTTGAGGTGCGCAAGTCCACGCCGGCTTCACGATGCACGCGCTCGAAAAAAGTCGAGACTTCCGGCGCGGTGACGCGGGCCAGCACGCGCGGCAAGCCTTCCAGCACGGTGACTTTCAGTCCCATCTTGATGGTGGTGGCCGCGACTTCCAGCCCGATGAAGCCGCCGCCGACGATCACCAGGCGCTTGCCGGGCGTGGCGCGCGCGCGGATTGCATCCACATCGGCGATTCCGCGCAGCGGGAAGATCCCCGGCAAATCGGCGCCCGGCACGGTCAGCGGTCGCGGCCGGCCGCCGGTGGCCAACGCCAGCTTGTCGTAGGACAGGTGCTGCCCATCGGACAACTCGACGGTCTTTGCCTTGCGATCAATCCGCGTCGCCCGGACGCCGCCGAGGAACTCGATGTTGTGCTTGTCCAGGCTGGCCTGCGAGGCGACACACAAGCTGTCCTGGCTGGCCGCGCCGGAGAGGAACGTCTTGGACAAGGGCGGACGTTTGTAGGGCAGGAACGGCTCGTCACTAACCAGCCGCACGCGGCCGGAAAACCCGGCGCGCCGCAGTTCCAGCGCGACTTCGCCGCCGGCCTGGCCGCCGCCGATGACCACGGCGGTGTTCTGGGAGGGGGAGTCGCTCATGTCTGCGGGTGCACTGCCATTTGTCATTCGCCAGCCAGTGTCACCGACCCGCGAGGACCATGTCATCCGCCGTTTGACGTAGGACGTGCTGTGCGATCATGGGCTGCGCGTATTGTGGGGGAAAGCGGCATGACGAAGTGGCTGCTGGCACTGGGTTTGGCGGGCGCCACGATTACGGCGCATGCCGCTGAAGTGGTGAATCACTTCGAAGGCTATGCCTACGACCTGGATAGCGGGAAATACCTGTATACCGAAATCCACCAGCAACGAGTGGTGGACGGGCAGTGGGCAGGCGGCCGCACCGACTACGTGTTTCCGGACGGTACCCGCTTTGGCCAAAAGACCTACGACTTTGCCGGCGACCGGTTCGTCCCCTTGTACCGGCTCGACCTGATCACCGAGGGCTATTCCGAAGCCATCACCGGCAACGGCGCAATCGTTGCGATGAGCCGACAGCCGTCCGGCAAGAAAGCCGAAACCGCCAGTGTCGGTAAAGACGGCTTGGTCGCTGCCGATACCGGCCTGCCGCGGATGCTGGTCGCCAACTGGGATGTCCTGATCAAGGGCGAGAAGCTGAAGTTCCGCATCGCCGCGCCCAGTCGCCTGGCGACCTACAAGTTCAAGGCCAGGCGAATTGAAGACACGACGTTCGAGGGCAAGCCGGCGGTGCAGTTCCAGATCGACATGGACTCGATGCTCAACCTGTTTATCGGCCCGCTGGTGTTCACTTTCGATCCCGGGGAGAAGCGGGTCCGGGAATTCCGCGGCACCACCAACATCCGCAATCCGGCCACCGGCGCCGACTACAAGGTGCGGATCTCCTACTACTCCACCCCACCCGAAAAATAGAAAACGTAGTGTGCGGCCGTGCTTTTATGGGGTGGGCGGAACGACGGCGAGACTCTTCATTTCACGTGCTTCCGCATGAAGGTGACCATGTCCTTGCGCGCCTGTGCTGCTTCCGGCAGCCACATCTCGAGCACCGGGAAGGCGTGCGGCAGGATCGGCCAGATGTCCATCTCGAACGGCTGGCCGGCTTCGCGCATGCGTTCGGCAAACAGCAGCGTGTCATCCAGAAGGATCTCGTTGTCGCTGACCAACAGGTACATCGGCGGGAAGCCGGTGAGGTCGGCGTACAGCGGCGACAACTCGGGATCGGAGGTGTCCCAGTTGCCGATGTAGAGCTCGCTGACCCGGTGCAGCGCGGCAGCCGGCAGGATCGGGTCGCTCTTCATGCGCGAGGTGCGCGAGCGCGGCCCGTGCAGGCGACCCATCTCGGTGCCGGGCGAGATCGGGATGGCGCAAGCCGGCATTGGCCAGCCGTGCCTGCGGATCCGTTGCAGCAGTCCCAATACGAGATTTCCGCCAGCCGATTCGCCGGCGAGGATGATCCTGGCCGGCTCGAACCCCCGGTCCAGCAGCGCGCGGTAGGCGCGCTCGCAATCATCCAGCGCGGCGGGGAACCGGTTGACCGGGGCCAGTCGGTAGTCGGGCAGGAAGCCCACCGCATCGAGGTCGCGGCACATCTTGCCGACCAGGCGCGCGTGTTGCTCGGGCGAGGCCGGCAGGATGAAGGCGCCACCGTGGATATAGAGAATCGCCGGCTTGTGGGTGTCCTTCAGGCTGCCCAGCACATGGCCGGGCACCTTGCCGACCACGCGGTAAGCCAGCGGCAGGCCGCTGCTGTCGCGGCAGCGCCGGCCGGATACGAACAGCTGAATGCGCGCGATGCGGTCCAGCGGGCCGCGCACCACCCAGGCCAGCCACGGCCGCAGCAGCTTGCGCATCAGCCAGACCGCGAAGCGACTGCGCCAGCCGATATGGACCGACTTCAATTTTGGATTCATGAGGCGTGCAGTCTAGCGGGAGCGGCGCGTCGAGCCTCGTCCGTTTGGAGGCGCGGGTCTGCTCGCGTCCGCCCTGGTTGCTGACACCAAACCTTCTCGAAGCCTGCTCGGCCGTCTGCCTGCGGCGCTCCATGGCTCAACTCACGGCCGGAATTTGTTGCGACGCTCCGGGCCGCACATTGGCCACCGCTGCATGGCTCGCCGACCCGCCGCTTGCTTCGCTACGCCAAGTCTTCGCTACGCTGCGCGGCGCCCTTCGGGTTCCAGGTCGGCTGCGCTTTACTTACGCGCCGGCCAATATCCGGCCCTTCACGATCGCGCGGTGACGGCATCGCGACTTGTGGCGCTCGTCACCGTCTGATCTTTCCGCCACCCAAGCGCGGGGCTCCGCCAGCGATGCTAAGTGCGGGTCTTCGGGTGCCACTCGGCCGTTACGCCACAAACGGCGCGGCTTCCATGGCCCCTCGGACGCCATGTCCGCGGAGAAAGCAGCGACGATGGGTCGGATCGACAGAAATTATACGCAAGTATAATATGCAGCCATGGTCACCACCGCCCGGAAGTCCGCGCCGAGCCGCCGCAAGATGCGGCGCCGTCCCGGCCGCCCGGCGGGTGAGGCGCCGGGCTTGCGCAACCGGGTGCTGGACGCCGCGCTGGAGCACTACGCCGATCACGGCATCTTGCGGGCGAGTATGCGTGCCATCGCCGCTGCCGCCGGCGTCACCCCGGCCCTGATTGGTTACTACTTTGGCGGTCGCGACGCCCTGCTGCAGGCGGTGGTCGACGAGCGCCTGCTGCCGGCCATTTCGGCCTTGCGCGAACCGCTGGCCGCGTCGGGAAATGCCGATGCTTTGAACCTCGTCGCTGCCTTCGTGCGCGCGGTTCATGAGCTGGTGCGCAGCCATCCCTGGCTGCCACGGCTGTGGGTGCGCGAATTCCTGCTGGAAGGCGGGGCGTTGCGCGACATGATCCTGACGCGCTTCGCCTCGCAGATTCCACAGGCGCTGGCTGCGCGTTTTGCCGCCGCCAGAAAACAGGGAACGCTCAACCCGGCGCTGGACCCGCGCCTGTTGGTCGTGTCGGTGATTGGCCTGACCCTGTTCCCGCTGGCGGCCCAGCCGATCTGGCGTCGGGCATTTGATGCCAGCGACATTGATGACGCCGCCTTGCAGCGGCACACACAGGCGCTGCTGCGGCAGGCGCTGGAGCCATCCCGATGAATAATCAAGCAAGCGTCCTGGTTCTGGTTTTTGCAGTGCTGGCCCTGAACGGCTGTGGCAACCGACCGGCGCCGCTGCTCGGAACCCTGGAGTGGGATCGGGTTACGGTGCTGGCCGAGGCGTCCGAGCCGGTGCTGAGCTGGGCGGTGGCCGAGGGTGACAAGGTTGAAGCGGGCGCCGTGCTGCTGGAACTGGATGCGCGCCGGGTGGACGCCCAGCTGGCGCAGGCGCACGCGATGCTGGCCAGTGCGCGCGCCGGACAACTGGACGCCGAGCGCGAATACCAACGCAACCTGGAATTGCGCCGCAAGCAGCTGGCGCCGCTGTCGGCGGCGGATCGCGCCCGTGCGCTGCGCGACCAGGCGGCGGCGGCGTTCGCGGCGGCGACGGCCGCCTTGCAGGAAATGCAGGTCCGGCGTGACCGGCTAACGGTGCGCGCGCCGCGCGCCGGCCGAATCGATTCGCTGCCGTTCCGGGTGGGCGACCAGCCGCCCGCCGGTGCGATGCTGGCCAGCCTGCTGGTGGGCGAGGCGCCGTATGCGCGCATCTTCGTGCCGGCTTCGCAACGCGCCGCACTGGCGCCGGGCATGACGATGCAGCTGCGGGTCGAGGGTGTCGTGACGCCGTTTGCCGCCACGGTCCGGAGCTTGCGAAGCGAGCCGGCGTTCACCCCGTATTACGCACTGTCCGGCGACGACGCCAGTCGCCTGGTGTACCGGGCCGAAGTGGTTCTGCTCGGGGCGGCGGCGCGAGAACTGCCGGCCGGCTTGCCGGTGACCGCAGTGCCGGCGGGAGGCGGCGATGGCGCCCGCTGACCCGGACAATTCCGCGCCAATCCAGGCGCGCGGACTGAGCAAGCGCTTCGGCGAGGTGCTGGCGGTTGATGGCCTGGACCTCACCGTGCGGCGCAGCGAGGTTTACGGATTCCTGGGGCCCAATGGCTCGGGCAAGTCCACCACCATTCGCATGCTGTGCGGCTTGCTCTTGCCGACCAGCGGAGAGATCACGGTACTCGGACACCAGATTCCTCAAGACGCCGAGGCACTGAAGTCCCGCATCGGCTACATGACCCAGAAGTTCGCGCTCTACGACGACCTCAAGGTGCGCGAGAACCTGGAGTTCCTGGCCGCAGTGCACGCCGTCGCGCGCAAGGCAGCACGAGTTCGAATTGACGAGTTGCTGGAGCGCTACTGGCTGGGGGAATTGCAAAACCAGCTGGCCGGCACGCTGAGCGGAGGCCAGAAGCAGCGCCTCGCGCTGGCGGGCGCGGTGTTGCACAAGCCCGACCTGCTGTTGCTGGACGAGCCGACCAGCGCGGTGGATCCGCAGTCGCGCCGCGATTTTTGGGAGTCCCTGTTTGAGCTGGCCGACGCCGGCACCACGATCCTGGTCTCCACCCATTACATGGACGAGGCCGAGCGCTGCACGCGCCTCGCCATCCTCGACCACGGCCGACTGGTCGCCGATGGTACGCCGGCGCAATTGCTGGAGAACCTGCCGGGCCGCACGCTGCTGATCGAGGGCAAGGAACCGCGTCGTGCGCAGAAGGTGCTCGAGGGTATGCCCGGCATCCTGGCGCTGGCGCAGATCGGCCTTTCGCTGCGCCTGCTCACCGAAAGCAATGGCGATCTTGAGCAACGCATCCGCCAGCGGCTGGCCGAGGCCGGGATTCAGGTGCAGATTTCCCCGGCGCCGCCCAACCTCGAAGATGTGTTCGTGGCCGCCACGCACAAGACCTCCCCCGAAGTTCGACGCGCCGCATGAACTGGCGCCGGCTGGGCTCCATCGTCCTCAAGGAATTGCGGCAGCTGCGCCGCGACCGGGTGACCTTCGCCATGATCGTCGGCATCCCGGTGCTGCAGCTGGTGCTGTTCGGTTATGCCATCAACATGGACGTGCGCCACCTGTCGGCGGGCGTGCTGGACCAGTCCAACACCGTGCGCTCGCGCGAGCTGGTGGCGGGCATGGCCGCCACCCAGGTGCTGAATATCAGCCACCGCCTGTCCACGCCGGACCAGGTCGAGGACCTGCTGCGCCGCGGCGAGATCAGTGCGGTGCTGGTGATTCCGGCGGATTTCGAGCGGCGGCTGGAAGCTCCGCTCGCGCTGCGCGACCGGCCCCTGTTCCAGATCGTGGTGGATGGCTCGGACCAGGTGGTGCAGGCGGCCGCGCGCCAGCTGGCGGCCTATCCGGTCAACGCCGTGGACGGCTGGACCCGGCGAACCGCTGCAGTGGAAGTGGTGAACTTCTACAACCCCGAGCGCCTCGCCCCGGTCAACACCGTGCCCGGGCTGATTGGCGTGATCCTGACCATGACCATGGTGCTGTTCACCGCCGTGTCGCTGGTGCGCGAGCGCGAGCACGGCAACCTGGAGATGCTGATCGCCACGCCGGTGTCGCCGTGGGAACTGACGTTGGGCAAGGTCCTGCCGTTTGTCGGCATCGGTCTGGTGCAGGTCACCGTCATCCTGGTGGTGGGGCGCCTGCTGTTCGAAGTGCCGGTTCGCGGTTCCCTGTTGGCCCTCTACACCGCCTCGCTGGTGTTCATTGTTGCCAGCCTGTCGCTGGGCATCCTGGTCTCCACCATCGCCCGCAGTCAGTTCCAGGCCATGCAGATGGCGTTCTTCACGTTCCTGCCGCAAATCCTGCTGTCCGGATTCATGGTCCCGTTCGAGGGCATGCCGCGGGCAGCGCAGTGGATCGCCGAGGGGCTGCCGATGACGCACTTCCTGCGGCTGGTGCGCGGCATCATGCTGCGCGACGCGTCGCTGTTCGAGTTGTGGCAGCCGCTGGCCGCGCTGGCGGTCTTCGTGCTGGTGATGCTGACCGCCGCCGTCTCCCGCATCCGCAAGCGCCTCG
>JANNAK010000190.1:0-3789 GCA_031384195.1 Gammaproteobacteria bacterium
CAGCTTCGACAATGCCGCCAACGGCCTGCTGTCCACGCCCACCAACACCTGCGACCCTGAATTGGGCGACATGCGGCCGGCCCCGAACGGAGATCACTCCTTCGATTACCCGGTTGCCGCGGATGCAGATCCGGGCACGCCCGATGCGCAGGCTGCCGCTGTCGTCAACCTGTTCTACATGAACAACTGGCTGCACGACTGGTGGTACAACCACGGATTCGACGAGGCTTCCGGCAACGCCCAGGACGACAACTACGGTCGCGGTGGGGTGGATGGGGACCGCATCAAGGCCCAGGGTCAGGACTCGTCCGGCCGCAACAACGCCAACATGGCAACGCCCGGCGATGGCTCTTCGCCGACCATGCAGCAGTACCTGTTCGACGGCCCGCAGATTGGCGAGGTCCGCCAGACCCTGCCGGTGGACAGCGGGTCCTTGCGCTGGCGCGCAGCCGCCTTCGGCCCCAGCGACTACGACATCACGCAGCCGGTCGCTCTCGCAGACGACGGCACCGGCGTCTCGCCCAGCGACGGCTGCGGCGAACCCCCGGCCGACCCGACCGCGCCCACCCCCGCAGCACCTGCCCAAGCCTCGCTGGCCGGCAAGATCGCCCTGATCGACCGTGGCAACTGCAACTTCACGGCCAAGGCCCAATTCGCTTTTGCCTCCGGCGCCGCGGGAATGATCGTCGTCAACAACACGGACGGCGAGCCCATTGTCATGGGAAATCTCGACGTCCCGGTGAGCGGCGTTCCGCAACCGAGCGACTCTGCCTATCAAGTCGCGTCGGTGATGATCCGCAAGGCCGACGGCCAGACCATAAAGGACTCCCTCACCAGCGGGGCGGCCACCGCACACATGCAGCGCTCGCCCTCGGTGGACGTCGATGGCACGCTCGACAACCAGATCATCGCGCACGAGTTCTTCCACTACGTGCATCACCGCCTGACCGCTTCCAGCAACCCGCAGGCGGACAGCATGAGTGAGGGCTGGGGCGACATCTCGGCGTTCATGCTGTCGACGCGTGCGGACGAGCGGCAGATCGCGGGCAACGATCAGTACCAGGGAGCCTACGGCTTGGCCGGGTATGTCGCCGACAACTTCTACTCCGGCATCCGTCGGGTTCCGTATTCCACCGAATTTGCCAGGAACGCTTTCACGTTCAAGCACATTTCGGATGGCGAACCGACGCCGGACGGCGGCGCGGGCGCCACCAATTCGGAGGTGCACAACTCCGGCGAGATCTGGGCGCAGATGGTATGGGAATGCTATGTCGGCATCCTCAACCGGCCGGAGCACCGCTTCGAGCAGGCCCGCAGTCGCATGCAGGACTACATCATCGGCGGCCTGAAGATGACGCCCGCCGATGCGACCTTCACCGAAGCACGCGACGCCATCCTGTCGGTGGTCTTGGCGAATGACTTCGGCGATTTTGAAGCCTGCGCGGCCGGATTCGCCAAGCGCGGCATCGGCCTCAACGCCGTCTCGCCCGACCGCGCCAGCGCGGACCACGTCGGTGTCGTGGAGAGCTACGAGCCCTTCGTGGCGCCGGACGTGTCGCTGCCCTGTGGCGTCCAGCCGCGCTCGTACTCGATCTTCAGCGGCTCGCTGTCCGGCGGACTGCTGCTGGTGCTGGCAGCGGCCGGAATCGGCCGCCGGCGACGGAACTGATCAAGATCCGTTGAACCGGGCGCGCAGGCCGTGTAAATCGTGCTCCACCTTCCACCAGCCAACGCTCTGAGGCCCGCCACTCGTCGAACAGGAACAAGCCGAGGTCGTCGGCCTGCGAGCCATCGGGAAACGGACTAAAAAAACTGCTGCCGTCCGGGTAGCTGATTGTGCCGCTGCCCGGCGGTGCTTCGCGGTATGCGCCACTGCTGTATCCCGGCAGTCACCTGCAGTGCGCCGAGTTCATCCGGTTGCGGTTCCTGCTCTTGAGCCAGTGCGCTATCGGTGCCTGCCGCAAGCAGCAAGGCAAGCATTTGGGCGCGGGCGGTGGGCCGCCGGATGCCCGTCGTCATCCTCAAAGCTCCAAAGTGCAATTCACGTTTCATCGCGTGTATTGTCGCGGCCGAGGGGCGCCATTGTGCCAAAGCCGGACGCAGGAGCCGCAGCGGCGTCAGCCTCGCAGGGAACTTGGCGGTCGCCCAGGACTCTCACTCGGGCTAAAATCACGCCCCTGAATACCCTCAACCGACGAATCCCCATGGCCAAGCCTTTCAAAATCCTTCTCGCCGTCGTCGGCATTTTTGTTGTCCTGATTGTGGGCACCGCAATCGCGGTCCCGTTGTTCTTCAACCCGAATGATTACAAGTCGCAGATCGCCGCGGCGGTTAAGGAAAACTCCGGCCGCGAGCTGACCATTGCCGGGGACATCGACCTGTCGATCTTCCCCTGGCTGGGCGTAAGTCTGTCGGACGTGACGCTCGGAAACGCGAATGGCTTCGGTCCGGGGCCCTTCGCCCAGCTCAAGGCCATGGACGTACGGGTAAAGCTCTTGCCGCTGCTGACCAAGCGCCGGGTCGAAATCAGGAAAGTCGTGGTAGACGGCCTGGCCCTGAACCTGTCCAAGGACAAGGCGGGCAGGAGCAACTGGGACGACCTCACCGCGTCCTCGGAACCGGCCGACAAGCCGAAAACCGAAACGCCAACCGAGGACCAGCCACCGGTGGCGCTCGCCGTGGGCGCACTCGACATTCGCGACGTGTCGCTGAGCTACGTCGACCAGCAGGCGAATAAATCCTACAAGCTCGCCAAGCTCACGCTGGAAACCGGGCCGGTCACGCTTGAAGACCCGATCGAGCTGACGCTGAGCTTCCTGGCGACCGCCACGGATCCTGAGATCAGCGCGGATGTAAAGCTGTCGCTGACCGCCACTCACGACCTTGACGCGCAAGTCTATGAAGCCCGCGGGCTCAAGCTGAACGTAGCCGCAACCGGCAAGGGCGTCCCCGGCGGCAAGCAGGATGTCAGCGTGCAGGGCGATGTTCGCTACGACCAGAAAGCCGGCGTCGCTGATCTCAGCAATGTCGCGCTGGAGGCAATGGGCGCCAAGGTCACGAGCAACATCCGCTTTGAGCAGAAGGCCGACACTGTCGCGGTGAGCGATGCCGTGGTCGACGCCGCCGGAGTCAGGCTCACCGGCGCGGTGCAGGGAACCGGCGTCACCGGCGATACTCCCAACTTCACCGGCAAGTTCGCCAGCAACACCTTCAACCCGCGTGAGGTCGCCAAGAAGTTCGACGTCGCCCTGCCGCCGATGCAGGATGCCGCCGCGCTGACGGCCGTCAGCTTCACCACCGACTACAGCGGCGACCTCAAGTCGGCGCGCCTCGAAAACCTGAAGCTCAAGCTCGACCAGAGCAGTGCCGGCGGATTCGTGCACATCACCGATTTCGCCACCCAGAGCATCCAGTTCGCGCTGAAGCTCGACCAGATCAATGCCGATCGCTACCTCGCGCCGCCGGAGCCGGAGTCCGCGAAGACGGGCGACAGCGGTGACTTCCGCAAGACCGAACTGCCGATTGCGGCGCTGGACCAGGTCAATGCCAAGGGCACGCTGCAAATCAGCAGCCTGACCCTGAAAAAGAGCAAGCTGTCCGACGTGGTGCTGACGCTGGATGCGCCAAAGGGCAAGGTCAAGACCCAGGAACTGAAGGCCAAGCTCTACGGTGGCAGCATCGCCCAGACCGCGCGCATTACGCCCGGCCCCAAGCCGACTTACACGATGACGGCGGGACTGGACGGCATCAATGCCGCGCCGCTGCTGAAGGACCTTACCGGCAAGAGTT
>JANNAK010000111.1:0-2397 GCA_031384195.1 Gammaproteobacteria bacterium
GTCATGGTCAGTCAGCGCGGCATCATGCCGCCGAGGTAGCCGCTCGCGTCAAGGCGGCGTTCCTGGCCAACATGAGCCATGAGCTCCGCACGCCGATGAACGCCATCATCGGCATGATCAGCCTGCTGCTGGATACACCGCTGAACACGGAGCAGAAAGAATACGCGGCGATCGTTCACAACAGCGGCGAACACCTGCTGACCGTGATCAACGACATCCTGGACTACTCCAAAATCGAGGCCGGCCGCGTGGAACTGGAGCGGAAGAGCTTCGGCTTGCGCGAGTGCGTGGAATCGGCGCTCGACTTGGTCAGCCCGGCCGCGACCCCGAAAGGCGTTAATCTCGGTTATCTGGCGCACGCCGGCACGCCCGAGGGCTTGCTGGGCGATGCGGGACGGCTGCGGCAGATCCTCGTTAACCTCTTGTCCAATGCGGTGAAGTTCACGCCGGCCGGGGGCCAGGTCCTGGTGGAAGTGCGCGGCCGGCCGCTGCAGGAGCCCACGTTCGAGATCGAGGCCGCAGTGACGGACAGCGGCGAGGGCATGACACCCGAAGTGCAGGCGCGGCTTTTCCAGCCGTTTTCCCAGGCCGACGCTTCGACCACGCGCAGGCACGGCGGCACCGGCCTGGGCCTGTCCATCAGCAAGGGCCTAGTCGAGATGATGGGCGGCGACATCAGCTTGGTCAGCGCGCCCGGCAAGGGCTCGACCTTCACGTTCACCCTCCGGGCCGATGAGGCGCCGCTGCCCCTCCGCGTTTCGCCGCTGGGCACGGTGGCGGCGCTGCAGGGCCGGCGCGTGCTGATCGTGGACGACATCGAGATCAACCGCCGCATCCTCATGCACTACACCCGGCTCTGGGGCATGGCGGCGGAGGCGACGAGTGAGGCGGGCGAAGCCCTGCGCTGGATCAGCCGTGGCGATGCTTTTGATCTAGCCCTGTTCGACTACCACATGCCCGTGATGGACGGCGTGATGCTGGCGCGCGAGCTGCGCCACCTGCGCACCGGCGCGCAACTGCCGATCATCATGCTGAGCTCGGTCTCTCTGCACGCAGGCGACCAAGGCGTCGTCAATTTAACGCTGCTCAAGCCGATCAAACCCTCGCGCCTGCTCGAGGCCATTTCCAGCCTGTTTATCCAGACGGGCCGCACGCAAACCGTCGAGTCCGGCCCGTTCCAGCTGCCGAGAGACCTTGCCGGAAAGCATCCCTTGCGCGTGCTCATCGCGGAGGACAATCCGGAGAACCAGAAAGTGGCCCAACTCATGTTCGAGCGCCTGGGCTACAAACCGGACTTTGCGGGCGACGGCGGGGAGGCTCTGGCCGCGATCGAACGGCGGCCCTACGACGTCGTCTTCATGGACGTGCAGATGCCGGTCATGGACGGGCTGGAGACTACGCGCGCACTGTGCCAACGCTGGCCCCCCGGGCGCCGCCCGCGCATCGTTGGCATGTCGGCCAATGCCATGGCCGAAGACGTCAAGCTGGGCGAACTGGCCGGCATGGATGACTATGTGCCCAAGCCGGTGACGGCCCAAGCGCTGGTGGCCGCGCTGCTCCGCTGCTCGCGCATGAAGCACGCCCTGCCTTCGTCGCCAGGAGCTGATTCAGATTCTCCATGCCGATAGCACAACAAGGGTAAGCTGGCGCCGGCCGTCGGGGGATGAAATAGGCACATGACCGCGAAACGCAGCAAGAAGCTTGGGGGCGGCGCGTCAGCCAGTGGCGCCCCTGCCCTGCGCGAGCGTTCGAACGGGGGCCTGACCCAGAACGCCGGGCCGCACAAGCCGCCAGGCTTCACGGTTGTCGGCATCGGCGCGTCGGCCGGCGGCCTTGACGCCTTCAAGCGATTTATGAATGCCATGCCGCCTGACAGCGGCATGGGCTTCGTTCTGATCCAGCATCTCGATCCCAAGCACGAAAGCCTCACCGCCGAACTGCTGTCCAAGCAGACCTCCATGAAGGTCGTGCAGGCGCAGGACCGGATGCCGATCCTGCCCAATCACGTGTATGTCATTCCGCCCAATAAGGATCTCGGCGTCCGCTCAAGGGTGCTCTACCTGTCGGAACTGTCGGAGCGCCGCGGCGTGCGCATTCCGATTGATTTTTTCTTCCGGTCCCTGGCCGAGGATCAGCAGGAGAATGCCGTGGGGATCGTTCTATCGGGCACCGGCAGCGACGGCACGCTGGGGCTTAAGGCCATCAAGGGCTACGGCGGCGTGACCCTGGTGCAGACGCCGGAAACGGCGCAGTTCGACGGCATGCCGCGCAGCGCCATCATCGCCGGCGTCGCGGATCACGTCGTGCCGGTGGAACAGATGCCGGACTTCCTGCTCAAGTACGTCAAAGCCCGTACGCCCGTCGTTCAGGTCACCGATCACCTGCCCGCGATTCTGG
>JANNAK010000141.1:0-9747 GCA_031384195.1 Gammaproteobacteria bacterium
GTTGCAGACCATGGCGTTTCGCACCACCTATCCCCATCACTTTCTCCGGTTCGGGTTGCCGCCGCCACCCACAGCGTGCCCGCTTACCTGGAAAGGATTCGCTCCAGCTCCAGCAGCGCCTCGCCGGTATACACGGCGAGATTCTGCATGTGCGGCAAGGTGTCACGGGCGCCGGTGAAGCCGAAGTTCACGCTGCCGGCGTAGCTCACGCAGGTGATGTTGATGGCCTGGCCGTGCGACAGCAGCGACACCGGATACATGGCTTCCAGCTTGGCGCCGTTGAAGTAAAGCGTTTCGGACGGGCCCGGCACGTTGGAGATGGTGATGTTGAATACCGGACGGGTACGGCCGCCCAGGCCGGTCAGCAGCTGCAGGATGTACGGCGCCATCACCAGCATCGTGTACTGGGTCAGGGCCGCGCGTGGCAGTGACTGCAGATGATCCTTGGCGCTCGCCGTTGAGGCCGTAATCGCCTTCAGCCGCTTGCGGCCGTCGGCGATGTCAGTGGCGAGGTTGGCCATGATGAAGCTGATCGCCGTTCCGTGGCCCTGGTCGTCCGCCGGACGCACATTGACCGGGATTCCCGCCGTCAGCGACCTTGCCGGTAAGGCGTTCGAGTCCTTGAGGAATTTCCGCAAGGCCGTGGAACACAGCCACAACACCACGTCGTTGAGGGTGGCGTCGCCGGCCTTGGCCAGCGCCTTGAGCTGCTTGAGTTCGTATTGCTGGGTGGCGAAGCGTCGCGCGCCGCTGACCCGGCCATTCAGCATCGAGACGGGGGCGCTAAACGGCGCCGTCAGCTCCTTGTCGCCCGAGTTGGCAAGGCGCGCCAGGGCGCGGCCGACCTCGGGTACCGACTGGGCCTGCTTGCGGACCATTTCCATGACCGAATTCACCACGCCGCCGGTAGACGCCTGCTCCTCTGGCGCCGCCGGTTCGGCGGGCTCCACCCTTGCCGGTCGCGCCGCCCAGGGGGCTGGCTGCTTGCGGGCGCCGGGACTGGTGACGAGCACGCGCTGCAACATACGCATGCCGCTGACGCCATCGACCAGCGAGTGATGCATCTTGGTGTACATCGCGAAGCGCTTGTTTTCCAGCCCTTCGATGATAGTGCACTCCCACAGTGGCCGCGAGAAATCCAGCTGGCGGCTGTGCAGTCGTGACACCAGCCGCCCCAGCTCCACTTCGCCGCCGGGTGCCGGCAGTGCGGAGTGGCGAACATGGAAATCAATGTCGATATCGTCGTCCACCTGCCAGGCCGGCAGCACCCGGCGCAGCGCGGTGGAACGCAGCTTCAGGTTCCACGGCGAGGCGAAATCGGTGGTGGACTTGAGGTGCGTGACCAGACGGCGCATGAAGTCCGGGCCGGCGTCATCCGGCAGCGAGAAAATCAGCAGGCTGCCCACGTGCATCGGCGTGTCGAGCGAGTCGACGGCCAGCCAGGAAGCATCCAATGGATTGAGTCGTTTGCTACGAGCCATGGTGTTCTCCCCCAGATCGGACTCCATTGTAGGGGCAACCGGGCCCTTCGCTATACTCCGGGCCCGACCCAGTCTCGGATCTGCCATGAACAGCGCCGTGTCGCCGCTCCCGTTTCCCCAGACCCATGCCACCGAGGCCGATATCGGGCGCGTATTTGAGCGCCAGCGCGAAACGGCCCTGCGCCTTCGCCGCTCCACGGCCGCCGAGCGCATTGCCAAGATTCGTCGCCTGCACGATGCGGTGATGGCGGCCCGGCCGGAGTTTTACGAGGCTGCCTACAAGGATTTTCGCAAGCCGCCGGCCGAGGTCGACCTCGCCGAAATCCTGCCGGTCATCAGCGAAGCCAAGCACGCGATGCGCAAGCTGAAGAAATGGATGAAACCGCAGGGCGTCTGGCCGACTTCCCTGACCCTGGGTCTGAAGTCCTGGGTCCAGCACGAGCCGCGCGGGCGCTGCCTGATCGTCTCGCCCTGGAACTACAACGTAAACCTCTGCTTCGGGCCACTGGTCTCGGCAATCGCCGCCGGCAATACCGCCATCCTCAAGCCCTCGGAGATGACCCCGCACCTGACGACCGTCATGGCCCGGATCATCAAGGAACTCTTCACCGAGGACGAGGTTGCGCTGTTTGAGGGCGACGCCACGGTCTCGCAGATCCTGCTGGCCCTGCCCTTCGACCACATCTTCTTTACCGGCTCGCCGGCGATCGGAAAAATCGTGATGGCGGCGGCCGCCAAGCATCTGACCAGCGTCACCCTTGAGCTGGGAGGCAAGTCTCCGACCATCATTGACGAGACGGCCGACATTGAACTCGCCGCGAAAACATTAATGTGGGGCAAGTACACCAATTGCGGCCAGACCTGCATCGCGCCCGATTACCTGTACGTGCACCCGAAGATCAAGGACGCGTTTGTGGCGGAATGCCGCAAGGTCCTGAAGGAATCCTACGGCGAGTCCGTGCAGGAGCAGCTGGAATCTCCCAACCTTGCGCGCATCGTCAACTTGCGGCACACGCAGCGCGTGGCGGGATTGCTGGCCGACGCCCGGCAGAAGGGCGCCAAAGTCGTGATCGGCGGCGAAGTCCGCGAGCGCGACTGTTTCGTGCAACCGACCTTCCTTGAGGACGTGCCGGCCAACGCTCGCATCGAAAGCGAAGAGATCTTCGGACCCCTGCTACCGATCCGCACCTATACCGACCTCGACCGGGTCATCGCCGACATCAACGCCCAACCCAAGCCGCTGGCCCTCTACATCTGGAGCCGGAATGAGCGGAACATCGAGCGGATGCTCAGCGGCACCAGCGCCGGCGGCACCTGCATCAACCACTGCGTGGTGCAGTACGGCCACGGCAACCTGCCGTTTGGCGGCGTGAACAACTCCGGCATCGGCCAGGCCCACGGCCTTTACGGCTTCAAGGCGTTCTCGCACGAACGCGCCGTGGTCCGCACCCGCATCATGTTTGCCAAGACCTTCTTCCCGCCCTACACCGCCTTCAAGTCCAAGCTCATGGACTTCATGCTGAAGACCCAGTAGGTCGGACTGAACCAACAAAAAGGCCGGCATCGCCGGCCTTTTTGTTGCGGCAGCCAACTCAGGCCACTTGCGGCCTTCGGGTCGCCAGGTCCACGACTTCCGCCCGATCCGACTCGAAGTCACCGGCGATGTAGGCTTTGCTGAAGTCGTCAGTGAGGATGGCGTCGAAGCGCGCCCGGTCGTACTCCGCCGCAAGGTCCGCTTCCTGCCGGGTCAGCAACTTGCGGTTCACGGCGTCATTCAGGCGCTCGGTCGGGGTATTGCCGGAAAGCTCGTCGCGCACCATCAGCTTGTAGTACTTGAGGTAAGCCGGCTCGGCGCGCTCGGCCACTTTCCAGGCATGCTCGAGCCGGCCAACCGCTTCGTGCGGCCCGCCATTCTTGAACACCAGCCAGGTCAGGCGGTCGCGCAACTCGGTCTGCTCCAGCAGCAGGTCGGCGACCTTGGCATTGAGGACATCGCTCACCGGCCGGTACCAGTTGCCGACCGGGAACACGACGACGCGCATGATCCCGCGCGCCCAGGCCACCGGAAAGTTGGCCAGAAAATCGTCGAAGGCCCTGGCAATCTCGTGCAGCGCGTTGTCAATCGCCCACTGCATGTGCGGCGTATCCGCGGCCTGCTGGCCGTGGTGAAGGTAGTACTTGAGCACCGCCGAGGCGATGTACAGCTGCGACAGCACGTCGCCCAGGCGCGCCGACAGCCGTTCCTTGAATTTGAGCTTGCCGCCCAGCACACCCATGGTCAGGTCGGAGACAAATGCGAGCGCCGAAGAAAAGCGCGTCATCTCGCGGAAGTACCGGGCGGTCACGCCGGCCTGTGGACTGGGCGCAAGGCGAGCACCGGTCAAGCCCAACGTGAAGGCGCGGACGGCCCGGTTGATCGAGAAGCCGATGTGCCCCCACAGGTGCTGGTCGAACGCCGGCAGGTCGTCCATGCGCGCCGCTTCCATCTCCGGAAACACGTAGGGATGGCAGCGAATTGCGCCCTGGCCAAAGATCATCAGATTGCGGGTGAGGATGTTCGCGCCTTCGACCGTGATGGCAACCGGCGTTGAACGGTAGGCGGTCGCAATGCTGTTCCGCGGCCCCTGCTGGATGGCGCGTCCCGACAGCACGTCACTGGAGTCCAGCACCACCTTCCGCATCAACTCGGTCATGTGGTACTTGGCGATCGCGGTGACGACCGACGGCGAGCAATGGTCGACCGCCGAGGCGGTGAGCACGCGCATCGCCTCCAGGGTGTAGGTGTTGGCGGCGACCCGACCGGTGGCCTCCTGGACCCCTTCGAACTTGCCGATCGAAACCTTGAACTGGCGTCGCAAGCGCGAGTAGGCGCCCAGCGTGCGGTACGAGGTCTGTCCGGCGGCCGTCGCCAGTGCCGGCAGCGAGATTCCGCGCCCGGCGGACAGGCATTCCACCAGCATGCGCCAGCCCTTGCCGGCCTGTTCCGGGCCGCCAATGATCCAGTCGACCGGGATGAACACGTTCTTGCCGAAGATCGGCCCGTTGTGGAAAGCCGCGCCGGGATAGTGTCGGCGGCCGATATCCACGCCTGGATGGCTGGCCGGGATCAGCGCGCAAGTGATGCCGTAATCGACCTTGGTCTTGTCGCCCAGCAGGCCTTCGGGATCCTTGAGCTTGAACGCGAGCCCCACCACCGTGGCCACCGGGGCCAGCGTGATGTAACTCTTGGAGAAGTTGAGCTTGATGCCCAGGACCTTCTTGCCCTCGTGCTCACCGTGGCACACCACGCCAAGGTCCGGCATCGCGGTTGCGTCGGAGCCGACTTCAGGGCCGGTCAGGCCAAAGCAGGGCAGCTCGGTGCCCTTGATCAGGCCCGGCAACCACTGGTCCTGCTGTGCCTTGGTGCCGTAGTACATCAGCAGCTCGCCCGGCCCGAGCGAATTCGGGACCATCACGGTCACGGCAAGCGCGATCGACTTGGTCGCAAGCTTGGTCACCACCGCGGACTGCGCGCCGGCCGAGAAGCCCAGGCCTCCGAACTCCTTCTTGATCAGCATCGAGAAGAAACCCTTGTCCTTGATGTACTGCCAGACCTCCGGCGGAAGGTCCTTGGTTTCGTACTCGATCTTCCAGTCGTCAACCATCATGCAAAGCTCCTCGCACTCGGTGTCGAGGAAGCTCTGCTCGGCGTTGGTCAACTGGGTGTACGGAAAGTCCAGCAACTTCTTCCATTCCGGGCGGCCGCGGAACATTTCGGCCTCCCACCACACGTCGCCGGCTTCCAGCGCCTCGCGCTCAGTGGAGGACATCTCCGGCAGGACCGCCTTGAACCCGGCAAAGATCGGCCGGGTCAGCAGCGTCCGCCGCAGCGGCACGACGCACAGGAACGCCAACAGCCCGAAGATGACGCCGCCGGTCACGGTGCCGCCCAGGCCGATGAGCCCGGCGGCCTTGAGACCCGCCGTGGTCACTGCCGCCACGACTGCCCAGGCGAACAGCGGCGCGCCGACGTAGGCGAGGGCCCAAAGGGTAGCGATGAGCGCGAAAACAATTAGGTATGTCATGGGTAGCTCCTGCAGAAAATCGTTACGGCGTGCCAGTTTTACGCAGCGAAACCACCGACGGATGCTCGCCGTCCATGGCCGTTCGCTCGCGTGGAATCAGGGTTCGAATCATCAACTTGAAGTACTCGCGAAACTGCGGCCCGGAGGGGAACATCGCCGGGGCGTCCCGGTTCACCTGCTGGTTGCCGATAAAGGTCGCGTAGGCAAACGTGGACCAAAGTCGGGCGTCGATTTCGGACAGACCCAGCTCCCGGTAGCAGCCCTGCAGGTACTCCAGTCGCATTTGCGACACCCGCCGCACCCGCTCGCCGACGATGGGATTGTCCGAGGCGGCGGCCAGCGCAAGGTACAAGCGCCCGGCCCGGTAACTGGAATTGGCGCGCCTGAACACCTTGAAGATGCGCTCTTGCGGATCCGGTTCGTCCTCAAGGCCGGACACCACGTCCAGGGTCTCGTGGCGCTCCCACAACTCAAGCGCCGCGCGGACCAGCGCATCGCGATTTTCGAAATGCCAGTAGAAGCTTCCCTTGGTAACGCCGAGCGCCCGTGCCAGCGGCTCCACCGCGACTGCGTCCAGGCCGCCACTGGCCATCGCCTCGAGCGCCGCTTCGGCCCAAGCATCGGCGGTCAGGTTCTGCTTCTCGGTAGGCAGGATTTTGGCCGGCATCGGGCAGTGTCGCGGACTGGGGAATTTCAAACATACGCCGCCGTATTGTGACGGTCAACCGAGTGCAGTCTGGCGACAGAAAAACAGGCCGCCGGCAACGCCAAGAACATGGCGCTTTACCCGCAGAGGTAGTCAGGATTGACGCTGGCTGCCTGTGATAAGGTTTCCGTTCTCAGGAGACAAACATGACCCACGCATTTTCACGCGCAGTGCTGATTCTCATCGCTTTCGCCGCCACGCCCGCGCTGGCAAAAATTACGCAGGAGGAAGCCGATCGGCTGAAGCCGGCCGGTGACCTGACGCCGATGGGCGCCGAGAAGGCCGGCAACAAGGAAGGAACCATACCGGCCTGGACCGGTGGCCTGACGGCTTCCCCGCCGTGCTACCAGGGCCTCGGCACGCGCTACTGCGACCCGTTCCCGAACGACAAGGCACAGTTCACGATCACCTCGCAGAACGTGCAGCAGTACAAGGACAAGCTTTCCGTCGGGCAGTTGGCGATGTTCCAGCGCTATCCGCAGACCTACAAGATTCCGGTGTTCGAAACCCGCCGCAGCTTTGCCAACCCGGACTACATTTACGCGGCGACCTACAAGAACGCGGTCAGCGCGTCCCTCGGTGGCAATGGTGAAGCGCTCAACGGCGCGATCATGGGAACCCCGTTCCCGATCCCGAAGACGGGCCATGAACCGGTCTGGAACCACAAGGTTCGTTATTTCGGCGCCAACATCCAGCGCTGGAACAACCAGTTCGCGGTCACCACCTCGGGCGGCTACAACCAGGTCAAGATCCGTGAAGACGTGATGTTCCCCTACATGACCAAGGGCGCCACGCCCGAGAGCATCAAGAACGTCATTATTTATTTCCTGCAAGTGGTCACGGCGCCGGCGCGCCTGGCGGGCACCATCACGCTGGTCCACGAAACCATGGACCAGATCAAGGAACCGCGCCGCGCGTGGCAGTACAACCCCGGCCAGCGCCGCCTGCGCCGCGCTCCGAACGTGGGCTACGACAACCCCGGCACCGCGGCCGACGGCCTGCGTACCAACGACCAGACCAACACCTATAACGGTGCGATGGACCGCTACACCTGGAAAATCGTTGGCAAGAAGGACCTCTACGTTCCGTACAACAACTACGTCCTGCACAGTGACAAGTACAAGTACGCGGACATCGTCCAGAAGGGCCACATCAACCAGGACCTGACGCGATATGAGCTGCACCGCGTGTGGGTGGTGGACTCTGTCACCAAGCCGGGCACCACGCATATCTACAAGCGCCGCACCTTCTATATCGACGAGGATTCCTGGACCATCCTGTTGGTCGACGTCTATGACCGTCGCGACCAGCTGTGGCGCTGGCAGGAAGCCTTCACCGCCCAGTCCTACGACCTCCGGCTGCTGGCGCCGATCGGCGAGACGATTTACGACTTGCAGTCGAACCGCTACCTCGCCCAGGCCTTCAACAACGAGGATCCGGAAAACCAGGTGAAGCAGTTCACCGAGGACTACTTCGCCCCGGCCAACGTGTCGAAGCAGGTCACCAAGTAGGCAGCCTTCCCGGCGCGGCGCCGGGGCAGCGTTGCAAGAGGGGCGGCCGGGTGGCCGCCCGCTCTTTCGATCACGGCAAAGGCGAGACGGCGGCCTCGGCGCGCTGCTGCAGGCGCCAGGCCCGGGCATAGGCCCCGTCGGCCGCCAGCAGTTCGTGATGGGTGCCGCTCTCCAGCACCCGGCCCTGCTCCAGGAATACGATGCGATTGGCGTCGGTGACGGTCGACAACCGGTGCGCAATCACCAACGTGGTCCGCTCGGCAGCGGCCTCGCGAATCGCGCCAAGAATGGCCTGCTCGGCGGCCGAGTCCAGCGACGAGGTGGCCTCGTCAAAGATCATGATTGGCGGATTCTTCAACAGCGCCCTGGCGATCGCCACTCGCTGCTTCTCGCCACCCGACAGCTTCAGGCCGCGTTCGCCGACCTTGGTCTGCATCCCCTCCGGCAGCTGGGCGATGAAACGGTCGAGGTGCGCCATGCACAGCACGCGGGCGATGTCCTCCGGCGAGGCCCCCGGACGCCCGTAGGCGATGTTGTACTCCAGCGTGTCGTTGAATAGCACAGTGTCCTGCGGCACCACACCGATGTGCGAGCGCAGCGAGTCCTGGCCGAGGCTGCGCACGTCCGCCCCATCCACGGTGATCGCACCGCCGGTGACGTCGTAAAAGCGGAACAGCAGGCGCGCCAGAGTCGACTTTCCAGCACCGCTGGGCCCCACCACGGCCACGGTTTGTCCGGCTGCAATCTCGAAGCTGACGTCGCGAAGGATCGGTCGCGCCGCGTCGTAGTGGAAGCGAACGCCATCGAAGCGCACCACCGGCCGCCGGGCCTGCAGCGTTCGCGCCTGCGGGGTATCCGTGACGCACGGCTTCTGCTCCATCAGCGCAAACATCCGCTGCATATCGGCCAGCGCGCGGCGAATCTCGCGGTAAACAAAGCCCAGCACATTGAGCGGGATAAACAGCTGGATCATGTAAGCGTTGATCGCCACGAAATCGCCCAGGCTCATGGCCCCGTCCGCCACCCGCTGCGCGGCCAGGATCATCATCCAGGTCAGCCCGCCGGCGATGATCAGGGCTTGACCGGTATTCAGCGCCGACAGCGTCAGCCGGCTCTGGGTCTGGGCCTGCTCCCAGGACGCCAGCGCCCGGTCGTATTGCTCGGACTCGAACTGCTCGTTGCCAAACAGCTTGACCGTCTCAAAGTTGAGCAGCCCGTCGATGGCACGGGTATTGGCCTGGGAGTCCAGGGCATTGGCCTCGCGGACAAAGCGTGTCCGCCACTCGGTAACGGCCACCGAAAAGGCCACGTAGAGACCGACGGAGGAAAGTGCGAGCACGGCAAACGACGGCGCGAACATCGCCAACAGGATGCCGACCACCATCGCCAACTCGAACAAGGTCGGAAGGATGTTGAACAACGTGAAGCGCAGCAGGAAGCTGATGCCGGCGATCCCGCGCTCGATGTCCCGCGACAGGCCGCCGGTGCGCCGCGACAGGTGGAACTCCAGTTCGAGCGTGTGCAGATGCCGGAAGACCGCCAGCGCCGAGCGCCGGATGGCGCGCTCGGCGACCCGCCCGAACACCACGTCGCGCAACTCGCCGAACAAGACATTCGCAAACCGCACGGCACCGTAGGCAGCAAGAAGTGCCAACGGCGCGACCAGGATGGCGTTGGTCGCGCCCAGCTGGTCCACGATTTTTTTCAGGATCAGCGGCAATATCACGCCCGCCACTTTGGCGAGGATCAGGAGCGACATCGTCACCGCAACACGGCCGGGGAATTCCGACAGGTAGGGCGCCAGCTTGCGCAGCGCACGCCAGTCCGGCGCGAGTGCCGGTTCGCCGGAGACCGGGATCTTGCTTCCGTGCCTTGCCATGGCGCCGGATGATAGTGGATGCGGGCGGCTCAGGTTCCGATCAGCGGCCGCTCCGCCCGGGGCGCCATCCCCTCAGGGCAGGCTCAGGTCGCCCGGGCCGGGGCCG
>JANNAK010000196.1:0-9845 GCA_031384195.1 Gammaproteobacteria bacterium
CTGGTGTTGATGGGTGTGGTGGTGAACAACGGCGTGGTGTTGATCGATCACGTGCACCAATTGCGCGAATCGGGGCGGCCCCGCGAACGGGCCCTGGTACAGGGTTCGCGCGATCGCTTGCGGCCCATCCTGATGACGGCCTGCTCGACCGTGCTGGCGATGGTGCCGCTGGCTGTTGGCCAAACCACCATCGGTGGCGATGGCCCGCCGTACTTTCCGATGGCGCGCGCGGTCATTGGCGGCCTGATGTTTGCCACGGTGGTCAGCCTGATCGTGCTGCCCACCATCTACCTGTCGCTGGAGGACGTCGGACTCTGGGGCCTTCGCGTGTTTCGGCGAGCGGCCGGCCGGCCGCTGGCAGGGACCGCGGCGGCCGAAGCGGCGCAAAAGTAAGCCGCCGACCCGCAGGCGCGTCAGCGCTGGCGCTATCATCGACGGGCTGGGGACCTGGACGGAGAGAAAAGTATGCGGCTGACCCGCTGGCTGTGCGGCGCACTGGTGATCCTGGCCGGCGTTATGGCCGCCAATACGATGCTGGTGGGGCCGGTTCCGCCAATCGCCCCGGTCGTGGCGCTGCCCGCGGTGGACGTGGCCGGCGCCGCCCGCCGCCTTGCCGGCGCACTGCGCATTCCCACCGTGACCCTGAATGAAGTTGAGCGCGTGGACTGGAGCCAATGGCCGAGGTTGCACGCGCACCTGGCCCTGAGTTTTCCCGCCGCGCACCGGGCGATGCGGCGCGAGACCGTTTCCGATTACAGCCTGCTCTACACCTGGCCGGGCACCGACCCGAAGGCGCCACCGATCCTGTTGCTGGCCCACCAGGACGTGGTTCCGGTTGAGCCCGGCACCGAATCGACGTGGGAGCAACCGCCGTTTGACGGCGTCATTGCCGGTGGATTTGTCTGGGGCCGCGGCGCCATCGACGACAAGGCCAGCCTGATGGCGCAGATGGAGGCAGTGGAGTCGCTGGTGAATAGCGGTTTCAGGCCGGCCCGGACCATCTACCTTGCCTACGGCCACGACGAGGAGATTGGCGGTCGCGACGGCGCAATGGCGATCGCCAGGCTGCTGCAGTCCCGCGGGGTGCACGCGGAATTCTCCCTCGATGAGGGTGGCGTATTGAGCCGCGGGGTGTTCAAGGGTGTGGAACGGCCGGTCGCGATGATTTCGACCGCCGAGAAGGGCTACGTTTCGTTCCGGCTGACAACACACGACACCGGCGGCCACTCCGCGCGGCCGCCCGCGGTGACTGCGATTGGCCGCCTGGCACGGGCCGTCGCCAGGCTGCAGGACCAGCCGCGGCCTCCGCGCCTGGGCCCGCCGGTCGACGCCATGCTGGAGCGGCTCGCCCCGGCATTGCCGCTCACCCAGCGGATCGCCATCGCCAACCTATGGCTGACCCGGCCGCTGGTGGCCTGGCAAATGGCGGGGGCTCCGCTGACCAGCGCGCTGGTGCGGACGACGACCGCGCCCACCATGCTGCGCGCCGGGATCAAGGACAACGTGCTTCCCACCGTGGCCCAGGCGGTGGTGAATTTTCGCGTCCTGCCCGGCGAGAGCGTTGCCGAGGTCCGGGCGCACGTGACTCGCGCGGTCGACGACGACCGGGTCGAGGTGGCGCCACTCGACTTTTCTTCGGAACCGTCGGCGGTGGCGGATACCGGAAACGCGACGTTCCGGGCCCTGGAGCAGACCGTGCTGGAGGTGTTCCCGGAGGCCCTGGTCGCGCCGGGCCTGGTCATCGGCGCCACCGACAATCGGCACTACGCGGCGGTTTCCCCGGCGCGGTACAACTTTCTGCCGATCGAGATCACCGATGCTGACCTCAGCCGGATCCACGGGGCCAATGAGCGCATCGGGATCGAGGCCTTCAGCCGGGCGGTCCAGTTCTATAGCCGGTTTTTGCGGACGGCGGCCGGCCCGGGCGCCCCGCTGGAATGAGGCGCGGCTAAGCTTTAAGATGTGTCGGTAAGGTTTCGGCGGGAAAGGACTTTTTCCCGCCTCGGGAGAACAAGTGGCCGACAACGCGAACACTCGCGACAGAGGTGCTGCGAGCCTGCCGGCGCGACTCCGGCAGGCGCTGGAGCCTGCGCGCGACTGGATCCAGAGCCTGCCGGGGTTGCGGAAAAAGGGCACACCTGAAAACCAGGTCGGACTCGCCTTGCTCCCTCAGGGCGTCAGCCTGGCCGCCGTGAAGTGGGTTCCCGGATCGGCACCCATCCTCACCCGTTGCGAGTTCATTCCCTTGCCGCGGCAGGCAGATCCCAGCGTTACGCTGCGCAACCTGACACAGCAGGCGGGTACGCAGCGGACGAATTTTCGCCTGGTGCTGAATCCGGATGAATACCAGGTGCATCTGGTCGAATCTCCCGACGTTCCGGCCTCCGAATTGCGTGAGGCGATCCGGTGGCGGGTGCGCGACCTGATCGATTTTCCGGTCGACGAGGCCGCGATCGACGTGTTCGACATGCCGCAGCAGGCGGCGAGCAGCCGCGAGTCAACGCGGATGCTGAACGTGGTGGTGTCGCGCACGCCGCTGATTGCCCAGAAGGCCGCCCTGGTTAACCGCAGTGGTGGCGAGCTTGAGATTATCGACATCCCGGACCTGGTCCTGCGCAATTTGCTCTCCCTGACACCGGCCAACCGAACGGGCGCGGCTTTGCTCTACGTCGAGGCGGGCCTGAGCCTGATTCTGATTACCAGCGAGTCCAACCTGTACCTTTCGCGCCGCGTTTTCATCGGCCAAGCGGATCTCGCGGTGCTGTCGACCTCGGACGAGAACTCCGAGGAGTTTCGTCGCGGCGCGGGCGCGATCGCACTGGAATTGCTGCGGTCCCTGGAGTACTACGAAACGCACTTCGCTCGACCGCCGGTCGAAACGCTGTACATCGCGCCGGTCGGTGTGTCCGGGCCTGCATTGCACCGGCACCTGGGCCGGTCGCTGGGCGTCAATGTGCAGGACCTCAATCTGAAGGACTTGCTCGAATTTTCGGGTGAAATGACCGCTGAGCATCAGGCCCGCAGCCTGATGGCCGTGGGCGCAGCCTTGCGCCAGGACCGGACCACGCTATGAACCAGCAAGTCAACCTTCTTGCGCCGATATTCCGCAGGCAGCCGACGGTGCTGTCGGCGCGACTGGCCCTGTTGCTGTGCGGCTTGCTGGTGGCGTTGCTGGGTGTGGTGCAGCTGGTATCGGCGTGGCAGGCCACGACGCTGACCCACGAGCAGGCCCGCCTGGAGGCGCGTCGCGACGGTGCAACGGATCAATTGAACCAGCTGGCCGAGCAGATCAGGGGCGGCGGCGGGAAGAGCCAGCAGTTGGTGGCTGAGCGCGACCGACTTGCCGCCGAGGCAAACGAAAAGCGTCAGTCGATGGCGGCGCTGTCGCGAAGTGAATTGGGAAACACCACAGGATTTTCCCCGCAGTTCATCGGCTTTGCGCGCCAGCGCCTGCCAGGGCTGTGGCTGACGGGTATCCGCCTCACGGTTGGTGGCCGTGAAATGGAGTTGCAGGGCGTCACGCTGGACGAGGGGCTCCTGCCGCATTACCTGGATTTGCTGGGAACCGAGTCGGTGTTCCGGGGATCCCGCTTCGGGCACGCCGAACTGAAGCGAAATCAGGGGGACGGTCAGGCAAAAATGCAGTTCACCCTGCGCTCGCAGAATCCCGAAGCTGCCCCGGCGCAGCCGCTGGACCCGTCGTGAATTTTTTCCTGCGCAACCTGCTCGACCGCTACGACCTGCTGTCGATTCGCGAGCGCGTCATGGTCCTGGTTGCGGTGCTCGCCGTGATATTGGTGATCTGGGAATCGGTATTCGCCGCGCCGCGCGCGCGCGCGCGCGCGCAGAGCAAGCAGCAAGTCGAGGTTTTGGTCGCCGAGGTGGCGGGACTGGAACAAAGTATCGAGACGCTGGCGAAGCAGGGCCAGAAAGATCCGGATCGCGGTCTCAATGCAGAGATTGCCGTCCTCAAAAAGGAAATCCCCGAGCTGGACGCGAGGCTTGCCGGCGCCACCACCGGCCTGATCGGGCCGGAAGAAATGACCCAGGTCCTGCGACAATTGCTGCAGCGGGCCTCGAAGCTCGAGATCAGCGGCCTGCGCACGATCCCGGCTACGCCGGTGATCGTGGAAACTCTGGAAAACGGCGTAGTGCCGGGTGCGAAAATCTACAAACACGGCCTGGAACTCGAGCTGGCCGGAGGATATCTGGACGTGCTGCGCTTCCTGCAGTCGATGGAGTCGCTGCAGTGGCGGTTTTTCTGGGACCAGATTGAGCTCCAGGTCGAACAATATCCGCGCGCGCGCGTCCGGTTGGTGGTCTATACCCTGAGCCTTGAAGAGGGGTGGATCGGTGTCTAGGCCGCTACTAAGGCATCTATTGGCAGCCTTGGCTGCGGTTGCGATGCTCGTGGCTGTCCGCGCCTGGGCTGAGGGTGGGGCCTTGGGCGACCCGACCCGGCCCACCGCCCTGAACGAGGTCACCGTCCAGGACCGGGCGGTTTCCAGGGCGCCGCGCTGGCGCCTCCAGTCGACCCTGGTGGCCGCGGACCGGCGCATTGCCGTGATCAACGGCCGGCAGCTGAGGCTGGGCGAGTCGGTCGACGGTGCCACGGTGGTGGACATCCGCGCGGAAGGCGTAACGCTGCAAGTGGATCGCCTGCTCATGGACCTGAGGCTGCACCCGCAGTCCGCGTCCATTCGCAAAGGCGCAAACTGACAGGATGAGGACAGGAATGAACAGTTACCGGATGGACTCCTTCTCGCGTCGGGCGATGCACGCCGCGCTGGCCGGCCTGGTGGTTGCCCTGGCCGGATGCGCGGCCGCTGGCGCCAAGCCCGCCCCCGAATCGGTCGCACCGGTGAGCCCGGGCGT
Source organism: Gammaproteobacteria bacterium (assembly GCA_031384195.1). Taxonomy (GTDB): domain Bacteria; phylum Pseudomonadota; class Gammaproteobacteria; order Nevskiales; family Nevskiaceae; genus JACPFV01. Next base: position 4,876 of record JANNAK010000196.1, read on the forward strand.
GCACACCGTGCCGCTGGAAGTCCGGGATGCGTTGCTGCCGCCCATGGGCTTCGGTCGCTCGGCGGTGCCCGTCAGTGGATCCAATCGTTTCGACATCAACGTCAAGGACATGCCGGCCGAAGCATTTTTTCAGAGTCTGGTCGAGGGCACGCCCTACAACCTGGTGATCCAGCCCGGTGTAACGCGCAGTATCACCCTGACGCTCAAGCAGGTTACGGTCCTTGAGGTCATGCAGTACGTGCGCGATGCCTACGGCGTGGACTTCCGTGCAACGCCGGGCGGTTATACGGTCCTGGCGGAGACACTGCAGACCCGGACGTTCCGGCTGAACTACCTCAATCTTCAGCGCGTCGGGAAGTCCCGAACGGTCGTAAGCTCGGGCCAGCTCACCGATCGCAATTCTGGTTCGACGGGCTCGAACAGCTCCGGTTCGCAGGGCTCGAATGCGTCCGCCAGCTCGGTCGCCGCGAGCGGCATCGAGACCTCCTCCAATCCGGACTTCTGGGCGGAGATCAGCCGGACCCTGGGCCTGATCGTGCCGGACAGCGGCGGACGCAAGGTCGTGATCACCCCGGACGCAGGCCTGATCGTCGTTCGCGCCATGACTTCGGAACTGCTGGAAGTGGACAACTACCTGAAGACCCTGCAGGGCAACCTGTCGCGGCAGGTCATCCTCGAGGCAAAGATTCTTGAAGTGCAGCTCAACGAGGATTTCCAGGCCGGCATCAACTGGCAAGTCCTCGGGACCCAGGGGGCGGTCGGCCAATTTGGCGGCCCCGGCGTCTTCGACACCGGCACGACCCCCGCCGCCGGCAGCCCGATCACCATTGACCCGGTCACCGGCGCGATGACCTTGCCAGTGGCCCCGACGGCCATTGGCGGCGCACTCACGGCAGCGCTGAACATCAACGACTTCAGCGCCGTCATCGAGCTGCTCCAGGCTCAGGGCGACGTGAAGGTGCTGTCCAGCCCGCGAGTGTCCACCGTGAACAACCAAAAGGCGATCATCAAGGTGGGTTCCGACGAGTTTTTCGTCACCGGCGTGCGCAGCGACACCACGACGGGTGCGGCGACCACCACCAACCGCACCGTCGAGTTCACCCCGTTCTTCTCGGGCATTGCCCTGGACGTGACGCCGCAAATCGATGAGGAAGGAACCGTGATCCTTCACGTCCACCCGACGGTCAGCCAGGTGCGCGACGGACGCAAGGACGTCACCCTTGGCGGGCAGACAGAATCGTTTCCGCTGGCGCTCTCGAACGTCCGCGAATCCGACAGCATCGTGCGGGCGCGCAGCGGCCAGGTCATCGTCATCGGCGGCCTGATGCAGGAGTCGAGCAACGACGAGCGCTTCGGGGTGCCGCTGTTGTCGCGACTGCCGCTGATCGGCTTCCTGTTCCGCTCGACCCGCGTGGCGAGCCGCAAGAGCGAACTGGTGATCCTGCTGAAGCCGCAAGTGATCGACAGCGACGCGGACTGGGAAGACGCCCGCCAAAACGGCGAGCAGCGGCTGAACGACCTGCAGGAAAAGCAGAGTAGCTGGTGGAATTGACCGTGTGTCGCGCACCGGCGACGGGCCGGCGCAGCGTCGCGCGCGCCGGAGTCCCGCTTCACGTCCGCTCGCGGACGGTTGTTGAAGGTCCGCCCCGGCGGGCATGACGAAATAGGGTATGTACGAAGCCCATTTTGGATTTCGCCACCTGCCGTTCGGGCTGACGCCCGACACACGGTTCTTCTATACCAAGGCCTCGCACCAGGAAGCGCTGAACACGGTCCTGTTCGCGTTGCGTTCCGGCGAAGGTTTCCTGAAGGTCACCGGCGAGATCGGGCTGGGCAAGACTCTGTTGTGCCGCCAGTTGCTGAACGGACTGGGACCGGAATTTGTGGCCGCTTACGTGCCTAACCCGGCCGTGACGCCGGATGCCCTGTTTCGGTCGGTGGCCGAGGAGCTGGGCTGCACCGTCGCCACCGGCGACGGCCCGTCGGAGCTGCTCAAGGTCATTCACGAACGACTGCTGGTGCATGCGCGTGAGCAGCGCCGCAGCGTGCTGGTGGTGGATGAGGCACAGGCGCTGTCGGACTACACCCTCGAGGCAATCCGGTTGCTGACGAACCTGGAAACGGAGACCTACAAGTTGCTGCAGGTCGTTCTGTTCGGCCAGCCGGAACTCGACCAGCGGCTGGCCCAGCCCAATCTCCGGCAATTGCGGCAGCGAATCACGTTTTCACACCGGCTGCGTCCCTTGGGCAGCGGGGAGTTCATCGAGTACGTCCGGCACCGGCTTGAAGTTGCTGGCGCGCCGCGCGCTGGATTGTTCAGCAAGGACGCACTGTCTCTGCTGTTCCGAGCCAGCCGCGGCACGCCCCGATTGATCAACATTCTGTGCCACAAGGCTTTGCTGGCAGCGTTCGGGCCGGGCAAGGCCGGCGTCGGCCGCGCCGAGGCGCTGGCCGCGATCCAGGACACTGAAAGTGCAAGCCTTTCGGGCGCCGAGCAATTCGGAATGTTCCTGCGCCAGAATATCCTCTTGATTGCGCTGGCTGTGGGCGTCGGTTTGGCCTGCGGCTATGTGTTAAGTTTCCCCCTGCCCGCGTACGTTTACGACTGGTTCCCCAAACGGCCCTGAGAAGCATCCCATGAGTCTTGTTAACCGCATGCTCAAGGATCTCTCCACACGGGAGCCAACGAGCGCAAACGTCATGCAAGGTATCCGGCTGGAGACCACCTCGTCGTCGGGCGGGTCCCGGCAATCGGCTTTCATCCTGCTCCTGGCCTTGTTGGCGGCCGGCGCGGGATGGTGGTGGTGGTCCGGACCGGGCGCCGCTCCGGCCGCAATCGTCGCCACGGCCCCGGCATCTGCGGAAGCCGCCCCGGAACAAGCACCGGTACCGGCTGCGGAACAGGCACAGGCAGTCCCGGCCCAGGCTCCCCTCACCCGGTTCGGTCTCGACGAGTCGTTGTCGTCCGTGCCGCCGCCCGGCACCGCCAGCAAACCGGCCCGGCCGTCGGCGCCGAAGCCAGCCCCGAAGGTCACCCTGAGGGAGTCGACCACTACCGCCGCGCCGGAATCACCGGCAACTGCAGCAGCGCCTGCAGCTTCGGCGGCGCCGCCTCCAGCGCCTGCAGCTTCGGCGGCGACGCCTCCAGCGCCTGAACCAGCGACCGCGGCGGCAACTGCGCCCGCGACTGCGCCTGCTCCGAGTACCAGCGCACGCGCGGCGAGCGACCGTTTTGACGAGGCGATGCGCGCAATCGAGCGTGGCGACCTTGACACCGCCGAACAGCGCCTGGCCGAGGCCCGGGCGCTGAATCCCAGGCTCGATCAGGAGCGTTTTGAGGACGACCCGGTCTGGGTCGGCTACCGGCGTCTCGCTGCGCGACTGGCGCTGGCCCGAAATCGGCCCGCCGAGGCGATTTCGCAGCTGGAATCGGCTGAGCTTCCCTCCGCGCGTGACGACCCGGAGTACAACGGACTTCTGGCCTCTGCCTACCAGCGAATGAATCGGCATGCGGATGCCAGCCGCCTGTATCGGGCGCTGGCCACCTCACAGCCGGAGCAGGGTCACTGGTGGGCCGGCTACGCCATTTCACGCGAAGCCCTGGGCGACCTTGCTGAAGCGCGACGAGCCTACGCTCAGGCCCTGCGCGACCAGCGCCTGGATCCGGGCGTTAGCCGGTACGTCCGTGGACGCCTGGAAGCCCTGAACAAGACGGCTGGCTGACCGCGCGTGCGAAAACGAATCCGGATCGGCGAACTGCTGCTGGAGCAGAAGCTGATTTCGTCGGAGCAATTGCGAGGGGCGCTGGAGCGACAGAAACAGGGTGGCGGAATGCTCGGCCACGTCCTGATCGAGATGGGGATGGTCGAGGAGTCGGCCATGCTCAAGGTGCTGTCCGAGCAGTTGCTGCTGCCGGTGATCGACCTTCGGCAGTACCTGTTCGCGCCCGAGGTGGTGCGTTTGCTGCCGGAAGGGCACGCGCGCCGGCATCGGTCCATCGTGTTGCGCAGCGACGAGGACGGCGTCGTTGTCGGCATGGTCGACCCGACCGACATCATTGCCTACGACAACCTGGTCCGGGTGCTGAAGCGCCCCATCAAGCAGGCGATTGTCCGCGAATCCGAAGTTCTGCAGGCGATCGACACCGTTTACCGGCGCACCGAGGAAATCGTCACCCTGGCCGAGGAACTTGGCGAGGAGATGGCCCAGGGCCAATTCGACATCGCCCAGCTCTCCGATACCGGGGCGACGGCCGACGATGCCCCGGTGGTGAGGCTGTTGCAGTCCATGTTCGAAGATGCGGTGCAGGTCAAGGCCTCGGACATCCACATTGAGCCAGAAGAGAACCTGCTGCGCGTCCGGCAGCGCATCGACGGCTTCCTGCATGAGCAGATCATCGAAGAGACGCGCATTGCCTCGGCGCTGGTCACCCGGCTAAAGCTGATGTCCGGCCTCGACATTTCCGAAAAGCGCCTGCCGCAGGACGGCCGGTTCCAGATCAAGGTCAAGAACAACCGCATCGACATCCGACTGTCGACCATGCCGGTGGCCCACGGCGAGTCGATCGTGATGCGCTTGCTCGACCAGTCCGCCGGGATGCTGGACCTTGAGCACCTCGGGATCCCGACGGAAACACGCGAGCGCCTGAAGCGCTTGGTCAAGCGGCCGAACGGCATGGTGCTGGTGACCGGCCCGACCGGCTCCGGAAAGACCACCACGCTGTACGCCGCGCTCAACGAGATCAACGTGCCCGAGCACAAGATCATCACGGTTGAGGACCCGATTGAATACCGCCTGCCCCGAATCAACCAGGTGCAGGTCAACACGCGAATCGACCTGACCTTTGGACGGGTGCTGCGCGCCGCCCTGCGCCAGGATCCAGACGTCATCCTGGTCGGCGAAATGCGCGATCCTGAAACGGCAGAAATTGGCGTGCGTGCGGCCATGACCGGCCACTTGGTCCTGTCCAC
>JANNAK010000209.1:0-3704 GCA_031384195.1 Gammaproteobacteria bacterium
CCGCGACCGCGACCGCCAGATCACCTGGGGCGAATTGAGCGCGGCCCGATCGCAACTGGAGCAGCGCCTGCCGCCGTTCCTGACGCTGGCCACCGATGGCGGGCCGTGCACGCTGCGTATCGACGACCTGCAAGTCAACCAGCGCGTTGATGGCCGCTATGCCTGGCTGGGGCTGACCGGTGATTGCCCGGGCAACGCCGGGCCGCTCTCGGTGCAATACCGCTTTATGTTCGACATCGACCCGACGCACCGGGCGATTCTTGCGCTAAGCGATGAAAGCGGCACGGTCCAAACGGCTGTGCTGTCGCCCTCCGCCGAGCGATTTCCTGCCGGGGCCGGGGCTTCGGGCCGGTTCGCGCAGTTTGCAAGCTATGTGCGCGAAGGCGTGCTGCATATCTGGGCCGGCTACGACCACATCCTGTTCATGCTGTCGCTGCTGCTGCCTTGCGTGCTGGTGCGCGAGTCCGGCAACTGGCGGGCGGTGGCGAGTGGCCGCGAGGTCTTGCGGGAGGTGCTCATCGTGGTGACCGCCTTCACCGTCGCGCACTCGGTGACGCTGTCGCTGTCGGTGCTGGATGTGGTGCGCCTGCCATCGCGCCTGGTTGAATCGGTTATCGCGCTGACCGTGCTGCTGGCGGCGCTTAATAATGTCTGGCCGCTGGTTACCCGTCACCGCGCCGCCGTCGCGCTTGGCTTCGGCCTGATCCACGGCTTCGGGTTTGCCTCCGCGCTGGGTGAAGTCGGGCTGCCGACCGGCGCGCGGCTTCTGGGACTGGCCGGGTTCAATGTCGGCGTGGAGCTCGGCCAGCTGGCCATCGTCGCTACCGTGATGCCGCTGCTCTATCTGCTGCGCACCACGCGGGCTTATGAAAGGGTGGTGCTGCAGGCCGGGTCGCTGCTGGTTGCGGTGCTGGCCGGCGTTTGGCTGGTGGAGCGCAGCCTGACCGGGTGATCGCAACCGGCAGGACATTACTTACATAGCTCAAGTAGCTGTCCAAAGAAGTGGCGCCACCTCTCTACGCTCTGGCCAACGTCTCCAGCATCGCCGCCTGCGGATCGTCAATCTCGAACAGGTGCGGAAACAGGTAGGCCGCGGCATAGACCGGGAACACCGGTGTCAGGTCTGCACGGCTGCTGGTGGCGGTGAGCAGGCCGTCCTCGACGCATTCTGAAACCACCTTGCGTGCCGCGCGTGCGCCCAGGCCCAGCAGTCGCCCCGCGGCGCCGCGTTCCAGCCGCCCCATGAACATGGCCTCGACCAGCAGCGGCGCGGCGCGCTCGTCGCGGCCCAGCACCAGCCGGCGCTCGGCGCAGAAGCGCGCCATGCGGTCCTTCACCTGTTCGATCTGCAGGCGCTCGGTCATGAAGCGGATCTGGTCCTCGCACGTGTCCAGCATGAACTCGGCGAAGCTCTCTGCAGCCTTGTGCGAGAGCAGGCCGCGGCCGTCGTGGTCGCCATGGCGCTCGGCATCGGCCAGCGCGAGCTGCTCGTAGTAGCGCTCCTTGCGCTTGGCGAGGCCGCGCGACAGCGACCACAGGCCGTCCGCATCCAGGCCGTAGCGCGCAAGCATCGCCGTACTGAGCAGGCGCGCGATGCGCCCGTTGCCATCGAGGAAGGGGTGAATCCAGGCGAAGCGGTGATGCGCGAGCAGGATGTGAGCCGGCGTCTTGGGCACGCCGCTCCAGCCTTCCGAAAATGCGGCGAGCAATGCGGGAATTTCCTTCGGGTCCGGCGGAACGTGAACGCCAACATCCACGTGGCGCTGGCGCAGTTCGCCCGGCACATTGATCGCGGTTTCGCCGTTACGGCCCTTGACCACGCGCAGCGTGACCGGAAGCTGCGAGACGAACCGGCGATGCAGCTCGCGGATGAATTCCGCGCCGGCCACATCCATGGCGGGGTCGCTCTTCAGGCGCCCGCGCATCCAGCGCTCGGTCTCGATGTGCGCGACCGCCAGCAGCGCCAGCTCGCCGGCGCGGCCTTTCGGGCGCTTCGCGAGGCTTTTTTTGAGCGCGCGCTCGGCCTCGATGGGGCGGGTGCCTTGGCCTTCGATGAGGTTAGAGTAGTAGCTGTTGATGCCCTCCAGGCACTGCGCCAGCGCGGCGCGCGTGGTCGGCGGCAGGCGGCCGGCCAGTTCGCCCGACAGGCGCGCGATCGCAGTCTCCCGCTCCCGGATGGCCGGGCCGTCGAGCACATAGAAGGAAAGGCGTGAAAGGGGTAGCATGTGCCGGTTAGTGTGCCGATTTAAGTCATTGACATGGAAGGATTATAGTACATATAAGCGATACCGTAGTGCCGGTTCGCTGGCCGCCATCTGAACCCTCGTCTGGGCAGGCAGGCGGCAACTGGACGCAGGGATAACCGGCAATTGGACGCACCAAACTGATGAACGTCGGCCAAATCGAGAAGCGGATCCGGGCGCGTGTGGTGGCGGAGAAGACTGCGTGAGCGATCGTTACACCGTTGAGGGCGCGCACGGGGCGACGGAGCCAGGCTCCGATGGCGCTGTACTTGCCAACAAGCTCCATATCACCAGCCCCGACGAGATGGAGGAAGCCGAGTTGGTGCTGCTGGAGAAACTCTACGAAGCCGTGCTTGTCGACGATCTACCGATGCGGCCGCTCACCGTGGACGACATGGTCCGCTGGCATCGGCAATGGCTCGGCAACGTATACGCATGGGCTGGCGAGTTTCGCAGCGTAAACGCCAGCAAGGGCGGCTTCATGTTCGCGGCCGCGGCGCAGGTTCCTCGACTGCTGACGGAGTTTGGGCGGGACTGCCTCACCCGCTACACGCCGGCGACCGGCGACGATGCCGTCGCGCTGGCGGAGGCCATCGCCATCACTCACGCCGAGCTGGTCCTGATTCACCCTTTCGTCGAGGGCAATGGGCGGATGGCGCGTCTGCTGGCGGACGTGATGGCCGTTCAGGCTGGACGCGAGCCGATGGATTACAGCGCGTGGGACGCGGACCGCGAACGTTATTTCGCCTCGATACGCGCGGCAACGGCGCGGGAGTACGGGGCGATGCGGGAGTTGGTTATGCGGTCGTTCGGGCTAGGCGACTGATGCCGCTCAGGAGGCCAGCTTGAGCGCGCGGAACTTGCCCTGGGCGGAGACCTTCAACCGGCCCTCGATGCTGCGCACGCTCTTGCCCGTCTCGATGGCCGTGGAGCTGGCGACCGCCCGCCGGATCGCGGCCTTGCTGGGCGGTTTGCGGGTACGCTTCGTGGCAGTTTTCACGGCCCGAATTATAGCCCTTTCAGAGACATGAGAAGTGGCCCCACAAATTCGGACAGGTCGATAAGTGATGTTCTGCTCTAATCATACGACGCCGGAAGGCGTCCAAGGAGAGCAGATGCGAGGAGGTCTATCGGCATGCCTACTAGTCCGTGTCCGACGCCCGCGTTGGCCTGACCCGTTACTTCGCGTTCACCAATCAACGCCGTCGGCACTCTTCGCTTGACGGCATGACGCCGGACACCGTCTACTTCAAATCGCTGCCACAAAAACTGGCGGCTCAACCGGCAGGACATCACTTACATTGCTCAAAAAGCTGTCCAAATAAGTGGGGCCACCGCTATCAGACCGAAGTCGCGGCAGAGGCAGGCTCCAAGGTAACCGTGCTGCGTGATTCGGGAGCTCCAATATGACCGCGGCGACTCAGAAGCCCGTGCCCGCGGTCAAAACGCTCTCGCCCGAGG
>JANNAK010000211.1:0-30524 GCA_031384195.1 Gammaproteobacteria bacterium
GGCGACAAGTCCCTGATTGTGTTCGACGAGCCGCGCGACGTGGCCGGGACCGCGCTGCTGACCTTCACCCACAGGGCCGCCGACGACGAGCGCTGGCTGTACCTGCCGGCGCTGAAGCGTGTCAAGCGCATTGCCTCGAGCAACAAGTCCGGGCCGTTCATGGGGAGCGAGTTTGCGTTCGAGGATCTGGGTTCGCAGGAAGTAGCGAAATACGCCTACAAGTACCTTCGCGACGAGGATTTCGACGGCCAGAAATGTTTCGTGTTCGAGCGCTATCCGGTGGACAAGACTTCGGGCTACACGCGCATGGTGGTGTGGATGGACCAGGCCGAGTACCGGCCGCTGAAGATCGAGTACCACGATCGCAAGGAGTCGCTGCTCAAGACGCTGACCCTGACCGGGTACCGGCAATTCCTCGACAAGTACTGGCGCCCGGGCAAGCTCGACATGGCCAACCATCAGACCGGCAAGAGCACAACGTTGCTGTTCAAGGACTACAAGTTCCGCAACGGGTTTGCTGACCGCGACTTCGATCAAAACTCGTTGCAGTCGGCGCGCTGATTCTCCCGTGCGCACCCGACTGATCGCCGGCGTGGCGCTGGCCCTGGCCGGCGGCGCGGCCCCGGCGGCCGACGGCGGCGACTGGCGGGCGGAGATTGGCGTGGAGGGCCGGGTCTTCTTCACCGCTCCCGCCGACCCGCGACAGTCCGGCGGCGATGTCTCGCTGCGGCTGCAGCCGGAGTTCTACGCCGAGTGGAACGATCGCAGCACGTCGGTCACGTTCACGCCCTTCGGGCGGCTGGACTCGGCGGACGACGAGCGCACGCATTGGGACATTCGCGAGGCGTACCTCCGTCACCGCAGCGGCGACTTCGAGACCCGCATCGGCGTTCGCAAGGTGTTCTGGGGCGCGACCGAGTCGGCGCACCTGGTGGACATCATCAATCAGACCGACGGAGTCGAAAACCCGGACGGCGAGGACAAGCTGGGACAACCGATGCTTAACCTCGCGTGGACGCGCGCCGGGCATACCCTCGACATGTTTGTACTGCCCTACTTTCGCGAACGGACATTCCCCGGTGTCGACGGGCGACTGCGGCCGGCGTCGCTCGGGCCGCCGTTCGAGGCCTTTGCGGTCTCGGTGGACAACGATCACGCGGTGTATGAGTCGAGCGACGAGGAACAGCACCTGGACTTCGCCGCACGCTACGTGTTTTCGGGCGGCGACCTCGACCTGGGCGTGTCGCATTTCTCGGGCACCGCCCGCGCTCCGCGGTTCCGGCCGGAAGATGCCGTGCTGGCCGACGGGGTCCTGCTGGTGCCGTTCTACGACCTGGTCGAGCGTTCGGGCCTGGAGGCGACGTACGTGGCCGGCGGCTGGTTGTACAAGCTTGAGGGCATCTACCAGCACAGCGAGCTGGAGGACTACAGCGCTGCGGCCGGCGGCTTCGAGTACACACACACCGGCGTCTTTGGAACGGCGCTGGATGTCGGCCTGCTGGCCGAGTATCTGTGGGATGAGCGGGGGGCGCAGGCAGCGCCATTCAACAATGACATCTTTATTGGAACCCGCATCGCCGCCAACGACACGGCCGGCAGCGAACTTTTGGTCGGCGCGATTGTGGACGCCGACACCCAGTCACTGTTTGCCAACCTCGAGGCGAGCCGGCGGCTGGGATCGGGGCTCAAGCTGACGCTGGAAGTGCGGGTGTTCAGCGGCGCACCGCCGTCCGACCCTGCGTACGCCTTTCGCGCCGATGACTATGCATCGATGGAGTTGACGTACTTTTACTAAGGAAGCGGTCCGTCCGGGCACCCAGGCCCTGCTGCAGAGTCCGACGTGATGGATCGGCAGCTGGCGCAGACGTCATTTCTGACGGGGGCGGGTTGAGCAGCAGCCGCGCTTCGCCAGTATGCTCGGTGCCCTCAAGGAGCAGGCGCGCTTCGACGACGAACCACAGGGGATGGACTGGATGCTTGCCGGATTTCTGCTTGAGCCCGCAGTTCGCCTTTGCATTGTGTGCGCCGGCGTGTTTTTTCTCACCGGCCTCCTGACCGGGGCCTGGAAGTACTGGCACATCTCGCGTTCACCCGGCGCCACGACGCCGGTGTACGTGGACATCGCCCACCGCGCCGCGCTGTTGTACAGCTTTGCGGCTTTGCTTCTGGCCGTGTTCGCCGGGCTCTCGGTCTGGTCCGATCGCGTCAACCTCGTCGCGGCCGCACTCCCCCTGCTGTTTTTTGCCTTGGCGATCGGCGGCTACATCGTCCACGGCATCCTGCGTGACACTGAAAACCAGTTCCTCCAGCCGCATCGCCTCGGGGAGACGACAATTCCCCCGGCGCTGATTGTCGGGTTCATGTGGGCGCTGATGGCCGCGGAGATTGGTGGATTTGTTGTGTTGTTCGCCGGGGCCCTGAAGGCGCTTTGAGTCGGGTCCGCCCACCCTGAGCTACAATTCGCGACATGCTTAACCGCCGTCCGCTGATTTCCGCTGTTCTGGCCGCTGCGCTGTTGCTGGGGCAGTGGCTGGCGGCGGCGCACGAACCGGAGCATGCGTTGCAGCCTGGCGCGGCGCATGCCTGCGCGGTCTGCGTGTACTCGCACGGTGCTGCCGGATTGCTGCCCGCCATTGCATCGCTCAAGCTCGTCGGCGCACACGCGGCGCCGGAAATATCCGAAACGGGAACTCCGCTTGCCGCAACGCGCCACCGCCATCCCATTCGGGGGCCGCCCGCTTTCCTCGCCTGATCATCGGTGCCGTGCGGCCTTGCTCCGCGCGGCGATGTTCACATTCTTGACGAGGAGTTCCCCATGTTCCGTTTCATCTGTTTGCTGCTGGGCGCGAGCCTGGCTGTTTCCACCGGCCCTGTCCTGGCCCAGCAGGGCGGCAGCGCGGCGCCGTCCGGCAATGCGTTCAATCCAAAAATCAGCCTTATCCTGCAGGGCATTTACGCCGATTATGGTTCCGTCGCGGAACCCGACGTCGGCGGCGTGGTGCTGGGGCCGGAGACCGAGTTCGCCGCTCCCGGTTTATCGCTCGGCGAAAGCGAGCTGGTGATCGAATCCAACGTCGACACCCTGTTCCATGCCTGGGCCACGATTGCGCTGGAAAACGAAGGCGGCGAAACGGTGGTCGCGGTTGAGGAGGCCTACGTCAACACGCTGACCCTGCCGGCCGGCCTCGCGGTGAAGTTTGGCCGCTTCAAATCCGAAATCGGCTACCAGAACCACATCCATGCCCACGCCTGGGAATTCGTGGATGAACCGCTGGTGTACCGCGCGCTACTGGCTACTTCCTTGCAGGACGACGGCCTGCAACTGCGCTGGATTGCGCCGACCGACTTGTTTCTTGAACTGGGCGCGGAGGCGTTGCGCGGCCAGGCGTTCCCGGGCGGCGGCGAGCCACGCGACGGCGTCAACGGGTACACCGGGTTCATGCATCTGGGCGGCGATGTGGGCATTGGCGGTTCCTGGCGTTTGGGCCTGTCGCATCTGAAGGCTGACGCCGACAACCGCGCCACCGGCGGGGATGTCACCACGCTGTTCACCGGCGACAGTGACCTGTCCATCGTGGACCTGGTGTTCAAGTGGGCCGAGGACGGCAATCCCGCGAAGCACAACGTGGTCTTCAACGCGGAATATTTCCATCGCAGGGAGAGCGGCGATCTGGTGTACGACCCTGACACCACCGATCCGGTGAACACCGGTCCAACCCCGAGCGCTTACGGCGGCAAGCAGGACGGCTACTACGCACAACTGATCTACCAGTTCATCCCGCGCTGGCGCGCCGGAGCGCGCTTCGACTGGATGACGGCCGACAACGCCGTGAGCAATCCGGCGGCCGGCACGTCGCTGGCAACGCTGGCCGACAACAGTTATGACCCGCGGCGTGCCAGCGTCATGCTGGATTTCTCCAACAGCGAATTCTCCCGCCTCCGCGTGCAGTACAACCGTGACGAATCGCGGCCGGGCGGCGAGAGCGATAATCAGATATTCCTGCAATACATCATGAGCCTCGGCGCGCACGCCGCGCATCAGTTTTAAGGAGACCCCCATGCGCAAACTAATATTGTTGAACGCGATGCTGCTGGCGATAGCAGCCTCACCACCCGCTGCGGCGGCCCTGAAGGTGTTTGCCTGCGAGCCCGATTGGGCCGCTCTGGCGACGGAACTGGGCGGCAATGATGTCGAGACCTACAGCGCCACCACGGCGCAGCAGGACGTGCACAAGATTCAGGCGCGGCCGAGCCTGATCGCCAAGTACCGGCAGGCCGATCTGGTGATCTGCACCGGCTCCGAGCTGGAAATCGGCTGGCTGCCGGCGTTGGCGGACAAGGGCAACAATCCGGCGGTGCTGCCGGGCACGCCCGGCTATTTCGAGGCCAGCCAGTATGTGCAGCGGCTGGAAATTCCAGTGCGCTTCGACCGCAGTCAGGGAGATGTCCATCCCGATGGCAATCCGCACGTGCAAACCAATCCGCGCAACATCACGCCGATTGCACAGGCTCTGGCGGAACGGCTGGCCGTGCTCGATCCGGCGCGTGCAGCGGACTATCGGCAACGTCACCAGCAGTTCGCACGGCGCTGGTCGGCGGCGATGGAAAAATGGGAAGCGCGTGCGAAACCGCTGAATGGCATCGCGGTCGTGAGCCACCACAAGACCTGGGTGTATTTGTACGACTGGCTGGGCATCCGCGAGGTCGCCACGCTGGAGCCCAAGCCGGCCATACCGCCCAGCGCGGCGCATCTGGCGCAAGTTCTGGAAAGCGTGAAGCGCAGCCCGGTCAAAATGATCGTGTACTCAGCCTACGAAGATTCGAAGGCGGCGGACTGGCTGGCGCAACGCGTCAATATTCCGGTGGTGCAACTGCCCTTGAGCGTGGGCGGCGCCAAAGGCGCCGAGGACCTGTTCGGCCTGTACGACGTGACGATTGACCGGCTGTTGCAGGCACTGAGCGGAAAAAATCCATGACGCTTGGCGAGTTCGGCTTCGACTGGTCGCTGCTTGGCGCCCCATTGTTGGCGGGGCTGCTGGTGGTTTCCACCCATGTGCTGCTGGGCCGGCGCGTGCTGGAACGCGGCATCATCTTCATAGACCTGACCATTGCACAGGTGGCGGCGCTGGGCGTGATCATCGCCCACGACGCCGGCCTGGCCGGCGACGGCTGGAATGTGCAGGCGGTGGCGGGTGCTGCAGCGCTCCTGGCGGCGGCGCTGTTGGCCTGGACCGAGCGCCGCTTGCGGCATGTGCAGGAAGCCATCATCGGAAGCCTGTATGTGATTGCTGCCAGCACGGCGATTCTGATTGTCGCGCACAACCCGCATGGCTCCGAGCACATGCAGGAACTGCTGGCCGGACAGATCCTGTGGGTGGGTTTCGGCCAGGTGTGGCCGATCGCCGTGCTCTACGCCCTGGTGCTGACAGCGTGGTTCGCTTGGGCGCGCCGCCGCCCCGCCGCGTTCTACTTCCTGTTTGCGCTCACGGTCATGGCCTCGGTGCAACTGGTCGGGGTGTTCCTGGTGTTTGCGACATTGATCCTGCCAGCGCTGGCCAGTCACGGCCTGCCCGAGCGTCGCGGGCTCGCAGTCGGGTACGGCGTGGGTGCCGTGGGATACGCACTGGGCCTGTGGCTGTCGGTGCCGCTGGACATGCCGGCCGGGCCCCTGATTGTTTGCGTGCTGGCGGCTCTGGCGATTCTGGCGGCGCTGCTGCGCTACGCCTGGGCGCGCCGCTGATGCTGCGCAAGCTGCTGCGCGGATTGCGCGAAGCGGCGCCGGAAACCTCCGGCGTCAACCGCGAACTGGCGACCGCGGTGCTGCTGCTGGAGGTGGCGCGGGCGGACTATCAGGATCAGCCGGGAGAACTCGACGCGGTGCGCGCGGCGCTCGCGACCGAATTCGGCCTGGACGCCGTCGCGCTAAACGAACTGCTCGCAGGCGCGCAACGCGAGTCGCACGCGGCGGTATCCCTGCACGACTATGTCGAGACCCTGAACCGGACCCTGTCGGTCGGCGAGAAGGTCCAGTTGCTCAAGCGCTTGTGGGATGTGGCCTACGCCGACGGCAAGATTGAGGCGCTGGAAGAGCACACCCTGCGCAAGCTCGCCGAACTCCTGTACGTGCCACAAGCCGACTTTATCCGCGGAAAGCTCGCCGCCAAACCTCCGACTTGAGCCGCGGCGCGGGCCGGTCTGGTAGTATCGCCGCCCCCATGCCTCGGCCGCGAAAGCGGCCGTAACCAAATGAAGTACGTCACCGAAAACCTCCGGATCAAATCGATCCGCGCGGTCTCCACTCCGGCGCAGGTGCAGGCGGAGCTGCCGCTGTCCGAGCGCGCCGCCCAGACCACGCTGATGGCCCGGCAGGAAGTGCAGCAGGTGCTGCGCGGCGGCGACGACCGGCTGCTGGTAATCGTCGGGCCGTGCTCGATCCATGATCCGGCCGCGGCGCTGGAATACGGGGTGCGCCTGGCCGGGATGCGCGAGGAATTGGCCGACCGTTTGTTGATCGTGATGCGGGTGTACTTCGAAAAGCCGCGCACCACTGTGGGCTGGAAAGGCCTGATCAACGATCCGGAGCTCGACAACAGCTTCCAGATCGACAAGGGGCTGCGCGTGGCGCGGCAACTGCTGCTGGACCTGAATGAGCGCGGCATTCCGGCGGGCGTGGAGTACCTGGACATCCTGACGCCGCAGTACATTGCCGACCTGGTCAGCTGGGGCGCGATTGGCGCGCGCACTACCGAGTCGCAATTGCATCGCGAGATGGCCTCGGGGTTGTCCTGCCCGGTGGGCTTCAAGAACGGCACCGACGGCAGCGTGAAAGTTGCGGTGGACGCCGTGCTCTCGGCGCGCGCCCCGCACCGCTTCCTGTCACTGACGCAGGACGGGCAAGTGTCGATTTTCGAAACTGCCGGCAACGAAGACAGCCACATCATCCTGCGCGGCGGCGCCACCGGCACCAATTACGACAGCAAGAGCGTGGATGCGGCTTGCGCCGCCCTGCACAAGGTCGGCTTGCCGCCGCAGGTGATGATTGATTTCTCCCACGCCAATTCCAG
Source organism: Gammaproteobacteria bacterium (assembly GCA_031384195.1). Taxonomy (GTDB): domain Bacteria; phylum Pseudomonadota; class Gammaproteobacteria; order Nevskiales; family Nevskiaceae; genus JACPFV01. The sequence goes on from JANNAK010000211.1 coordinate 7,065, forward strand.
CAAGCAGCACGCCCGGCAGATTGCGGTCGCCCAGGACGTGGGCCACCAGGTGGCCGGGGGCGATGTGCGCATCGTCGGGGCGATGGTCGAGTCCCATTTGCTGGAGGGTCGCCAGGAAATCGCCGCAGCGGAGAAAATGACCTACGGCCAGAGCGTCACCGATGCCTGCATCAACTGGGCCGACACCGAGACGGTGCTGCGCGGCCTCGCGAACGCCGCCACCCAGCGCCGCCAGCGGCTCGCCGCCAACGGCTGAGGTTATCCGCGGCCTACCAGTGCTCGCCCTTGAATACGTTGGCGAATACCACCTGTTCCAGCGTCGGTTTCTCTTCTTTGCGACCCTTGGCGGCGGCCGATGACGGGAACAGCTGGAAACCCTTGTTCAGGATGAAGTCGTTGAGCTTGGGCCATAGCGCGTAGCTGACCGCCGCGGCGGTGCCCATCGGCGTGGCGATGCTTTTAGGCCGGTCGAGGATCGCCCGCATCACCGTGTCGCCGGCCCTGTCCGGCGACCAGGCCGGCACATAGTCATACATCTTGGTAGGCGCAATCATCGGCGTGCGCACCAGCGGCATGTAGATGGCGGTGATGTTGATGTTCTTGTGCACGACTTCCGCCGACAGGCAGCGGCTGAAGGCATCGAGCGCGGCTTTGCTCGCCACATAAGCCGAAAACCGCGCGGCATTTGCCAGCACACCAATCGAGCTGATGTTGATGATCTGGCCTTCCTTGCGTGCGGCCATCGACGGCAGCAGCTTCAGGATCAGCCGCACGGCGCCGAAGTAATTGAGCTGCATGGTGCGCTCGAAATCGTGGAAACGGTCCAGCGATTCCATCACCGCACGCCGGATTGAGCGGCCGGCGTTGTTGATCAGGATGTCGACGTGGCCGAAGTCCTTCAGCACCTGTTCGGCCAGGGCATCAATCGCGTCCAGGCTGTTGAGGTCGCAGGGGTAGACGTGCGCTTCGCCGCCGGCCTTCTGGATCACCTGCTGCGAGATTTCGAGCTTTTCGCGCGTGCGGGCGACCAGGATGACCCGGGCCCCCGATGCGGCCAGCTTGCGCGCGGTGATGAAGCCGATGCCGGAGGAGGCGCCGGTCACCAACACCACCTTGCCGGCGAGCTTTTGCATCGCGCGGCGCGGGATGCTGACGTCGGTGTCGAGGTGCAGCTCCCAGTATTGCCACAGCTTCTCGGCGTAGTCGCGGATGTCTGGGCAGGTAACGCCGGTGCCCTTGAGTGCCGCACGGGCCTGCTTGTCGTCGAATACCGCGCGGTTGCTGATGTAGCCCAGCACTGACACCGGCAGGCCGATCGCCTTCGAGATGCGCTTCTTTACGCTGTCGGGAATCTTGCCGGCCAGTTGATCGGCGAAGTTCTTCATCGGGCCCGGCACCTTGGGCAGCTCGATGGACTTGGCGATGTCCGGACCGTGCGCAGCGATCATCAGGGTGCGCATCAACTCGCCGACACTGGGAGAGTCGGGCTGGATCAGGCAGAACGCCTTGCCGTCGAGTCCGTCTTTGTGTGCGATGGCGACCATCGCGTCGGCAACATAATCCACCGGCGCCAGCGGGACCTTGCCGCCGTCGATGCCCAGCAGCGGCAGCCAGCGCGGCACCGAGTCGCGAATCTTCTGCAGGCTCTTGAAGAAATAATAGGGACCGTCAATCTTGTCCATCTCGCCGTTCTCCGACGAGCCAACCACCGCGCCCGGCCGGTAGATGCGGTAGGGCACCTTGCACTCGTCGCGGACGATGGCCTCGGACTGGAACTTGGTGCGGAAATACGGGTGCTTGAGCGGCTGGCCCTCGTCGAACATCTTCTCGGTGAAGAGCCCGGAGAAATCTCCGCCGGCCACGGCCACGCTGCTGGTGTGGTGCAGGCGCACCTTGCCGCCGAGGCCATTGACGAAGTTCACCACGTTGCGGGTGCCTTCGTTGTTGATGCGGTCGCCGGTCTCGTCGTCCATGTTCATGTCATAGACGGCCGCGAGGTGAAAGACGTGGTCAATCTTGCCGGCGAGCTTTTGGCGGTCGGCGTCGGACACCAGCCCGGCCTGGGTAATGTCGCCCCAGACGGCGTGCAGGCGCTTGGCCCGATCGGGGAAGCGCTGCTTCAGCGCCTCGAACTTGTCGGACGAGGATTCGCGCATCAGGACGTGGACTTGGGACCCCTCGCGCGCCAGCAGGCGCTCGACGACAAAACGGCCGATGAAACCGGTAGCCCCGGTGACGAAATAGTTCACGGTGTCCTCTCCATTTCCCGCGTCGGGGCTGGATGCCCTGAGGCCGGCTAGTTTACCCGGCTGGCTAAAAAATGCTCCCGCGGCAGGGGCGGAAGCCCCCTATTCGGGCCCCGGCACCGTGGTGTCGCCGTCAGTGACCGTCCCGCCGGCCATCAGGCGGAACAGCTCGTCGAGCGCGACCTTCATGACCTGGAGTGTGTCGCTGCCTTCCCAAGCGTGATCGGAGGGCGTGATGGTGAACAGGTGTGCCGGCACGCCATTGGCGCGCAAGCCGTTGGCCATCTGCTGGCTCTGGTCGATGGGCACGGTCTGGTCGGTGGAACCGTGGGTCAGCACCACGCCCTTGAGGTAGGACATGGCCGACACATTGGTCGTGTTGGTGATTTCCGCATACCGGTCGGGAACATCCTCAATCGTGCCGCCGTTCTCCTCCTCGATTTCCTGTTGTGCCTGCGCAGCGGCGGCATTGCCGCTTTCCGCCAGGGTCCGCGCGCCGGTGTACTCCTCGGAGACGTTGTGAACGCCCTCGGCAACGACCCAGTAATCCCACATTGGCGAGCAATCCGCGCGCACGGCGTCGGGCGAATAGATGGCGTAGCCCGAGGTATTCCCGCCCATGCTCGCGCCGATGTTGAACACCTGCGTGATCGATGGGTAGCGGGTCATGAAGTACTGCGCCGCCAGGATGGAGTCGTAAGCACCGTTGCGCACCACCCAGCCCCAATTCCGGACCACGCCGTAAGGCTCGACGTCGCGGTCTTCCTGCCCTGTGTAATTCATGGTGACCACCACCGCGCCGCGATCGGTCACCTTGCGCATGTGGTTTCGCCATGAGCAGGAGTCGTTCTGGTGACCGTGGAACATGACGACCAATTGGGTGGGATTGGGGTCGTCCGGGAGCGCGAAGCGTCCGGCGGGGAGCCCGAGTTCGCTGGTCGAGGCAATGCGCTCGTCACTCATTGCGTCAAGGCGCGAATCGCCGCGTTCGGAGCACGGAATCTCGATCGCCGGGTAGCTGGCGTCCATCGGTGGCAACGGAAGTGCGCAGGCCTGTGGTTCCAGCGGCAGCGGCGTGCTGCTGCGGCAGGCGGCCAATGCCGCAAAGAGGAGTACACAACTGACGCGAGCAAGGCCAGCAAACGAGTTCATGAGTGACGCACCGACGAAACGGGGGCGCCCATCATCGTTACGTAACGCCCACTACGCAAGCACCGTGCGCGTTCAGGGTTTGGCGAGCAATTCGCTTTCGAGGATCCAGCCGCGCTTGCCGGTTGCCGCTGCGTACCACCATTTGCCATCAGAGTTTTTCAAGTCGCCCAGCAGTTCTAGAACGGAGCCCGGCTCCAGATTCAGCAGCGCTTCGGCTCCCGCCGTCGCCCGGAGGCGTAGGCGCGCACCAGCGCGCGCCACGGCCACGCCGCCCTTCGTAAACGGGGTTGCTGTCTCCACGGCGGGTTCCGGCCGCACCACAGGAGCGAGTGTTGGAGCCGGGGCTGTGAACGGCACCGGCACCATCGGTGCAGCGGTGGGTGCCGGTTCGGGCGCCACGGCCGGCGCTGGAGCGGGCGAGGCCATCACCGGCGATGTATTAAATACAAGGGCAAACCCAATCAGGAAAACATCCTTGTCTTTGGCGGCATCCGCGACGCCAAACAAGTTGGTCGCGTCCACGCGGAAGCCGACGCGCGGCGAGGCCATCCACTCCAATCCAAAAGTTAGGGCCGGCCCGGCGGTGCGCAGACCAACCGTATCGATCGGGTCCGGGAAGAGGCCGGCCACCTGGGTGTTACCCGAGTACAAACCCCCGCCGATAATCCACCGGCCCATGGAGCCAGCGCTGAAGGGCTCCGTGTACAGGATGTTCGCGACCGCACCCAGATATTCAAGGCTAGCCCCGTCAAAATTCTCGACATCGGCACCGCGCAAGTCGAGATAGTTGAGCGCAAAACTCCAGGGACTGGCGCCAAAGCCCTGTTCGGCAAACAGCCGAATGCCGCCGCCATCACCAGTGTCCGAGTAGTCGTACTGCAGGATGGAATAACCAACGCCCAGTCGCGTTTCAGCCGGGGCCGGATTGGCAATCACGGCAAACAGGACCGCGACCGGCAAGATAAAGCGTAACTTCATGGATTCCCCCGAATTGTTATCTGCCTTTGGGCAGGCGGCTCCCCAGCCGCTTGGAATAATCTAGCCGAAAATCCGCCTAGGTGCCGCGTCCCTTGAACTCGTCCATCGACTTGTAAACGCCGAAGATGTGCTCGGCCACCCAGTCCCAGATCGGCAACGGCAACAGTCCGCGGCACAACATTCCCAGCCGCACGGTCCAGGGCAGGGTCAGCAGCGGCTTGCCGGACTTCATCGCCGCCCAGACTTTGTCGCACACGTATTGCGGCGTCAGGATGGGCGTCATCAGAGGTCCGCGCGCGCCCTCAAACATTCCGGTCGAAATGTAGCTCGGGCAGACCGTGGTCACCCGCACATGGGTGTTGCCGGTCTTCTCCAGCTCCAGGCGCACCGAATCACTCCAGCCCAGCGCCGCCCACTTCGAGGCGCAGTACACGCTCATTTTCGGGTTGGAGACGGTCCCGGCGGCCGAGGCGATGTTGATCACGCGGCACTCGGTCTTGGAGGCAATCATCGCCGGCAGGAACTCTCGGGCGATGTACATGGGGGCCAGCGAGTTGATCGCCATCGTCAGCCAAATGTCCTTCACCGGGTCGTGTTCCCAGAAGAACTTGCCGCGCACGATGCCGGCGTTGTTGAACACGATGTCGGGGTGGCCAACCTCCTGGCGCACTTTCTCGGCCGTCTGCTGGATGGCCTCCATCCTGGACACGTCCACGAGGTAGGGATGCACCTTGCCGCCTTGGGCCTTGAGTTCGGCTGCGGTCTTTTCGAGCTCGGCCTGGTTGACGTCCCACAGGATCACGGCGGCGGCGCCCCCGTTCACGGCCAACTGGGCGTAGATCTTGCCCATGCCCATTGCCGCACCGGTGATCAGCACTTTTTTCCCTGACACGCTATCCATGGCTACTCCCTTTCTATTTTGTATTCCAGGCCAACAGGACCTGGCTCCTAGATATCCCCTTCCTCGTACTTCGCCGCATCGTCCAGCTTGCGACGCTGCTCCAGCCGCTCGTCGCGATCCTTGTCACTGGCCCAGATCACCTCCGGGAACAACAACACCCGTTCCAGACCGATCAGCATCCACAGGTAGCTGGCGCTGAACAGGATGCCGCAGGCCATGGACACCAATTCAAAGCTGGGCGCACCGTATTTTATGCCCCACCAGGACACCACGTCGGTGAGCGAGGCCGCCAGCCCAATCGGGAAGATCCACTGGTACTGCCACAGGTGGTTGAACTGCATCGAGAACGGGATGCCGATAATGAAGAAGCTGGTGGTGAAGCCAAACAGGTGCGCGTGGGTAAAGGCGATCAGCTTGCCGAGCGACATCTGGGCGAAGTAGGCCTCGGCGCTGCCGTGCAGGCGCAGCTGGTACCAGATTTCCGAGGCGCCAAAGCAGAACGCGATTCCAAACAGGAACAGCGCCATGGCGATGCCGCGTTGAACGCCGGCGGGAAAGTCGTGCAGGTTGATGTCAACCTTCGAGCCCCGGAACGGCACCATCCACCAGTAGAAGAGCATCTGCAGGAAGAAGAAACCGATCAGGGCCAGCGGGCCGCCGAGGGTGATCCAGGCGCTCTTTGCCGGCGGCAGGACAACCAGGTCTTCGACTGGGATGGGCTCGTCAGCGAAAAAGTCGAACTCCCCGGTCTCCGAATTGGTCGCCGCTATTTCCTGGTTGGCGGCTTCTTCGGCGAGGATTCGGGTTCCCCACATTCCGGCCAGCAGCGAAACCAGCATCGCGGTCGCTGCGGTGAACGGGATCCAAAAACGCTTGTGGCGAATGGATTTCACGCGCTTTTCAACCGCACGTACAGCAGCGTCCCAGCCTTCTTCACCGCTCGGGTGATGGCCGCGTCAAGGTTGTCGCCCTTGGCCGCCGGCAGCTTGTCGACCGCCATGCCCTTGAAGCGGTTGAGCATCGGCGACGTGGCCGCCTCGGGTACTTTCCCGCCGGGCATGGCCACGACAGCGGTCACGTTCAACTGCCGGTCGGTGGCGAGAAGCAGGAAAAAATCCTTGCCCTGGTGCTTTGCCGCAAAGATGATCGCGGTGCCCACCGGTTTCTGGTCTTGCACGGGGATGTAGATGGTGTTTTCGTCAACCTTTGACAGCTCGGCGCCCAGGCCCTTGGCGCGGGCGATATCGGCGTCGGTCAGGATCGCGTCCTTGGGCAGGTAGCTGCGGACCCCGGGGAACTGCGCCTGCACTTCCTTGGGGATCAAGCTGGCAACGTCGAGCCAGTCGCCCGCCGCGCCGGGTTTGGAGCTGCCGTTGCCCGGATTGGCCTTCGCCTTGGCTTCGGTGTCATTAACCGCGCCGTCGGCGTCGGCGTCCTTGTTCGCGATCTTGGCAAACGCAGCGGCGTTCATGCCGGCCTCCTTGAATTGCTGCCCGAAGGGATTCAGTGGCGTGCCGCCACCGTCCTTGTGACAGGCGTTGCACGAGGGCGGGTAGCCGTACTGTTGCCGGTACAAGCGCGCAAACGTCGGCTCAGCCTGGGCCGGCAACGCCAGCGCCGCGATCATGAAAGCCGCGAGCGCGGACATCCAATGCCTACGGTTCATCGGATTTCCCCAGTTCTGGTTTCCCGCCTGCGCAGGAATGACCGCTAAAAATCAAACAGCGAGGGCACTACTTTACGCATTTCCTCCAGCACCGGCTCCCCGCGCGCGAGCGCGTCGTCCAGCTCGCGACGCTGGTGCGAGTCCGCCGGCGGCATCAAGGTGTTCTCCTTGTCGCTGCCGCGATACCGATCCCAATCCAGTACGTCGCGAATGGCGGTCGTTTCCCGAATCGAGGCGAGAACTTCTTCCCCGGTCTTGCCGCCCATAAAATTAAGACGCTTGGCAGGGTTGCCACGGTGGCAGGCAAAGCAATACAACTCGAAGGGCTTGAGCACGGAGTCGGCGGCGAGTTCCAGCGGCGGCACTCCCAGGGCGACCGGCTCCGACATTTCCGAAGTGTTCAGCCAGGGGTAGTCGCGCGCCTTCGCGCCCAGAGCCGTGAGCAGGGCATTGACTGTGCGGGCGCGCGTGAAGGCTTGGGGGGCGAAGAAACTCTCCGGCAGCCTGGCGACGGCGGCGTCGAGCTTGCGACGGTCAAAGCCCGCCGCCGCGTCCAGCAGCTTCATGTCGCCCGGGGTAAAGAACTGCGCCAGGCCAAACGCACCATCAAGCTCGGACGCGCGCAGCACGCGGCGCGGTGGACGAGGGGACAGGGGGTCCAGTGCGGCCGGCAGCCGGGGAAGTCTCTCGAAGGCATCGAGATCTGCGTTTGTTTGCGCGCCAGGCTCGGTGGCCTTCGGTCGGAACAGCGTGCGGAAGAATCCGCGAATGCCGCGGGTTTCCTCCAGTGGGTCGCGATTGCGGATGTCCGACTCGGGCATGACGATCCCGGCCGGCGGCCAATGGGCGGCCTGTGCTTCGCGCAAGGCAGCAGCATCGGCAGAGTCCGCGTCGAAGTCGCCCGGGCTCATTCCAAAATGCAGCGCGACCTTCAGCATCTGGCGGCGGCAGTCCGCGCCGGTTTGGCCGCAGCCATCCAGCCAGGCGCGCTGCGCCAGCGGCAGAAAGTTGCCGACCTCGGTCAACTCGTCAAACCGCTCGGGTGCAGCGAGCGTGTTCCTCAGCGTCAGCCCAAGGTAGGGCGCCTCGTCGCCACGGGCCTCGATGATTCGGGTAGCGATTTCTGGCTGGCCATTGGTCTCGTTCCAGGGGCGCTGCGGGAAGATCGGCGTGGCCCCTTGGTGGCAGGTGGTACAGATGGCGCGTCGCGCGTAGACGAGGCGGGGAATGCCGCCTTCGCGATAGTCCTGCACCAGCTGGAATTCGAAGCGCCCGGCGGCTTCGTTGTAGGAAATCACCTCGATCTCCGCCGCATTCTCGACATAACCCAGAAACAGCATCCCGCGCGGGGCAAATCCCAGCGCCACGTCGGTATTGGGCGCCTGAAAATCAGCCGCCACCAGTACGCGCGGATGCGCAAAGTCGGCCTGGGCTTTCAGCAGCGAGCGGCCCATCGGAATCATCAGTGAAACAGGGGGCTGTCCGTCCGGATGCAGCGACTGCAGCAGCGCCACCAGCTTTTCAAATGGAAACGGCAAGCGCTCATTTTGTGCCACCAGGTGGTCGAACAGCGACCGCGTTCCGGACGGCGGAAGGTCCTCGCCCGAAATAACCTTGGCCGAGACCGCTCCAGCTTGCGCCGAGTCCTGGCGGGCCCGCTCTAAAATTGACGGGCCCTCGGGGCCGCTATCGTCGGGCCACAGCGCCCAAGCCGCTAGCGCGCCGAAGGCCAGGGCCGCCAGGAGAAAGCGTCGCATCAGAGGTTCCGCGTAAGTCTGCCGCGCCTCACATCAGCTTGAGGAATTCGGCCAGCGCCGTCTTGTCGTCTTTCGACAAGTCGACGCCAAACTGGTGGCCCTTGTTCTCGACCAAGTCGTCGCACTTCATGAACAACGGCGAGTGCGGATCCGAGGAGGTGAAGTAGGCCACCGGCGTGTCTTTGGCGACCGGCAGCTTGATGAAGCCCTGCTGGTCCTCGCGCGGCGCCAGCTTCACGTCACGGGTGGTCCTGGTAATTTTCTGCGGTCGGTGCGGGGTGACGTTTGGGTTGTCCGACAGCATCAATTCCTCGAAAGCCAACTCGAATTGCTTGACGCGACCGCGCACGGTGTAGTCAATCGAGCCGTCCTTCAGGAACGTCAGCTCGCCGACGGCGTTGTTGTGCAGGAACGGAGCAGTGGCCCAGGCCGACAGCAGAGAGAAGTTGCGCAGGTAACCGGGTCCACCCTCGATTTTCTTGTCTCCGACCTGCATGCCGCCGACCAGCGGCAGCATGCGGTTGATCACCTGCGGGACCGAGCCGGGCGAGGGCCGTTGCCGGTAGGTCTCGGAAGCAAACTCCTCGAAGATATGGCCGGCGTTGTGGTTGTCGTGCAACGCGCGGCACATGTTGGTGCCGACGATGTTGAACGGCACCGGCTCGTCATTCGAGAGCCAGTCCTGCCCCAAAACACCCTTGTCGGCGAACTGCCTGGGCCGCAGGCGTCCGGTGGCGTCGGTCGACAGGTATTTGGCCTTGAACTCCGCGGAGTTGCGTTCGGCCTCGGTGAATTCATGCTGCCAGAACTGCTCGCTGCCAAAGGCGTGCCCTTCGTAAAACCGCGCCAGCGCTTCCTTGTCCGCCCGCACGTTGTCCGGCGCGTACTTGGAGCTGTGGCAGCTGGCGCATTCCCGTGCAAATACCTTGCGGCCTTGCGGCACCTTGGCAAGGTCGATGTGCGCCGAGCCCGGCGTACCGTCGACATCGGTGGCTTTCATCAGGTAGGTCGGGCCGCCGGTGATCAGGAAAGCGGCGAGCTCGGGCATCTTGGCATCGGCGTGGTTCCAAGCCTCGCAATCCTTGTAGCACTCGGCGATGCGAAACGGCCGCTGCTTCGAGTTCTCGCCAAAGAACGTTCCTGGCACCGGGAATTTGGGCGACCAGCATTCCTCGGTGCACATGCCGATGTTCACGTAGACGCGGATCAGCGCCAGGTGCTCGCCGACCGAATCTTCGCCGCCCTTCAGCACGTGGCGAGTCTTGGCTTTCTTGATCTCGCCGGTGATCGGATCCTTCATCGCGTGTTCGAACACGCGCTTGTTGAAGAAATCCATGATGCTGTTCTGTGTTCCGGGGTTGTGCTGGAAGTCACTCGCCTGCAGCGAGGTATCCACGGTGCCGACGCGGGCGCCGCCCAGCACCTGGTGGACGATCGAGTCTTCCGGTACGCCCTGCAGGTATTGCAAGGGCTGGTTGGTGTACTGCAGTCCGATGGTGGCGTGAATATTTTCCCACTTCGGCCGGTTGGGGTCCTTTGGCGGGTTGGTCGGGTCAAACGCCACGTGGCATTGCACGCAGGCGCCGCCCAGCACGTAACGCATGTTCTTTTTCAGTTCGTCGTCGCGGTAGGGCGAGGCGGCCGGATCAAACACCACCTTGCCGTCGGCATCCATCGTCGGATCGGCGAAGTACTTGCGATAACCCAACACACCGCTGGATTTTTCATCAACGCAGCGGTCGTACCAGTGGGTGCTGGCGTTGCCTTCCGTGCAATCCGGGTCGTTGATCATTCCCCACTTGGTGAAGCGTTCCTTGCGGGTGCGCGTGTCCAGCCAGGGGTACCAAATGTTGTCGCGACCAATGGTTCGGGCGGTGTGGATGTATTCCTCGTCCTGGTCGCCAAAGGTGCCCTTGAACCAGACATCGCGACCGCGGCGAACCTGCTCGCGAGCGCCGCGCGCCGCGGCGGGGTCCTGCTTTTCGAGGTCCTTGAACAGAGAATTAACGTAGCGGCACGACTCCGCGTCGTAGCCGGTGGGCTGGGGTTGGTCGCAGGACGGCGGGGCGGCCTGCGGAATGGGCACGATGTCCCAGGTGACGGGATCGCCCTGGAGGTGGGCGTAGGACGAGGTTCCCGGGCGCCAGACCTTGCGCGAGGCCAGCGTGGCGTAGAAATTCTCGTCGTACCAGCGGCGGTTCTTCTGCACCGTCGGCGAGCCTTTCCAGATGCCGGTGCCCAGGCCCAAGTCCACCAGCTGTTGCAGGGAGACAGAGCGGTATTCGGCGGTGTAGGGCGCGTCCGGTACCGGATACAGGCCAGTTGCGGACGGCGCCTCGGCCGACACGGACATGGATGCCGCAAGCCCCAGCAGGGCCATCAGTTGTTTCATTGGATCCCCTCCAAACACCTTGATTTGACAGGCCTTCCCGTCGGCCAAAATCAGTCTACCAGCTAGCGGTTTTTGGCTTGAATCCGGAGCGTCGCAGCGGGCCGGCCAAGGGCGCCAACCGCTCGCACATTTCCGCTGCGGTGTAGGGCCGGGCCGGGTGGCGACCCCAAACCGGCGCCGGCCAGGATGGGTCGGCACGAAACCGGACCACGTGGTGCAGGTGCAGCTGCGGAACCCTGTTGCCCAGCGCCGCAATATTGAGCTTTTCGCCCTTGAACACCTTCATCAGGACACGCGACAGCCGCACCGATTCCTGCAGCAGACGCGACTGGTCGGCGGCGGGCAATTCGTAAATCTCGCGGATTCCGGCGCGGCGCGGAACCAGGATGAACCACGGGTATTGCGCATCGTTCATCAACAGCAGCCGGCACAGTGGAAAGTCGCCGAGCACGACGCTGTCCCTTGCCAGCTGCGGGTGCAGGGCGAAGCGGGCGGGCTTGCGGGTGGCTCGGCTCATGGCGGCGTCAGGGTGTAACTTTGTCCGTCGAACGAGGTGATGGTCAACTCGCCGGTCGCTCAAGGGAGGCGAGGAGGGCTTCACGGGCTTGCCAGCTTACCGCCATGGGCTACACTTCGCGCCCTAAAAATCACGGACACGGAGTGGGGGATGTCCCGAACCGCAGCGGTCGTCGGCGCAACCGGCCTGGTGGGAGGAGAGTTGCTGCGCCAGCTCGCCAAGCGGCGTGACTACGCCCAGATCAAGGTCCTGGGGCGAAGTCCGCCTCGGCAGGAGGCCGGCAACATCCGTTTTATCCATTCCGAGCTGTCGGAATTGGGCGATCGCGCGGCAGAGCTCGCGGTGGACGAGGTTTTCTGCTGCCTGGGTACGACCATTCGCAAGGCGGGAAGTGAGGCGGCGTTTGAGCGGGTGGATTACCACATGGTGGTTGACCTTGCGCGAGCGGCGAAGAAGGCCGGTGCGAAAAAATTCCTGGTCGTTTCTTCCGCTGGCGCGAGCGCCAAGTCGCCGGCGTTCTACTCGCGGGTCAAGGCGCGGATGGAGCAGGCGGTCAGCGACGTCGAGCTGGAGACCGTTCACATCCTGCGTCCCTCGCTGTTGCTCGGTGACCGGCCAGAGTTTCGTCCGGGTGAGCGCCTGGCGCAGTGGCTCGCGCCGCTCTACTCACCTTTGTTGGTCGGCCCGCTGAAGCGCTACCGTCCGATCACCGCTACCGAGGTTGCCGCAGCGATGATTGTCCTGGCAGCGCGACCCGAAGTGGGCGTCCACATCCACCACCTGCCCCTCGATATGTAGGGAACGGCCCTGCTTTTCAGGCTGGACCGGGGATGACAAAGAGCAGGATCGCGATGTAATGGAGGATGCTTCCGGCCAGCACGAAGCAGTGCCAGATCGCGTGGTGATAGCGCAGCCTTTCCCACACGTAGAACACCACCCCGCCGGTATAGCTCAGGCCGCCGGCGAGCATGAGCAGCAGGCCGGCGGTTTCCAGTTTGCCCAACAGGGGCTTGATCGCCACCACCACGCACCAGCCCATGGCGAGGTAGATGGCCAGCGACAGCCTTTCGAACCTGCCGGTGGCAAACAGCTTGAACACGACGCCCATCAGCGCAAGGCCCCAGACTGCGGCGAACACGCTCCAGCCCCAGGTGCCGTGCAGCGTGACCAGCGTGAACGGCGTGTAGGTGCCGGCAATCAGCAGGTAGATCGAGGAATGGTCAATCACGCGCAGCACTTTCTTGGCGCGCGGCAGCGGGATGCTGTGGTACAGGGTGGAGGCGGAATACATCAGCACCAATGTGCTGCCGAAGATGGCAGCACTCAGGACGTGCCAGAAGTCTCCATACACCGCCGCCCGTGCCACCAGCACCGTCAGCCCGGCAATCGCCATCAGGACGCCGACGCCGTGGGTGATCGCGTGCGCAACCTCCTCGCCGAGCGAGTAAAGCTTGTCGCGGCCATGGGCGACCGCTTGGCTTAGCGCGTCGGGCAGGCTTTGGGGCGGCGACAAAGCGACGGGCGACTCCGTCTTTTCACTCAAGCGGCGAGCTCGACTTTCAGCGTCGCGCCGTCCGCGGCGACCACCGTAACCTTGCTGCCCGCCGGCGTATCCGGCCCGCTGATGCGCCACTGGCTGTCATCCACGTGCAACTTGCCGACGCCGTTGACGATGGGTTCGTCCAGCGTGAAGCTGCGTCCGACGTAGGAATGACCGCGGCGATTCAGCGAAGGTTGATCGCTGGGCGGTGTTGAATGACGGTATTTCTTCCAGACAAAGAAGGCGACCAGCGAGCCAGCACCGAACAGCACCAGCTGCAGGCTCCACCCAATCGCCGGGAACAGCATGGCCAAGCCGCCGACGACCAGTGCGGCCGCGCCAATCCAGATCAGGACGAAGCCCGTTGGCAGCAGCATTTCCAGTACGAACAGGCCAAAGCCCAGTACCCACCAGTGCCAGAACAGGATTTCCATGGCGGCCTACGCCGGCCGGGCCGCGGCCGGCATTACCCTCTTGGCCAACTCGACAATCCCGCCAATGGCGCCGATCACGCTGGCAGCCTCCAGCGGCATCAGCACCAGCTTTTCGTTCGGTGATGTCGCGATGCGCCCCAGTGCCTCGATGTACTTGGTCGCAACGAAGTAATTGACGGCCTGGATTTCGCCCTTGGCAATGGCCTGCGATACGACCTCGATCGCCTTGGCCTCGGCTGCCGCCAGGCGCTCCCGCGATTCGGCATCGCGAAACGCCGCTTCCTTGCGACCTTCGGCCTCGAGGATTTGTTCCTGTTTTTGCGCTTCCGCGGCGAGAATTTGCGCCTGCCGCCCGCCTTCAGCCTTGAGGATGGCGGCCTGCCGAAAGCCTTCGGCTTCGAGGATGTTGGCGCGCTTGTCGCGTTCGGCCTTCATCTGTCGCGCCATCGAGTCGACCAGGTCGGCCGGCGGGCGAATGTCCTTGATCTCGACGCGCGTGACCTTGATGCCCCAGGGCGTGGTGGCGTTGTCGACCACCGACAGCAACTTGGTGTTGATGTGATCGCGTTGGGACAGGAGCTCATCCAGGTCCATCGAGCCCATCACCGTGCGCAGGTTGGTCTGCGACAGCTGCATGATCGCGTACTGCAGGTTGTCGATTTCGTACGCGGCCTTGGCCGCGTCCAGCACCTGGTAGAACACCACCCCGTCCACGCCCACCATGGCGTTGTCCTTGGTGATGATTTCCTGCGACGGCACGTCGAGCACCTGCTCCATCATGTTGAGCCGGCGGCCGATGCGGTCAAACCACGGCACCATCCAGTGCAGGCCGGGCTCAAAAGTCACGCGGTACTTGCCGAATCGCTCGATGGTGTATTCGGCACCCTGCGAGACCGTGACCACACCCTTGAACAGGGTGACCAGCGCGAAGGCGACGAACGCCCAGAAGAAAACGGTGCCAATGCCCATGGGAAAGTGCTCCAGCAGCCAGAAACGGAGCCCTAGTTTATGCCGCCCGTCGTGCCAGCGTTTGGATGCGTTCGACCATCGAGTAGAAGCCGTTGCGGCGGTTCATGGTGATGTTGCTCTCCAGGCCCAGGCGCTCGAATACCGCGGCGGCATCCAGCGCCAGGATCTCGGCCGGCGTGCGCCCGGCGTACAGCTTGAACAGCAATGCAATCAGGCCCTTGACGATATGCGCGTCCGAATCGCCCTGGAATTCGAGCCTGGCCGGCGGGCCGGGAGTGAGCCGGTGCGTGAGCCAGACCTGGGACATGCAGCCGCGCACCTTGTTGGCCTCGCTGCGGTCGGCGTCCGGCATTGGCGCCAGCTTGCGCCCGATCTCGATCAGGTAGCGGTAGCGCTCTTCCCAGTCGCCCAGGGCGGCGAAGTTCTCGGCCAGTTCGTCGACGTTCATGGCGTCATTTTACTGCTCGGACGCTATACTCCGCGCCCTTCATTTCTGCGCCCCCGCCATGACCCGTCCGTCCGGCCGCGCCGCTGACCAGCTTCGCCCGGTCAGCTTCCAGCGCAATTTCACCCGCCACGCCGAAGGTTCGGTGCTGGTGTCCTTTGGCGATACCCGGGTGCTGTGCACCGCCAGCGTGGACGAGCGCGTGCCGAACTGGAAGAAGGAAAAGGGCGTGGTCAGCGGCTGGCTGACGGCCGAGTACGGCATGTTGCCGCGCGCCACCCACGACCGCAGCCGCCGCGAGGCCACCACCGGCAAGCAGGGCGGCCGGACGCTGGAAATCCAGCGCCTGATTGGCCGTTCGCTGCGCGCCGTGCTGGACCTCGACGCACTGGGCAAGTTCACCATCACCATTGACTGCGACGTGCTGCAGGCAGACGGCGGGACGCGCACCGCCGCCATCACCGGCGGTTACGTGGCGCTGGTCGATGCGGTCAACGCCCTGATGTCGCGCGGGCAGATCAAGAAGAATCCGCTGCACGGGCAGGTCGCGGCCGTGTCGGTGGGCATTGTCAACGGCACGCCGGTACTGGACCTCGACTACACCGAAGACTCCGGCGCCGAAACCGACCTTAATGTGGTCATGAACGAGGCCGGCGGATTCATAGAGGTGCAGGGCACGGCCGAAGGTCACGCCTTCCGCCGCGAGGAACTGAACAGCATGCTGGACCTCGCCGGCAGCGGCATCCAGCAACTGCTGGAAGCCCAACGCAAGGCCCTGGCTGGCTGAAGATGCGCGAGCTCGTACTCGCCAGCCGCAACCGCAAGAAACTCGACGAGCTGCAGGCCCTGCTCGAGCCGCTGGGCTTCCGGCTCCGCCTGGTTTCGGAATTCACCGACGAGGCCGCCGAAGAGCCGGCACCGACCTTCATCGAAAACGCGTTGCTGAAAGCGCGCCATGCCGCGCAGGTTTCGGGCTTGCCGGCAATCGCTGACGATTCCGGCATCGAAGTTGATGCCTTGCTCGGGGCTCCTGGCGTGCACTCGGCGCGCTACGCCGGGCCGCAGGCCGACGACGCGGCCAACAACAAGAAATTGCTGCAGGCACTGGCCGACAAGCCCTCCCGCGAGCGCGGCGCGGGATACGCCTGCGTACTCGCCTATTTGCGCCATCCGGCGGATCCCGTACCGGTCATTGCCGAAGGCCGCTGGTGCGGGCGGATCCTGGAGGCGCCGCGTGGCGCGCGCGGCTTTGGCTACGACCCGCTGTTCTGGGTTGAGGAGCACGGCAAGTCGGCGGCGGAACTGGAACCCGCGGTGAAAAATCGGCTGTCGCACCGCGCGCGCGCTGCCGCCCGCTTGCTGGAGTTGTTGCGTGGCTGAACCCCCGGGCGTACTCGTGGCCGACATTCCGCTGTCGCTATACCTGCACTTCCCCTGGTGCGTGCGCAAATGTCCGTACTGCGACTTCAATTCGCACGCCCTTCGCGGCGAGGTGCCCGAGGAACAATATCTTGACGCGCTGCTACGCGACCTCGAGTACGAATTGTCGGTGGCCCCGGTGAATCGTCCGCTGACGTCCATCTTCATGGGCGGCGGCACCCCCAGTCTGTTCTCCGGCCAGGGCATTGGCCGGTTGCTGGAGTCGGTCGAGCGCCTGGTTCCGTTTGAGCCGGGCATCGAGATCACCCTGGAGGCCAACCCCGGCACTGCCGACGGGGCCAATTTCCACGGCTACCGCGACGGCGGCGTGAACCGCCTGTCCATCGGCGTGCAAAGCCTGAACGCCGCACACCTGAAGGCCTTGGGTCGGATCCACGACCCGGACGAAGCGCGCCGTGCGGTGGACCTGGCCCGTGCGGCCGGCTTCGACAACATCAATCTGGACCTGATGTACGCCCTGCCGCAGCAGACGCTGGCCGAAGCCGAGGCTGACTTGGAACAGGTGTTGGCGCTGTCGCCCGAGCACCTTTCTTACTATCACCTGACGCTGGAGCCCAATACCGAATTCCACGCCCGCCCGCCGCCGCTGCCGGATGCCGAAATCGCCTGGTCGATGCAGGAACATGGCCAGCAGTTGCTGGCGGATCAGGGCTTTGCACAGTACGAAGTGTCGGCCTATGCGCGCGACGGCCGGCAATGCCGCCACAACCGGAACTACTGGGAATATGGCGATTACCTGGGCATCGGCGCCGGCGCGCACGGCAAATTGAGCGGCCCGGGGGGCATTACCCGTCGGGCGCGGCATAAGCATCCCCGCACCTACCAGGAGTCGGCCGGGACGGCCAAGGCGGTGCAGGACGACCGGTGCATTGCGTCCTCCGAGCTGCCGTTTGAGTACGCCATGAACGTGCTGCGACTAAATGACGGCCAGCCCCTGCAGCAGTTTGAACGTCGCACCGGTCAGGCCGCGACGATGCTGGCCACGCCGCTGGCCGAAGCCCGCCGGCGGGACTGGCTGGCGCCAGACCGGGAGCGACTGCAGGCCAGTGAGCGCGGACGCGCCTTGCTGAACCAGCTGGTCGGCTTGTTCCTGCCGTGATCGAGGAAGCCGAGGCCCAGTGCCCGTTCTGCTGGGAGACCATCGCCCTCAGCCTGGACCTGTCGGCCGGCTCGCAGCAGTACACCGAAGACTGCCCGGTGTGCTGCCAGCCGATGCTGGTGCGACTGCGGGTGGATACGGAGGGCGGCTATGCCGTTGATGTTGAAAGGGAAAATGACTAAGTCTGGTAGGGGTAGCCCCTGCGGCTGTCGCCCGGTACAATGCGCGCCCTTTTCGCGTCCCGCGAACCATTTTCGAGATTTCCATGAAGGCTGACGTTCATCCGAAGTACAAAGAGATCAAGGTCGAGTGCAGCTGTGGCAACAAGTTCGCCACGCGTTCGACCGCGACCAAGGACGTGTTTCACATCGAAGTCTGCTCGGTCTGCCACCCGCACTACACCGGCAAGCACAAGCTGATGGACACCGGCGGTCGCGTCGACAAGTTCAAGAAGCGCTACGCCTCGAAGGCCGCGGCTGCTCCAAAGGCCGAAGCCGGCGCCTGAGTTTCTCCCGCACACCTGGCCGCGCACTGCGCGGCCTTTTTTTGCCCGGGATTTGCCTGCCGGCTATTTCAGGTGGCCGGAGTGGCGCTGCATCGACCTGGCGTTTGAGTGCCCCGCAGCATCGGGCCTATACTCTCCGGCCCCGCGCGTTCGCGCGGTGAATCTCAAGGGGAATTGCATGGCCGACGCGACCTTCAGCCTGCTAAACAACGCCACCGGCGAAAAAATCGACCTGCCATCCGTAAAGGGCACCTTGGGGCCGGTTGGGCTGGATGTTGGCAAGGTGTATGACAAGGCCGATGTCTTTACCTACGACCCGGGGTTTACCTCGACCTGCTCGACCAAGAGCGCGATCACCTACATTGATGGGGACGCCGGTGTGTTGCTGTATCGCGGGTACCCCGTGCAGCAGCTGGCCGAAAAATCCAGCTTCATCGAAGTCTGCTACCTGATCCTCTACGGTGAACTGCCGACCAAAACGCAGCTGGAGGAGTTCGACAGCGTTATCCGCAAGCACACCATGATCAACGAGTCGCTGCGGCGGTTCTTTGATGGCTTTCGCTACGACGCCCATCCGATGGCCATGCTCACCGGCGTGGTTGGTTCGCTGTCGGCGTTCTACCACGACACCACCAACATCCGTGATCCGCAGCACCGCGACATCTTTGCGCGGCGCATGATCGCCAAGATCCCGACCATCGCGGCCTCGTCGTACAAGCGCTACTTTGGCCAGCCGTACATGTACCCGCAGAACCACCTCGATTACTGCAGCAACCTGCTGTACATGATGTTTGCAGTACCGGCCGAGCCCTACCAGGTCGATCCGGTCGCGGCCAAGGCGCTGGACGTGCTGTTCATCCTGCACGCCGACCATGAGCAGAACGCCAGCACCAGCACGGTGCGCCTGGCTGGCTCCACCGGCTGCAATCCGTACGCGGCGATTTCATCCGGGATCGCGGCCCTGTGGGGCCCGGCCCACGGCGGCGCCAACGAAGCCGTCCTGCGCATGCTCGACTCCATCGGCGACGCGAAGAAAGTCCCGGAGTTCATGGCCAAGGTCAAGGACAAGAACAGCGGCGTGCGCCTGATGGGCTTTGGCCACCGTGTCTACAAGAACTTCGACCCGCGTGCGACCATCATCCGCGAGCACTGCCACAAGGTGCTCAAGCACTTGGGCAAGGAAAACGACCCGCAGATGGAGTTGGCGCTGGAACTGGAGCGCATCGCGCTTTCCGACGACTACTTCAAGGAGCGCAAGCTCTACCCGAACGTCGACTTCTACTCGGGCATCATCTACAAGGCGCTCGGCATCCCGGTGAACATGTTCACCCCGATGTTCGCCATCGCCCGAACCGTTGGCTGGTGCGCGCACTGGATCGAGATGACCGCCGACCCGACGCAGCGCATCGGCCGCCCGCGACAGGTGTACACCGGCGCGGCGACGCGCGACTACGCGGTGATTTCCAAGCGGAAATAGCGGGGACGGCGGACGCCGGACCTATCGGGGAACTGGGTCGGGGGGGAGAGCAAATGATCAAGAGCGCATTGCGTGCAGCAATTCTGTTGTTTGTGTCCCTGCCACTGAGTGCCCAGGCGGCGCTCCAGCCCGGCGAATCGGTACCGCTGCCAGCGGCCGCGATGTTGCAGACCCGTCCGGTGGCGGATTCCGACGTGCTGGCACCGGTTGCCGCCGGGGCCAAGGCTGAGTTGGTCAGCCACTCCTACAATTCCTCCGGTAGCTGGTGGTATGTCCGGGTCGACGGCAAGGAGGGTTGGCTGCCGGAGTCGGCATTGGTTCCCGCCGCGCCAGCAGCCCCGATTCCAGCTCCGCCGCCCGCCGAGCCGCCAGCGGTGCCAGCCGCGCCGCCTGCATTGCCAGCCCCGCCTGTTGCCCCGGTGGCCGCAGCTGCAACCTCGCCCGTCCGCGCTCGCGCCCTGACCGCTGCCGGCAGCCGCGAACTGGAGTTGGGCCTCGACATTTCCCGCACCAAGTTCAGCAGCGACTTTGGCGAGTCCTCCATCAACTCAGCGAGTGCACTGGCCAAGCTGGGCTACTGCGTCACCGATCGGCACGAGTGGGGCGGGCTGGCTGCCTTTGGAAAATTCAAGCAGGACTCGGTTTCGCAGACGTTTATCGGCTTGGGCCCCTTCTACACGCTGAACCTGCCTTCACCGCCAAGCAACGTCGTGCCTTACATGGGTTTGTCTGCGAGGTACCAGCGCGAGAAATTCGAGATGTTCGGGGACTCGACGACCATAAAGGGGTCGGCCTATGAAGTTTGGCTCGGGGCCCGGGTGTTCGCCGGAGAAAACGTGTCGGTGAACATCAGTGCTTACCACGAGAGGGCAAGCCGCAAGTACGAAGGAATCCGCTTCGACGACACCACAACCGGCCTGCGCGTCGGACTGTCAGGGTTCCTGCGCTAGGGAGGCAACAGTCACTGCAAGAAAGTTACGGATCGGCAACGCGCAAAAATGCCGGTCCATACTCAGGGAGAGGCTGTATCCACAGGTTCACGGAGACAAAAATGGCCAAGAGAGATTCCAAGACTGTCGTCGTCAGCATCAGTTCAAGCAGCAACGGCTTGATCAGGGCGCTTCAATTGATCGGTCGTAGCCTGGGCGCCGGAGACATTTCGATTCCGGGAGGGCCGTGGTTGCAGATTGTTTGCAAGCCGCCTCGAACAGACAAGGCGCCGGACGTGGAAAAGGCGCTGCGAAGAACCACCAAGGCGCGCTAGTCCTGCCCAAACGAAAACCGGGTCCGGGACAGGTTTCGTCCCGGCACCCGGTTCGAGCGCGGCCGGCGCCGCAGATTGATGTTGTCCTCAAGCTCAGCAAGCTGTGCAATCTGCGCTGCGTCTACTGTTACGAGTACGACGAGCTGGGACTGCGCGAGAGGATGCCGCTGCCCGGACTCGAGCGGTTTTTCGAAAGCCTCGCTGCGCGCTACAGAAACTCTGCCTGGACCGCGCCGCTGCTTTTCTCCCTGCACGGCGGCGAGCCGCTGTTATTGCCCGAGGCCTACCTGCGGGCGCTGATAGCCTTGCAGGAGCGGCATTTTGGGGCGGATGGAATTCCCTACCGCAACGCACTGCAAACCAACCTCTACGCAATTCCCAGGGGCCGACTGGAGTTGCTTGAGGAGCTCAAGATCAGCTTGAGCGTTTCAGTGGACGCGTTCGGGGAACAAAGGGTGGACGGCAGCGGTCGCGATTCGCGGGACCGGGTTTTGCGCAACCTGCAAGCCCTGTTCGACTCCGGCGCCGCGCAACGCCTGGGCGTCGGCGCCATCGGTGTCCTGCACGCGCAAAACGTCAATCGCGCAGTGGAGTCGTTCCGGTTTTTTTCGGAACTCGGGCTGAATTACCGGATATTGCCGGGGTTCAGCATGCTGGAGGCGCCGGCGCGAATGGCGGACCTGCTGCTGCGTCCAGAGCAGGTCCTGGCCGCGTTCAAGGCGGTGGCGCTTGAGCAGCTTGCGTCACCGGATCCGCCAATCCTGGTTTATCCCCTGTGGGATTACCTGCTGGCGGCGGTGAATGTCATCCGTGGCGAACCGGCCCCGGTTTACGACCCGACCGAAATGGAGTGGACCTTGATCGTCAATACAAATGGCGATGTCTACAACTATTCCGACGCCTACGTTCAGGAGTATTGCCTTGGCAATGTTTTTGCGCAGGGCATCGACGACATACTGTCGTCCGAGGGGCGGCAGCGCCTGAACCGGGCGCGAGAGGAAAGGGGCCGCATTTGTCTGTCGTGCCGTTACGGTGACGCCTGTACGCGCATCCCGATGGTCGAGGCGCCGCCCAGCGAGCGATTTCGAGATCCGGCGGCCGAATTGCACTGCCGAATTGCCGAGCCGATGATTACATTCATGGCCGAACAAATCGCACGGGATTCGCAAGCCCGGGACATCGTCGAGCGCATGGCCGGAGGTCTGGACCGACAGGCCGCGCCGCAGCCGGCGCTGTAACTGGACCGGTCAGTCGCGCGGCAGGTTATCCGAGATCAGTTTCTCGAAGCGTGGATGGCCGCGCAGCGGGCGATACGCCGGCTCCAGGCGGATGAAGTGGGCCGAGAGTGAATAGGGCAACTTCAGCGCAGCCTCCAACTCGTCTATCGCGAGATCCAGTTCGTCAAGCATCACGTAGGTGCTGGCGAAGTAGGCACCCAGCACGGCGGTCGTGGTGCCGGAGCCCGCAGCTAGCCGGCGCGCCTCCTGCACCGCGCGCAGCGCGGCTTCCCGATCGCCCAACGCGGCGTGCGCAATCGCCACATAGGCATACTCGCCGGCGCTGTCGGGGCGGCGCCGCAGTTCCTCAAGCAGGAGTTCCCGCGCATGCTGAAAGTAGCCTCGAGCCCGCTTGAAGTCGCCGCTGGCTCTGTAGACCCATCCCAGCATCAGGTCCTTGGGCTCCCGTCCTGTGCCTCCCGCTCCCGGTAACCAGTCGCCCGGATACGCCTCGAGCAACCGGGCTGCATCTGAATGCCGCTCCTCGAGCATGGCGACTAGCAGGCGGCTGTAGGAGACCAGGTTATTGGGATCGATGCCCGCTGGAACTTCGGCCAGCGCCTCCTTAAGTGGTTCTAGGTCGCCCCGCCAGTCAACGAATAACCAGGCGTGATCGAGCTTCGCGAAAACATCATCCGGGGCAAGAGCCACCTCGCGCAGGTACAGCGGTTCGGCTTCGCGATAACGACGCAAACCCCGGTACAGCCCGGCCAGGTTTGAAACCTCGCCGAAATTACGCGGATCCAGCTCTACCGCCTTGTTCAGGCTCATCAACGCTTCGTCCCAACGGGACAGCTGGCGCAGGGCATTGGCGATGGAGCTGTGTAGTTCTGCCGAGTTGGGGCGGCGGCTCAATGCTTCCTTGTATTCCCGCAGCGCACCCTCAAAGTCCCCGCCGGCATAATGGTGGACGCCCATTGCCAGGTGTGACTCGGGTAGCAAGGGCTGAAGTTGTAGGGCGGTCTCGGCCGCACGCCGAGCCTTATCGAGTCGAGCAGGATCCGGATCGTAGGCCAGCCAGTACATGCGGACGTGAACGCGCGCCAATTGCGCATGGGCGAGCGCGAACTGCGGATCCAGTGAAATCGCTTGCTCCAGCAAGGGCTGCATTTGCACCAGATTGTCCCGGGCAGCGCCGTTGCGGCGCCAGAAATCCATCGCGCGCAGATAGAGGTCGTACGCCTTTTCATTGGAAGTCGGTTTCGTTGCGAGTCTGGCTTTCTCATCGGTCGAGATCCGAGCCTGCACCGCTCCGGCCACCTGTACCGCGACATCGCTCTGGATGGCAAAGATGTCTGACAGGTCCCGGTCATACGCCTCTGCCCACAAATGACGATCGGTGGCGACTTCGATGAGCTGGGCGGTGACGCGCACCCGATTTCCGACGCGCTGGATGCTGCC
>JANNAK010000077.1:0-3048 GCA_031384195.1 Gammaproteobacteria bacterium
GGGTGGAGTTCGTACACGCGGCTTGCCGGCGCGCGTTTTCGGCGTGTTCAATTTTCCGGGTATCCTGCCTTTCGCCATGACGGACTTGGCCTCACGGGCTGGAAGGATAGCGCAGCATGGTCGAGAACCGCTATGTCGGCATGAAGTCGCGCGGCTGCTACGAGACGCCCGGCGGCACCATCCTGCTGAAGGCGCACCGCGCGATCGAGTCACTGACTCTGGATCGCGAAGTGGCGCACCTCAAGGACGAATGGATGCCGCGCTACGCCAGCCTGGTCTACAACGGCTACTGGTGGAGTCCCGAGCGCAAAGTGCTCCAAGCGGCGATTGATGCCTCGCAGAAACACGTGAACGGAACGGTGCGGGTCAAGCTCTACAAGGGCAATGTCATGGTGGACGGGCGCTACGTTTTACTTCGGCGCCATCCGCAGGGCGCCGTCGAGGCGGATGGTCTCGCCGTTGAGCATCGGGTTTTCAACGATCGCCTGGACTAACTGCGCGTATTCGGCTGGTCGGCCGAGCCGGGGCGGAAAGGGCACGCCCTTGCCTAGCGACTCCTGCACTTCCTTCGGTAGCCCCGCCATCATCGGAGTCTCGAAAATCCCGGGTGCAATGGTCATCACCCGGATTCCGTGGCGCGCCAGTTCGCGCGCCAGCGGCAGGGTCATCCCGACCACCCCGGCTTTTGACGCGGCATAGGCGGGCTGGCCGATCTGGCCGTCAAAGGCCGCGACCGAGGCGGTGTTCACCACCACGCCGCGTTCGCCGTCGGCATTGGGCTCCTGTTTCGACATCAATTCGGCCGCCAGGCGGATCAGGTTGAAAGTGCCCACGAGGTTGATGCGGATGACCCGCTCAAACGCCTCCAGCGACAGTGGGCCATCCTTTCCCAGCACTTTTCCCGGCGTTGCCACGCCGGCGCAGCAGACCAGCCCGCGCAGGGCACCAAGTGCCGCCGCTGCGGCAACGGCAGCTCTGGCGTCGGCCTCCAGCGCGACATCGGTGCGGACAAATACGCCCGCAAGTTCGCTGGCTAATTCCCGTCCCGCTGCCTCGTTGAGGTCGGCAAGGACGACTTTGCCGCCGAGGCCTGCGAGGTAGCGGGCGGTGGCCGCACCCAGGCCGGAAGCGCCGCCCGAGATGAGAAAAACGCCGTCCTTGATCTTCATGCGGGAACCAAGCTGGCTACTTGACGGTGATGGTAACCAGGTCCGACACCAGGGGCGGGTTGTGCGGCTGGTGCTTCCAGTCGCCGAGGACGATTTGCAGGGTGTGCTTGCCGGGCTTCAGCGTCACGGTGGTCTCGGTTTGTCCCTTGCCGAAGTGCTGGATCTGCTCGGAGACCGGCAGTGGCGCGTTGGGGTCGTACTCCGGGTTGTCGATCAGCAAGTGGTGGTGGCCGGTGTTTTCGATCTGGGTGCCGGCCGGCGCGATGCCCATGCCCGCAAGGCCAAAGACCACCTTGACCGGGCTGTTTACCTCGGCCTTGTCCTTGGGCTCGATGAGATACACCCGGGCGCCGGGCGCCGAGGGCGTCACGTCCATGCCGATTTTGGAGAGGGCCTTGGCGGACAGGTTCTTGCTGGCCTGGGACTGGGTGGCCTTTTTCATCAGGTTGCCGGGCGGGGCGGCCTGGTCCTCGGCGGTGGCGTGCGATGCGATCGCCAGTGTCGCGAGCAACACCAGTATTCGTGCTTGGTTTTTCATGCGGGAATTCTCCGGGTTCAACGGGAGCCGGCGCGCAGTTCGCGCGTGCCGGACGGGGAGCCAATGATGAGCAGGTCGGCGGGGCGAAGGGCAAACAGCCCGACGCAGACCACGCCCGCCAGCGCGCCGATAGCCTGTTCGAGTCTGGGCGGGTCGGTGATGTCGAGGTTGCGGACGTCGAGGATGAGGTTGCCATTGTCGGTCCTGAAGTTCTCGCGCAGGACGGGTTGGCCACCCAGCCGTACCAGTTCGCGACCGACATAGCTGCGCGCCATCGGGATCACCTCGACCGGCAGCGGGAATTTTCCAAGGCGCGGAACCAGCTTGGATTCGTCCACCATGCAGACGAACCGGCGACTGGCGGCGGCGACAATCTTTTCGCGGGTCAGCGCGCCGCCGCCGCCCTTGATCAATTGCAGGTGCTGATTGGCCTCGTCGGCGCCGTCGACGTAGACCGACAGGGTGCCGGTGCTGTTGAGTTCCAGGACCGGGATGCCGGCCGCCTGCAATCGCGCGGTGCTGGCCTCGGAGCTCGAGACTGCGCCGGGAATTTCAGCCTTGCGGCTGGCCAGCAGGTCGATGAAGAAATTTACTGTGGAGCCTGTGCCGACGCCCAAGACGTCGCCGGGTACGATGTGCTTGAGGGCCGCTTCGGCCGCGCCTTTCTTGGCCTTGTCCTGGGCTTGGTCGTGGGGCTGATCCTGGCTCATGCGGGTCGCTTTCCAAAAATGGCGGTGCCGATGCGCACCAGGGTGGAGCCCTCGGCAATGGCGGCTTCGAAATCGTCCGACATGCCGGCCGATAGTGTATCCAGTTGCAGGCCGGTGCCGCGCAGTTCCTCGTAGAGTCGTCGCAGCACCCGATACGGCGCACGGGAATCGCCGTCGCCGGCCGGGGCCGGGATCGCCATCAGTCCCCGCAATCGCAGCCGGGGCAGGGCTGCGACGCGGTGGCAGAGCGCGGCGGCGTCTCCCGGAACGACGCCAGCCTTTGTTGCCTCGCCCGAGACATTGACCTGCACGCAGACGTTCAATGGCGCGAGGTCGGCCGGGCGCCGTTCGGACAAGCGCCGGGCCACCTTCTCGCGATCCACGCCGTGGACCCAGTCGAAGTGGATGGCGAGCTCGGCAGTCTTGTTGCTTTGGACCGGGCCAATGAAGTGCCAGAGCACCCGATCCCGGGGCAGGGCGGCAATTTTTGGCAGCGCTTCCTGGACATAGCTTTCGCCAAACTCGTGCTGCCCGGCGGCCAGCGCCTCGGCCAGCGCCGGGACGCCCATTTTCTTGCTGACCGCCACGATCCTGGCCGCGTCTGCGGAACGGCCGGCGGCGAGGCAGGCGG
>JANNAK010000246.1:0-1744 GCA_031384195.1 Gammaproteobacteria bacterium
CTGGTGTCAGACCGGTGGTGGTGCAATTGTCCGAACAGGAACTCGAGGCGAAGCAGCGTCCGCACCCGCTCGTTGAGCGGTTGCTCATAGACCACGCTCGACGAAGTTTCCGGCGGCATCACGCGCGGTATTCTCAACCCTGCCAGCGCGTCACGGCAAATCGCCCTCAGACAACTCGACTGCCGCCAGAGACACCCTGGCGGGAGCGGGCAAGGTCGAGGTAAGTCGCATGCAGCCGCTCGGTCGCCGCCGCGAGGCTGGCCAGGTCGCCGTTGTTTTGCAGGATGTCGTCAGCGCGGGCCAAGCGCTGTTTCCGGGTGGCCTGGGCATCGAGCATCTGTCGCGCCAGTTCGGGACTGATGCCGTCACGGGCCTGGAGGCGTTGCAGCTGCAGGGCCTCGGGCGTGTCGACCAGCAGGATGCGGTCGACCAGCGCATCCAGTCCCGATTCAATCAGGATGGGCACTGCAAGCACGCAGTAGGGGGCCACTTGCCGATCGCGCCAGTCGAGCAGGTATTGGCGAATTCGCGGGTGGGTGATTTCTTCCAGCCGGTGCCGGTGGTCGGAATCGGAAAACACCCGCTCCCGCATCCGGCGTCGGTCCAGCTGCCCGTTTGGTAGCCGGAAATCAGTGCCAAACGCCGCGAAAATCTCGTCCAGCGCGGGTTGTCCTGGGGCCACTACCGCGCGTGCGGCGTGATCGCCGTCCAGCACCGGCACGCCCAGCCGAACCAGGGTGTCCGAGACACAGGATTTGCCACTGGCGATTCCGCCGGTCAGGCCAATGGTCAAGACGGCCATCACGTCCTCGTGACGGTCGCCCAAATCACCATGGCCTCGCGGCCCCACATCAACATGATCCAGCCGGCGATCGCAAGGTAAGGCCCGAATGGAATCGGCAGGTTCCGGTCGTGGCCCCGGAAAACAATCAGGCCGATGCCGATCACCGCGCCCACCAGCGACGACACCAGGATGATGAAGGGCAGGGCCTGCCAGCCAAACCACGCGCCCAGCGCGGCCAGCAACTTGAAGTCGCCATAGCCCATGCCTTCCTTGCCGGTTAGCAGCCGAAACAGGTGATAGACCGCCCACAAGCTGAGGTAGCCTGCGGCCGCGCCAACGATGCTGGCGGTGGGGCCGACGAAAACCGTTGCCAGGCTCAACAACAGTCCCAGCCACATCAGCGGCAGGGTGATGTTGTCGGGCAACAACATGGTGTGCAGATCGATGACCGTCAGCGCGACCAGCGCCCAGGTCAGCAGCAGCGCGGCGGCCAGACCGGCCGACCAGCCGAAGCGCCAGGCGCAGGCGGCGCTGAGCAGGCCGGTCAGGAGTTCGACGATCGGGTACTGGATCGAGATCGGTGCGGAGCAGATGGCGCAGCGCCCGCGCAGCCAGAGCCATCCGAACACGGGAATGTTGTGCCACGCCCGGATTTCGGTTGCGCAGCCGGGGCAGCGCGAGCGTGGCGTCCACAGGCTCATCGGCTCGGGCTTCGCCTCCTCCGGAAGCTCGAGCAGCAAGCGACACTCCTGGCGCCAATCCCGATCCATCATCCGGGGAAGGCGGTAACCGACAACATTGAGGAAGCTGCCGACGCACAGGCCCAGCAACAGGGTCGCCCCGACCAGGAACGCGGGGCTGGCCGCCAGGGCCTCAGGCAGGAGCATGAAGTCAGCCGGAATCCTGAACCTGGAAGCAGCGGCCGACCCGCCTTGGGGCGGGTCGGCGACCGCCGCGGCG
>JANNAK010000014.1:0-4683 GCA_031384195.1 Gammaproteobacteria bacterium
CCTTTGAACGAGCATTAAAGCGTCAATGGGGAGCGTCCCCATTGACTATTTGGTTCAAAGGGGAGCGTCCCCATTGACAGGGCCATTGACGGGTTAGATGAAGAAATCGGTGTTGTCGCGGCCTAGCATCACGCCGCCGTAATTGCGGCCAAAGATGTCCGGGTTGTTGGCGTAGTGCGCGCGGGCAGCGCAAATGTCGAGAAACTGCCGGCCGACCGGAAAGTCGGTGAAGATTCCGCGGCCGCCGCAAGCCGACAGCACTTGCCAGGCGTGCTTGGCGCAGCGATCGACCACCTGCGCCGCCTGGTAGCGGTAGTGCAGCCGGTCATTGGTATCCAACGGCTGGCCGGCGCGCGCTTTCTCCATCAGCTCGGCGAAGTTGCGATTCAGCACCAGCTTCATCTCGTCGATGGCGACCAGCGAGTCGGCGACCGCGAACTGCGCCGGTCCCTGCTCGGCAGTTTTGACGCCCATGTTGCCCATCCAGGCCTTGCCCCAGTCCTTGTAGGCGTTGACCGCGCCCTGCAGCGCGCCGATCGCGGCGGTGGACACCGCGCGTACGAAAATCTGCCCGAACGGCAGCTTGTATAGCGGCGCGGTGAAGGTGTGGCGGCCCGGGTTGGTGCCCATGAAACCGTCGGAGGCTTTGTGCGTGCGGTACTCCGGCACGAAACAGTCCTTCACCACCACGTCCTTGCTGCCGGTGGCCTTCAGGCCCATCACGTGCCAGGTGTCGACGATCTCGAAATCCTGCTTCGGCAGCAGGAAGGTGCGGTATTCCGGCGGCGCCTTCTTGTCCGGATCAAAAATCAGCCCGCCCAGGAACACCCACTGCGCGTGGTCGATGCCGGATGAGAATCCCCAGCGGCCGCTGAACTTGAAGCCGCCCTCGACCGGGGTGACCTGGCCCTTGGGCATATAGGTGGAGGCGATCAGCGTTGTGTCGTCCTTGCCGAACACGTCCTCGGCGGCCTTGGGATCGAACAGCGCGATCTGCCAGTTGTGCACGCCGATCACGCCGTAGCACCAGGCGGTGGACATGCAGCCCTCGGCCAGGGTCATGACGATGTCGTAGAACACCTGCGGATCCATCTCGTAGCCGCCGTACTTCCTGGGCTGCAGCACGCGGAAGAATCCGGCGGCTTGCAGGTCGGCGATCGTCTCCGGCGGCACCGAGCGGGCAGCCTCGGCCTTGGCGGCGCGTTCGGCCAGCACCGGCACCATCGCGCGGGCGCGCTGGACCAGCGATTCGGCGGTCACGTTCTTGGCGGTCATGAACTGTCCCTTCCACACTGAAAATAGTGTCCGACACTATTTATGAGCCCTGCCCCCGGGGCATCGTCCAAACGACTTAGGGGAACGTCCTCAGGTCAAAGTCAAAGGGGACGCTCCCCTTTGACGAAAAAGGTTCAATGGGGACGCTCCCCTTTGACGCTTCAATGCTGGTTCAAAGGGGAGCGTCCCCTTTGAACACCATTGACCACCATTAACCAAAGCTTCAAAGGGGAACGTCCCCTTTGACCAGGGCTAACCCGTGTTGCAGGGAGATGCGCGGTCGCCAGCCGAGCTTGCGCAGGCGGGAGACGTCCATCAGCTTGCGCGGGGTGCCGTCGGGCTTGGTCCGGTCGAACACCAGCTTGCCCTTGAAGCCGCTGATGTCGGCGATCAGGCGCGCGAGTTCGGCGATGGTCTGGTCCTTGCCGCAGCCGACGTTGATGAACGGTCCGCCGCCGGAGGTGGCGCGGTCCCACTTGGCGCGCGGCAGCTGCATCAGGAACAGGCAGGCCTCGGCGAGGTCATCCACGTGCAGGAACTCGCGCCGCGGCTTGCCGCTGCCCCAGACCGTCACGGTCTTGTCGCCGCGCGTCACCGCCCCGGTGAACTTGCGCAGCAGCGCCGGAATGACGTGGCTGGTCTTCAGGTCGTAGTTGTCGCCGGGGCCGTAGAGATTGGTCGGCATCGCCGCGCGGTAGTCGCGGCCGTACTGTCGGCGGTAGGCATCGCACATCTCGATGCCGGCGATCTTGGCGATCGCATACGGCCGGTTGGTCTCCTCCAGCGGCCCGGTCAGCAGCGAGGATTCCTTCAGCGGCTGCGGCGCCATCCGCGGGTAGATGCAGCTGGAGCCCAGGAACAGCAGGTCCTGGATGCCCGCCGCGTGCGTCTCGCGGATCACCGCGGTCTGGATCGCCAGGTTGTCGGCGATGAAGTCCGCGCGATAGGTGTTATTGGCGACGATGCCGCCGACCTTGGCCGCGGCCAGCACCACGTAGTCCGGCTTGCAGCGCCTGAAAAAGCGCCGCACCGCGGCCGGGTCGCGCAAGTCCAGCTGCTGGCTGGTCCGGGTGAGGACGTTCGTGTGCCCCGCCGCCGTCAGCGCCCGGACGATGGCCGATCCGACCATCCCCCGATGCCCCGCCACAAAAACAGCGCGCGCTTTCAAAGGGGACGTTCCCCTTTGGGTTCAATGGAGTTCAAAGGGGACGTTCCCCTTTGCTCCCCGTTGCTCACAATGCTCAAAGGGGAGCGTCCCCTTTGAACGTCAATGGGGAGCGTCCCCTTTGATCGTCCTTTGAGCGTCAATGGGGAGCGTCCCCGTTGAGTGGGGCTCGCGTGGCTAAGATCGGTCACGGTCAACGGCGTGGCCGGCGCCGACCAGCATCGCGTCGCGGCGGGCGAGGCTCATGTCGGACGCGACCATTTCCTTGACCAGCGCGCCGAAGTCCACCTTCGGCTTCCAGCCCAGCTTCTTGCGCGCCTTGCTGGCATCGCCGAGCAGGGTTTCGACTTCCGTCAGACGGAAGTAGCGCGGGTCAATCCGCACCACGGTGGTGCCCGGCTTGATGGAAACGCCGCGCCGCACCTTGGCCACCACCGCGCGTTCTTTCACGCCGCGCCCGGACCATTCCAGCGTCATGCCCAGTTCGCGCGCGACCCGGTCAACGAAAGTGCGCACGCTGTACTGCTTGCCGGTCGCGATCACGTAATCGTCGGGCTTGGGCTGCTGCAGGATTTTCCACATCGCCTCGACGTAATCGCGCGCATGGCCCCAGTCGCGCTTCGAGTCGATGTTGCCCAGGTACAGGCAGGACTCCATGCCCAGCGCGATGCGCGTCAGCGCGCGCGTCACCTTGCGCGTGACGAAGGTCTCGCCGCGAACCGGCGACTCGTGGTTGAACAGGATGCCGTTGGCGGCGAAGAAGCCGTAGGCCTCGCGGTAATTGATCGTGATCCAGTGGCCGTAGAGTTTCGCGACGCCATAAGGCGAGCGCGGGTAGAACGGCGTGGATTCGCGCTGCGGCGTCTCCTGCACCTGTCCGTACATCTCCGAGGTGCCGGCCTGATAAAAGCGGGTCCTGTCCTGCAACTTCAAGATGCGGATCGCCTCGAGCAGTCGCAGCGGGCCGATCGCGTCGCTGTCGGCGGTGTACTCGGGCTCCTCGAACGAAACCGCGACGTGCGACTGCGCGGCCAGGTTGTAAATCTCGTCCGGCTGCACTTCCTGCACGATGCGCGTGAGGCTCGACGAATCGGTCATGTCGCCGTGATGCAGGATCAGCTGCCGCTTGGGCAGCTGCGGGTCCTGGTACAGATGGTCGATGCGGGCGGTGTTGAACAGCGAGGTGCGGCGCTTCACGCCGTGGACCTGGTAGCCCTTCTTGATCAGGAATTCGGCCAGATACGAGCCGTCCTGTCCGGTGATGCCCGTGACCAGGGCGCGTTTTTGGTTGGCCATATGCGCGGCAGTATATTCAAAGGGGACGCTCCCCATTCACTTCAAAGGGGACGCTCCCCATTCACTTCAAAGGGGACGCTCCCCATTGAACTTCACAGGCACTTCAAAGGGGAGCGTCCCCTTTGAAGTCCCCTTTGAAGTCCCCCCGCTGCGCTTGCGGGACCCACCACGTGGACGCTCGCGAAGCGGTACCCCCGCGCGGCGTTCCAGCTCGGCGACGAAGGAATCGGAGCCACAGGGCTGGTTGCGCCTGCTGTTCGTCCGCAGGACTTCAAGTATCGCTGGGGAATCTTCCTCCGACAGCCAGGCGGCCCAGTCGGCAACCTGGCCCACGAACTCGAGCCAATCAGGCTCGGTCGTCAATAGTTCGTCCGTCCGGCGGCCGCAGTGCGCTGGCGCGCTCGACCAGGGGTAGTGGTCCGCCCTCGCCACAATCCCGGCGCGCACCGGATTGCGCTCCACATACCGCAGCGCATTCCAGAGATAGGCCTCATCCAGTGGCGAGGAAAAGTACCTGCCCTGCCAAACATGCCCGCTCAGTTGCCTCAATCGGTTGATCCGCTGAGCATGCCGGGTACTGAGTCGACGAAAGACGTGCTCGAACGCCTTTTCGGTCGGCGGCACGACAATCAAGTGAACGTGATTGGACATCAGGCAATAGGCCAGCACCTGCACTTCGAATTGCCCGCAGATTTCCTTCAGCGAGTCAAGGTAGCTACGACGGTCGTGGTCGCCAAAAAAGACTTGCCCGCGGCGGTTCCCGCGCTGCACGACGTGGTGCGGAATGCTCGGAAATACGCGCCGCGCGGTTCGGGCCACAGGCAACACCTGCAATGGGGACGTTCCCCATTGTCGCGACGTGTCTTTGCCATTGGAATGCCACTCTGTTCAAAGGGGAGCGTCCCTTTTGATCGTTCCTTTGCCACTTTGCTCAAAGGGGAGCGTCC
>JANNAK010000017.1:0-44883 GCA_031384195.1 Gammaproteobacteria bacterium
GGCCGCCGGCCAGAACCGCGATGAATCCGGAGTCAGGACCTCGTCGATCAGGTGCAGAGTGCCCTGCTCGTCGACGCCAAACTCGAACTTGGTGTCGGCAATCAGGATTCCACGGCCACCGGCGTACTCGGCGGCTTCCGCATAGAGCCGCAGGCTGGTATCGCGCATGCGTGCCGCCAACGCCGGACCGATTCTCTGCTCGACCTCGGCGAAGGAGATGTTCTCGTCGTGTTGGCCGACCGGCGCCTTGTCGGCCGGCGTGAAGATTGGCTGCGGCAGTTTCTGCGCCTGCCGCAGTCCGGCCGGCAGGGGAATGCCGCAAACCTGTCCTGTCCTCTGGTAGTCCTTCCAGCCCGAGCCGATCAGGTAGCCGCGGACCACGGCCTCAACCGGCAGGGCCTTGAGTCGCTTGACCGCCACTGAGCGCCCCCGGCATTGCGCGACCTCCGCCGGAGTCAGCCAGGTCTCAAGCTTCACTTCGGGCGCGGAGTGGTTCGGCACCAGGTCCGCGAAGCGCTGCATCCAGAATTCGGTGACGGCGGTCAATACCGCGCCCTTGCCGGGAATCGGCTGCGGCAGGATCACGTCAAATGCCGACAGGCGGTCGGTGGCGACCATCAGCAGGTGCCGGTCTCCCAGCGCATAGATGTCGCGGACCTTGCCGCGGTGCACGCGCGGCACGCTGGTCAGCGTCGCTTCCAGCAGTGGAGTACCCATCAGCGAAAAAAGTAGCGACCGCCGCTGGCGACGGCCACTACCGTCAACCCGAGAACCAAGTTGATCGTGATGAACAGGCGCAGCTGCTGGAGATTCCGGCCAGCGTCGGCCCAGTGGCCCCCGGCACTCCGCTGGCGCAGGCGCCGAAACGGCGCGACGTAGGCGTGCAGCCCCAGCAATATCATCACGATCCCGAGCCCGAACATGATGTGGACGTGAAGGCCGGCGGTGCGGAAGCCGCCCAATACCGCCAACACCATCCACAGTCCGGTGACCAGCAGGACCAGCATCGAGGCCAGCACCCAAGGGAAGAAGCGCTGCATTGCCCCCGTCATCAAGCGGACGCGGTCGGCCGGCTCGAGCGCGGCGGCGGCGGGGCGCAGGCACACCAGCACGAAGAACATGCCGCCGACCCAGACGGTCGCGGCGAGGGTGTGCAACAGCAAAGCGGTCCCCATGGGGTGCTCCGGGTTCGGGGAGCCACTGTAGGCAAGCGGCGTGCAGGCGTCCAGCGATGCCCGGCTTCTGGAATAATTGGCACCAGTCCGTTGCGCGCTGCCAAGGGGCGCGACGAATTTCAGCCGATACTGAGTACAGCTGAATCCGCGCAGGCTTCCCGGGAAAATCGATGAGCGTAAAACGCAAACCCTTCTGGATCGCCCCGAGCATCCTGTCGGCGGACCTCGCACGGCTGGGCGCGGAGGTCGAGGCGGTGCTGGCGGCCGGGGCCGACCTTATCCACTTCGACGTGATGGACAACCACTACGTTCCGAACCTGACCTTCGGTCCGGTGGTGTGCGAGTCCCTGCGCAAGCACGGCATCAAGGCGACGCTGGACGTGCACCTGATGGTCGAGCCGGTGGATGCGCTGGCGCAGGCTTTCGCCAAGGCGGGCGCCAACATCATTACCTTCCACCCCGAGGCCACCCGTCACGTCGACCGCAGCCTGCAGGCGATCAAGGCCGCCGGCTGTCAGGCGGGGCTGGTGTTCAATCCGGGCACGCCGCTGGACTGCCTGTCCTACGTCATGGACAAGGTCGACATGATCCTGATTATGTCGGTGAACCCGGGATTCGGCGGGCAAAGCTTTATTCCCTCGGCGCTGGCCAAGCTGGCCGAGGCGCGCAAGCTGATTGATGCCTCGGGACGCGACATCCGCCTGGAAATCGACGGCGGCGTGAAGGCCGACAACATCGCCGAGATCGCGCGTGCCGGGGCCGACACCTTCGTCGCCGGCTCCGCGATATTTGGCACCGGGGACTACCCGGCGACGGTGGCGGCGATGCGGGCGGAACTGGCGAAGGTGCGCGCGTGATCTCCCGGTTCGATGGGCGATGGTGACCGCCGGCATTTGCTGATCCGGCCCGAATGCCCCGCCCGGGGCGCAACCCGTCTCCGAACATGAAATCCAAACGAACCCGCTACAACCGCGTTGTGCTGACCCGCGAATTGTCGGGCGACCTCGACACGCCGGTCGGTGCCTACCTGAAGCTGGCCGATTCGCCCTACACCTACCTGCTGGAATCGGTGCAGGGCGGGGAACGCTTCGGGCGCTACTCCTTTATTGGGCTGCCCAGCCCCGAGGTCCTGCGGGTGCGGGGCCGCGAGGCGCAGGTCTTTTCCAAGGGGCGCGTGATCGAGCGCGCGCGTCTTGACGATCCCGTCGCCTGGCTGCGCGAGTATGCGGCGCGGTTCCGCGTTCGCCACCAGCCTGGATTGCCGCGGCTGGCGGGTGGACTGGTCGGCTACTTTGGTTACGACTGTGTGCGCTATTTCGAGCCGAAACTGGGTCCGGCCAAGCCCGACCCCTTGGACCTGCCGGACATCTTGCTGATGCGCTCGGACCAGCTGGTGGTATTCGACAACCTGCGCGCGACGGTCACCCTCTGCGCCCATGCCGACCCAAAATCGCCGGCGGACCGGCGGCGCGCCGAGCGGGCGCTGGACCGGATGGAAGCGCGACTGCGGGCCCCGGTTCCTCGCCAACGACCTGTGGTCCGGAAGCCGGCCGGAAAATTCGTGTCCGGATTCAGTCGCCGCGACTTCTGCAAGGCGGTCGACAAGATCAAGGATTACATCGCCGCGGGGGATGCCATGCAGGTGGTGCCGTCGCAGCGGCTGTCGGCGCCGTACTCCGCCCCGGCGATAGAACTGTATCGCGCCATCCGTCGCCTGAATCCCTCGCCGTACCTGTTCTACCTCAATCTTGGCGACCACCACGTGGTTGGCTCCTCGCCGGAAATCCTGGTGCGCGCGGAGGAGGGTGAAGTCACGGTGAGGCCGATCGCCGGTACCCGACGCCGCGGCCTCACGCCCGAGCAGGACCTGGCGCTGGAGCGCGAGCTGTTGGCCGACCCCAAGGAAATTGCCGAGCACCTGATGCTGATTGACCTCGGCCGCAATGACGTTGGCCGGGTGGCGCAGGTGGGTAGCGTGAAGCTCACCGAAAAAATGCTGATCGAGCGTTACTCGCACGTCATGCACATCGTGTCGAACGTGAGTGGGAAGTTGCGTCCCGGCCTGGATGCGCTGGACGCGCTCGCGGCGACGTTTCCGACGGGCACTCTGACGGGGGCGCCAAAGGTACGCGCGATGCAGATCATTGACGAGCTGGAGCCGGTGAAGCGCGGAATTTACGGCGGGGCGGTTGGCTATCTATCCGGGGACGGCAACATGGACATGGCCATCGCCATTCGTACCGCCGTCATCAAGGACGGGCAGGTGCACGTGCAGGCCGGTGCCGGCATCGTGGCCGACTCAAAGCCCGCGGCCGAGTGGGACGAGACCATGAGCAAGGCGCGGGCGCTGATGCGGGCTGCGGAGTTGGCGGCCGCCAGGAATCCACCCAAGAAGCGGCGCGACCGGTAGAATCTGACGAAATCATCAGGTCGGCGTACTGCCGGATTTTTGACGCATCACCGGAGGCCGCGCCGTGGGGACTGCGGAGAATTCGCAAGATCAGTTTTTCAAAGTCGCCGCCATCGTGGCGCGGGCGCTCGCCGCACTGGTGCTCGCGGCCGCCGTTTCCGTGACGGTCGGTTGGTGGCTGGACATTGAAATCCTGAAATCCGGCATCCGCGGTTTCGTCGTTATGGAGCCGATGACGGCAGCCGGATTCTCGCTCTCCGGCATCGCGTTGTTGTTCGCGGGGCAGAAGGGGCGCGGCGTCCTCGTTGGCCGGATGCTCGGCGCGGTGGTGGCCGGATTTTCCGGGATTGTCTTGTTGGAGTACCTCGGCGGCCTTACCCTGGGAGTGGATCGCTGGCTGCTCCCGGAAGTGGTGACGAGCGAGGCCGACGTATTCCCGGGACGGATGGCGGCGATGACGGCCTTCAATTTCCTCGCCATCGGCACCGGCATTGCGGCGTTCGACCGGATCGTCTGGAAGGAATTCAGGCCGATGGATTTTGCGGCGCTGACGGTCTTCATCTGTGCGCTGATGCCGACGGCTGGCTATGCCCTCTATCAGCAGGACGCCTACCGTGTACTCGCAGGCACCGCAATTGCTTTGCCAACGGCCGTGCTGTTCCTGCTGACTTCGGTCTCCGTGTTGCTGATCCGGCCGCGCAACGGCCTCGCCGCGCTCGCGTTCAGTCCCTGCGCCGGCGGCTGGGTGATTCGACGGGTTCTGCCGCTGACCCTGGTTTTCTTCACGGCCACCTTGTTAATTGCGATGGAGCAAGCGCGACCGGGCGGGGTTGAGAGCCAGTCGCTTGGCGCATTATTTCTCGCCGCGACCGCCGGAATCGCCGCCCTGCTGGTGTGGCTGGTGGCTGCGCCCCTGAATCGCGCGGACCAGCGCCGGCGCGAAACCGACGCCCTGCAATCCCACCTGATCCGGGCGCTGGATGCGAATCACGCGGAAATCTATATTGTCGGCGCCAGGAATCTTCGATTCCTCTACGCCAATCAGAGCGCGCGGGCTGGATTCGGCAAGAACCTTGATGAATTGCGGGCGCTGTCCCTGGTCGTCGCCATGCCCGGACTGGATGAAAGGGAATTGCGGTTATGCATCGACGAATTGGTGAGTGGGGAAAAAACCTCAGAAACGATTGCGCTGCACCGGGTGCGGGTGGACGGACGGGAATACCCGGCGGAAATGGGCCTGCAGTACACCGATCGGGTCGGCAGTGGCGCAATCGTCGTCGTGTTGCGTGACATCACTGAGCGGCAGCGGGCCGAGCAGTCCATGAAGCGGGCCCACGAGCAGCTTGAAATCCGGGTCGCCCAACGCACGGCGGAACTCGAAAAATCCAACGCCGAACGCCTGCGGATTGAGCGCGAGGCGGCCGCAGAGATCTCCTTGGCCAAGGACCAGTTCATGGCGACGATGAGCCACGAAATCCGCACGCCCATGAACGCCATCATCGGCATGTCCGGGCTGCTGGCGGAAACGCCGCTGGACCGGGAGCAGCACGACTACGTCCATACCTTGCGGATCAATGGCGAGCACCTGCTGACACTCATCGACGACATTCTCGATTTCAGCAAGATCGAAGCGGGCCAGATGACACTGGAGGCGCGCTCGTTTGAGCTTCACGATTGCATTGAAGAAGCCCTGGACTTGGTGTCGACCAAGGCCGGTGAGGTGGGCCTGGACTTGAGCTTCGAGATTGCACCCGACACGCCCGAGGTGCTGTCGGGCGATGTGACTCGCCTGCGGCAGGTGCTGGCGAACCTGCTATCCAACGCGGTCAAGTTCACCGAGCAGGGATCGGTGCACCTTGCGGTTTCGGCCGCGCACCTGACGGGCGGCGACAGTGAGTTCAAGTTCATCGTGACGGACACCGGCATCGGCATCCGCCAGGAGGTCCTGCCGTCACTGTTCAATCCCTTCATCCAGGCGGACAGTTCAACCACACGGCGCTTCGGCGGCACCGGACTGGGGCTCTCGATTTGTAGACGGTTGGTGGAACTGATGGGCGGTACGATTTCGGTGACCAGCGAGCCAGGGCGCGGCTCGGCGTTCACTTTCAGCATTCGCGCGCCCATTTCCGCCGAACGTCGCTCACGCTCCCGGGCGGCAAGGGTCGATCTGGGCAACGTCCGGTTCTTGTGCGTGGATGACAACCCCACCAATCGGCGACTGCTGGAGGCGCAGTTGAAGTCCTGGGGCGCCCGGCCCGTCATGGCCGAAACGCCGGAGGAGGCCATGGCGTGGATCGAGCGCGGCGACCGCTACGACATCGCCTTGCTCGACTTCAACATGCCCGGCATCAACGGCCTGGATCTCGCCAGCTCGCTGCGCGCCCAGACCGGCACAAGTGAAATGCCGATCCTGCTGCTGACCTCGTCGGTACTCAGCGCAGGCCAGCGCCAGCTTGCGGAATCGCTGGTGCAGACGGTGTTGCTCAAGCCGGTCAAGAAAAAGGTTCTGGGCAACGCCATCGAGGATGCCCTCGGACGGAAAAGCGAGCCGACAGCGCCCGCGCCGGTGCCGGCCGCACCCGCCAAGCTCCACGATCGCGCCGGCGTGCGCGTGCTGGTGGCGGAGGACTTCAGTGACAACGTCAAGCTGGCGATCCTGCTGTTGCGCAAGTTGGGCTATCCGAATGTCGACGTGGTCAGCAATGGCAAGGAAGCGGTCGAGGCGCTGGAAGTGGCGAGTTACGACATCATCCTGATGGACGCGATGATGCCGGTGATGGATGGGCTCGACGCCACCCGCGCTATCTGTCACCGCTGGCCGCTGGAGAAGCGGCCGGTCATCATCGCGATGACCGCCAGCGCCATGCCGGGGGACCGCGAGCGCTGCCTGGAGGCAGGGATGGACGATTACCTGTCCAAGCCGGTTCGCTTTGAGCAATTGCGGGACATGCTGGCGCGGCACGTCGGTGAAAGCGGCCGCGCCTTCCGGGCCCAGTCCGCGGGCGGGTCGTGAGCCGCGCGGCTACAATAGCCGCCGGATTTCGTCGTCAGCTGAACCCCACCATGAACCATTGGCAACGCATCTCGCGTTAAGTGCCGGCCCGGCGCAATGGCGACCGGGGAATTCCGAGATGATCAGGTGCCAATATGGTCTTGATGATCGACAATTACGACTCCTTCACCTACAACCTGGTGCAATACCTGGGTGAACTCGGCTGCGAAGTGCAAACCTTTCGCAATGACCAGGTCACGGTGGATGAGGTTGCGGCGCTGAAGCCTAGCCATATCGTCCTGTCGCCCGGACCTTGCACGCCCAACGAGGCCGGCATCTGCCTTGAGCTGATCGAGCGCCTGGCCGGGCGCTTTCCCATCCTCGGCGTCTGCCTGGGTCACCAGAGCATCGGGCAGGGCTTCGGCGGTACCGTGAAACGGGCGCGGGAGGTCATGCATGGAAAAGTCTCCCGCATCCACCACCGTGGTGTCGGGGTGTTCCGCGAATTGCCCAGCCCCTACACGGCGACCCGTTATCACTCGCTGATTCTCGGCACGGACGACTTTCCAGATTGTCTGGAGGTCACCGCCTGGACCGAGCATGAAGACGGCCGGCGCGACGAGATCATGGGCCTGCGTCACAAGACCCTGCCGATTGAAGGAGTGCAGTTCCACCCGGAATCCATCCTGACCGAACACGGCCATCAACTCCTGAAAAACTTTCTGGAGGCGACCGCGTGACGCTTGCCCTCGCCATCAAGGACCTGATGGACGGCCGCGACCTGTCCGCCGATGCGATGCGCGGGTCAATGCGCGAGATCATGACCGGCGCGGCAACCTCGGCGCAGATTGCAGGATTCCTGGTCGCCCTCCGGCTCAAGGGTGAAACCGTGGTGGAAATAACGGCCGCGGCCGAGGTGATGCGCGAGCTGGCGACACCGATGCCGGTGGCCGCCACGGATCGCGCGACCCTGGTCGATACCTGCGGCACCGGCGGGGATGCCGGAGGCCTGTTCAATGTCTCGACCGCCTGCGCGTTCGTCGTGGCAGCGGCGGGCGGGCGGGTGGCCAAGCACGGCAACCGGGCGGTGTCCGGAAAGACCGGCAGCGCCGATGTTCTGGAAGCGGCGGGCGTAAAACTTGAGCTGTCGCCGGACGCGGTGCTGCGCTGCATTCGCGAGGTCGGCGTCGGATTCATGTTTGCCCCGGCGTTCCACGCCGCCATGAAGCATGCGATTGGCCCGCGTCGGGAACTGGGAGTGCGTACCGTGTTCAACCTGCTGGGGCCGCTGACCAACCCGGCCGGCGCGCGCAATCAGGTGCTGGGTGTTTTCGCCGCTGCCTGGGTGGAGCCGCTGGCCAGGGTGTTGCAGGCGCTGGGCAGCCGCAATGTCATGGTGGTGCACAGCGAGGATGGGCTCGACGAGATCAGCATCGCCGCGCCGACCCGCTATGCAGAATTGCGGGACGGCCAAATTCGCACGGGTGTTCTGCAGCCGGCCGCGCTGGGCATCCGCGTCTCGACGCTGGACGGGCTGCAAGCCGCCAACGCGACCGACAGCCTGGCACTGATTCGCAAGGCGCTGGGCGGCACAGCGGGGCCGGCGATGGAAATCGTGGCCGCAAATTCCGGTGCGGCGATTTACGTCGCCGGGCTGGCGCCCGACCTGCCCTCTGCCGTGGCCCTGGCGCGCGGGTGCATGGAAAGCGGAAAGGCGCTGCAAAAGCTTTCCGACCTTGCCGCGCTGACGCAACGCCTATGAGCGACATCCTCGGAAAAATCCTGGAACAGAAGCGGGCCGAGGTCCAGGCGCTGCGCCGCCGCGCCAGCCGGGATGGCCTGCGGGATCGTGCGGCCAACCAGTCTGCGGTGCGCGGATTCGGGCGCGCCCTGTCGGCGAAGACGGCGGCTCGTGGTGCGGCGGTGATCGCTGAAATAAAACGCGCGTCGCCGAGCCGCGGGCTGATCCGCGAGGATTTTGACCCGGCGGCCCTGTCGGCCGATTACGCGCAAGGCGGCGCCACCTGCCTGTCGGTGCTGACCGACCAGAATTTCTTCCAGGGCTCGGCTGAACATCTGCAGCAGGCCCGCGACGCCAGTGTCCTGCCGGTATTGCGCAAGGATTTCATCATTGACGAATGGCAGGTTTCGGAGACCCGCGCCCTGGGGGCCGATGCGATGTTGTTGATCGTCGCGGCGCTATCGAATTCGCAAATGTCCGAATTGGCCGCGGCGGCGGCAGAGCAAAAACTGGACGTGCTGGTGGAAATCCACGACCGCCCGGAGCTGGAGCGCTTCCTGAAGTCCGGATTGCCGGCCGGCACCCTGCTCGGCATCAACAATCGCAACCTGCGCACCTTCGAGACGAGGCTGGAAACCACCCTGGAGCTGTTGCCGGAACTGCCGGCGGGGCTGCCGGTGGTGACCGAAAGCGGCATCGGCACGCCGGCGGACGTGCAGCGGATGCGGGGCGCCGGGGTGCACCGGTTCCTGATCGGCGAATCCCTGCTGCGTGAACCCAGCCCCGGCGAGGCGCTGCGGAAGTTGCTGACTGAAAAAGGGGACAGTCCCTCTTTCTAGGCTGGCGTATTCAGCAACACGACATTTCGGCCCTGGCACAGGACCAGCCCGTCTTCCTCGAGCTTCTTGAGGACTCGCCCGGCCATTTCACGCGAGCAACCGGCGTTACGGGCAAGTTCCTGCCGGCTGACCCGAACCACGCGACCGTTGTCCTGGACGATCGCGTCCGGCTTGTGGCTCAGGTCCAGCAGGATGTGGGCCATCCGTCCGGCCACATCCAGGAAGGCAAGGTCGCCCAGCCGCTGGCTGGTGTTGCGCAGTCGGGCGGCGAGCTGGCCGGCGATCTCGTACATGATTTCGTGGTGTTCAGCCGCAAACTGGCGAAACGACGGGTAATCAATTTCGGCCACCAGCGTGGGCTGCTTGCGGGTACGAACCACCGCGCTGCGAAACTCCTGGTCGGGAAACAGGCACATTTCGCCAAAGAAGTGCCCGGGTTCGAGGTAGGCCAGCACGAACTCACGTCCACCGGGCTCTTCCAGCTGGATGCAGACCGAACCTTCGAGCAGGAGATAGAGGCTGGTCGGCGTGTCGCCCGCGCGGATGATGGTGTGCTTGGGCGGATAGCTGCGCTTCCGCGCACGCGAGATAAACGTCTGGATGACCGGATTGGTCAACATGCGCCACCCCGGCACAACCGCTGCAGTTCCGACATATCATTTCCCCCTGAATTCAAACCTAGCACAACTACCGGGATTTCCAATCGATGGACGCCAAGATCAAGTGGATAGACGGGGCCGAATTCGTCGGCGAGACCGGCAGCGGGCACGCCATTGTCATCGACGGACCGGCGGACATCGGCGGGCGCAACATGGGCGTACGGCCGATGGAATTGATGCTGCTGTCGGTTGCGGCCTGCTCGGCCGTGGATGTGGTCCATATCCTGAAGAAGGCCCGACAACCGGTCCGCGACGTCCAGGTCGAGGTGCACGGCGCGCGCGCGGACACCGAGCCCAAGGTCTTTACCGCGATCCACCTGAAATTCCAGGTCAGCGGCCATGGCTTGGGCTTGGCCCAGGTCGAACGGGCGGTGAAGCTCTCGGCCGAGACGTACTGCTCGGCGTCGATCATGCTCCGCCGCGCTGGCGCGACAGTCACGCACGAGTTCCAGATCGTCGAGAGCTGATTTTCGCCCGACACGCCGTTCACAATTCCCTGGTTTTTTGTCGCATAATTCGCGCCAGCGGCGGGTGCCGCGTTTGCCGCAGCGGGGATTTCCTTTCTTGACCAAGCCCACCAGCAACCCGAAGCTCAAGCTGCTCGGGTTCAATAACCTCACCAAGTCACTGTCGTTCAACATCTACGACATTTGTTACGCGCGCAGCGGCCAGCACCAGAAGGAATACATCGAGTACATCGACGAGGCCTACAACGCCGAGCGATTGACCGACATCCTGACGGAAGTGGCCGACATCATTGGCGCGAAGGTCCTCAATGTCGCCCGCCAGGATTACGATCCGCAGGGCGCCTCGGTAACGATGCTCATTTCCGAAGGGCACCACGACGGCCTGCCGGTGCCGCAGATCCCCGGCACCTCGCGGCCGGCAAAAGACTCGGTGGTCGGGCACCTCGACAAGTCGCACATCACGGTCCACACCTATCCGGAGAGTCATCCGGACCAGGGCATCAGCACCTTTCGCGCCGACATTGATGTGTCGACCTGCGGCTACATCTCGCCGCTGAAGGCCTTGAACTACCTGATCAACACCTTCGAGTCGGACATCGTGGTGATGGATTACCGGGTGCGCGGCTTCACCCGCAATGTGCGCGGGATGAAGCACTTCATCGACCACCAGATCGACTCGATCCAGAATTTCATCGCCAAGGAAGTCCGGGACCGCTACCAAATGGTGGACGTGAATGTCTACCAGGAGAACATCTTCCACACCAAGATGCGGCTGAAGGAGCTGGACCTGGACAAGTACCTGTTCGGCGAGGGCGCATCCGAGTTGCCGCCGCGCGAGGCGAAGA
This sequence comes from Gammaproteobacteria bacterium, assembly GCA_031384195.1. Lineage (GTDB taxonomy): Bacteria > Pseudomonadota > Gammaproteobacteria > Nevskiales > Nevskiaceae > JACPFV01. Next base: position 11,129 of record JANNAK010000017.1, read on the forward strand.
AGATCCGCGAGCGGGTCAACCACGAGATCATGGAAATCTTCTACGCGCGCAATATCGCGCAGTAGCTCTCCGAAGGCCGGACCCGACCCGCTACGCGCGGGCGCGCTTCGGTTTTGCTTTCGGAGGAGGCGCGGCGGCAAGCAGAGCGCGCAGGTAACGGCCGGTGTGCGAGCGCTCGACCTTGGCGACGTCCTCCGGCGTGCCGGCCGCGACAATCTCGCCGCCACCGTCGCCGCCTTCAGGTCCGAGGTCGATGATCCAGTCGGCGCGCTTGATCACGTCCAGGTTGTGCTCGATCACCACCACCGTGTTGCCGTGGTCGCGCAGTCGCTCCAGCACCCGCAGCAGCTGCGCCACGTCGTGGAAATGCAGCCCGGTGGTGGGTTCGTCCAGGATGTAGAGAGTTTGTCCGGTGTCCCGCCGCGACAGTTCCTTGGCCAGCTTTACCCGCTGCGCCTCGCCCCCCGATAGCGTCGTCGCGTTCTGGCCGAGGGTGATGTACGACAGGCCGACGTCCATCAACGTTTCCAGCTTTCGCCGCAGCGCCGGCACCGGCTGGAAGAATGCGAGGGCCTCTTCGACGGTCATCGCCAGCACCTGGTCGACGGTCTTGCCCTTGTAGCGGATCTCCAGCGTCTCGCGGTTATAGCGACGGGCGCGGCAGGTGTCGCAGGTCACGTACACATCTGGCAGGAAGTGCATCTCGACCTTGATGACGCCGTCGCCCTCGCAAGTCTCGCAGCGGCCGCCTTTCACGTTGAAGGAGAAGCGGCCGGCGTTGTAACCACGCGCCCGCGATTCGGGAACCTGCGCAAACAACTCGCGAATCGGCGTGAACAGCCCGGTGTAAGTAGCCGGGTTCGAGCGTGGTGTGCGGCCAATTGGGGACTGGTCGATGTCGATCGCCTTGTCGAGCTGGTCGAGTCCTTCAATGGCCTCCACCGGCGCGTGCCGCAGCCCGGCGCCGTTCAGCGCGCGCGCGGCGTAGGCGTACAGCGTGTCATTGATCAACGTGGATTTGCCCGAGCCCGACACGCCGGTGATGCAGGTAAACAGTCCCAGCGGCACTTCGACCGAGACTTCACGCAGGTTGTTGCCGGTGGCGTTTTTGATGCGCAGGTGCTTGTTGGGCTGGCGTGGCGTGCGCGGCGAGGGCACCTCGATTTGCTCGCGCCCCGACAGGTACTTGCCGGTCCACGATCGTTCGCTGGCCTCAATCTCGGCCGGCGAGCCCTGCGCGACGATCTCGCCGCCGTGGACGCCGGCACCCGGGCCGATGTCGACCACGTAGTCGGCCGCCCGGATCGCTTCCTCGTCGTGCTCGACCACGATGACGGTGTTGCCAAGATCCCGTAGCCGGACCAGGGTGTCGAGCAGCCGTCGATTGTCGCGCTGGTGCAGGCCGATCGAAGGCTCGTCGAGCACGTACATCACGCCGACCAGGCCGGCGCCAATTTGCGAAGCCAGCCGGATTCGCTGCGCTTCACCGCCCGACAGGCTTTCGGCGCGACGGGCCAGCGTCAGGTATTCCAGGCCAACGTTGTTGAGAAAGCCCAGCCGTGCGCCGATTTCCTTGATGATCTTGGCGGCGATTTCCTGCTTGTGGCCCGGCAGCTTGAGCGTGGTGAAGAAAGCCTCGGCCTCGCGGATCGACATGCGGGTGATTTCAGGCAGTCGCCGTTCGTCAACGTAGACATGGCGCGCGGCGCGATTGAGGCGCTCGCCGCGGCATTCCGGGCAGGGCTGATCCGACAGGAAGCGCGACAGTTCCTCGCGCACCGCATCAGACTCGGTTTCCTTGTAGCGACGCTCGAGGTTGGGGAGGATGCCCTCGAATCGGTGGGTCTTCTTCTGTACCCGGCCGCGCTCGTCCGGGTAGCGAAACTCCAGCCGCTCATCCCCGCTGCCGTAAAGGACAATCTCGCGCGCTTTCTTCGGCAGCTCGGCAAACGGGGTGTCGAGGTCAAACCCGTAGTGGTCGCCCAGTGACTGCAGCAGGTGCCAGTAGTAGGGATTGCGACGGTCCCAGCCGCGGATCGCGCCGGCCGCCAGCGAAAGTTCCGGCGCGGTGACGACGCGATCCGGATCGAAGATCTGCATTGAGCCCAGGCCGTCGCATTTCGGGCAGGCGCCGTGCGGCGCATTGAACGAGAACAGCCGTGGCTCCAGTTCCGGCACGTTGTAGCCACAGTGCGGGCAGGACATGCGGGCGGAAAAAGTCGTGAGCTCGGCGTCTTTGGTGGCGGGGCCGTGCGGAGTCAGGTAGGCCAGGCCCTCGCCCAGGCGCAGGGCGGTCTCGAAGGACTCGGCGAGCCGTTGCTTGGCGTCTTCGCGAACCTTGAAGCGGTCGACCACCACCTCGATGTCGTGCTTGAGCTTGCGATTGAGCGGCGGAATTTCCTCCAGCTCGTAGACCCGGCCGTTGACCCTTGCACGCACGAATCCCTGGGCGCGCATGCCCTCGAAGGTCTCCAGGTGCTCGCCTTTGCGGCCGCGCACGATCGGGGCGAGCAGCATCCACGCCGATTCGGCCGGCAAGGCCAGCACCTGGTCCACCATCTGGCTGACGCTTTGGGCTTCCAGCGTCACGCCGTGGTCCGGACAGCGCGCGGTGCCGACGCGGGCGTAGAGCAGGCGCAGGTAGTCCTGGATTTCGGTCACCGTGCCCACGGTCGAGCGCGGGTTGTGCGAGGTCGATTTCTGTTCGATCGAGATGGCCGGCGACAGCCCCTCGATGGAGTCGACGTCGGGCTTGTCCATTTGGCCCAGGAATTGGCGCGCGTAAGCCGACAGCGACTCGACATAGCGGCGCTGGCCTTCGGCATACAGCGTGTCGAACGCAAGCGATGACTTGCCCGAGCCCGACAGGCCGGTGATGACAACCAGCTTGTCCCGCGGCAGGTCCAGCGAGAGGTTCTTGAGATTGTGCGTGCGGGCGCCGCGGATGCGAATCATTGGGAAATTTGACGGATATGCGCGGGGGAAACTCGCTAATATACGCGCCCGGCGTATTGCGAGTTAGCACGGAGGTTGACCATGGCCCGCGGCATCAACAAGGTAATTTTGATTGGAAACCTCGGCAAAGACCCCGAGACCAAGTCGCTTCCGTCCGGAAGCGCGGTGACCAACGTCACCGTCGCGACCACCGAAGGCTGGAAGGACAAGCAGTCCGGTGAAAAGAAGGAAGTAACCGAATGGCACCGCGTGGTGTTCTTCGACCGCCTGGCGGAGATCGCCGGCCAGTACCTGAAAAAGGGCTCGAAGGTGTACATCGAGGGTTCCCTGCGCACCCGAAAGTGGCAGGACAAGGATGGCAAGGATCACTACACCACCGAGATTCGCGCCAACGAAATGCAAATGCTCGACGGCAAGGCCGGCGGTGGCAACGGCAGTGGTGGCGGTGGCGTCGAACGCAGTGGTGGCCGCGCAGACTCGGCGCCGGCAACCGCGGGCGGTGGCGGTGGCGGCATGGAGGATGACGACATCCCGTTCTAGGAGCCGGTCGTGGCCAACATTGAGAAATGGGCGAAGTCGCGGCCGGCGGGAATGGATGCCAAGGAGTTCCAGCTGCCGCCGGAACTAAAGGACGGCTACGTGTCGCCTGAAGAGAAGGAGAAGGAGCGCAAGGTCAAGCTCGACCAGGAAGCGGCCAGGGGCAATCCGGGGACCAACGCACAATGAAAGCCGTCGTTTGCAAGACACTGGGTCCGCCGGAATTGCTGGTTCTGGAGGACGTGGCCAGCCGCGCGCCGGGCCCGACCGAGGTGCGCCTGTCGGTCAAAGCGGCCGGGGTCAACTTTCCCGACACGCTGATTATCCAGGGCAAATACCAGCTTAAGGCGCAGCCGCCCTTCACGCCGGGCTCGGAAGTCGCGGGCACCGTCCTGGAGGTCGGCAGCAAGATCAAGCACGTGCGTGCCGGTGATCACGTCGCCGCGATCGTTCCCTACGGCGGATTCGCCGAGGAAGTGGTGGCTTCAGGCGACGCGGTGATCCCGCTGCCCACCGAGATGGATTTCGCCGACGCCGCGGTGCTGCCGATGGTCTACGGCACCAGCCTGCATGCGCTGAAGCAGCGTGGCCAGCTGAAGGCCGGCGAGACGCTGCTGGTGCTCGGTGCGGCCGGCGGCGTGGGCCTGGCCGCCGTGCAGTTGGGCAAGCTGATGGGCGCCCGTGTCATTGCTGCGGCGTCCAGCGCCGACAAGCTGGCCCTGTGCAAGCAGCACGGCGCCGACGAGGTGGTCGACTATTCGACCGAGAGCCTGAAGGAGTCGGTCAAGAAGCTGACCAAGGGCCAGGGCGCCGATGTCATTTACGACCCGGTCGGCGGCGACCTGGCGCAGGACTGCTTCTCCTGCATCAACTGGAACGGACGCTACCTGGTCATCGGCTTTGCCGCCGGCAAAATTCCCGAAGTGGCCCTGAACCGGCTGTTGCTCAAGGGCGCAGCGGCGGTGGGCGTGTTCTGGGGTGCCTTCATCGCCCGCGAGCCCAAGGTCAACTGGGAAAACTTCCAGCAGTTGTTCGCCTGGTATGCCGAAAGCAGGTTCCGGCCGCACGTCTCGAAGAAGTATCCGCTGGCGGAAGCCGCCCGGGCCCTGCGCGACCTGCAGGAGCGCAAGGCGACCGGAAAACTGGTTTTGATTCCCTGAGGAATCGAAGCCCTCCCGAGCGGTTGCCTCGCAAAGGGCCTGCCTGAATGTTCAAGAACATCCTGGTGCTGTGCACCGGCAATATCTGTCGCAGCCCGATCGCCGAAGCGGTCTTGCGCGCGCGCCTGGTCGGGACCGGTATCGAGGTCCGCTCGGCCGGCACCGCGGCCCTGGTCGGGGAGCCTGCCGACCGGCTGGCTGTTGAGGTTGCCCACGACCAGGGCCTGGACCTGTCGGCGCATCGCGGGCAACAGGCCACGCTGCCCCTGATGCAGGGCTCGGACCTGCTGCTGGTCATGACCCGCGAGCACGCTGACTGGGTCCACGGCCGGCTACCGGCACTGCGTGGCCGGGTGCACCTGCTGGGCCGCTGGCGCGGTGAGGAGATCGCCGACCCCTATGGCGACCCCAAGTCGGCGTTCGAGGCCTCGATTTCGCACATCGGGCAGACAGTCGGCGACTGGATTCCGCGCCTGGGCCTGGCTGGGTAGCGGCAGCAGGCATCAAACGCAAACATTTGAAGTTTCTAGTAAAATTCCGCATCCGGCCTTCCTAATCCCCGGATTTCCTTGAGTTCTGTCCCGACCCAGCCCGCGGCGCCGAAGCTGTACATAAAAACCTACGGCTGCCAGATGAACGAGTACGACTCGGCCAAGATGGCCGGCGTGCTCGAGCGCTCGCATGGTTTCCAGCGCACCGAAGTGGCCGAGGAGGCCGACTTGCTGCTGCTTAATACCTGCTCGGTGCGTGAAAAAGCCCAGGAGAAGGTGTTCTCGGAACTGGGTCGCTGGATCGAGTGGAAGGCGGGCAAGCCTGGCCGGCGCATCGGCGTTGGCGGCTGTGTCGCCAGCCAGGAAGGCGAGGCACTGGCCAGGCGTGCACCGCAGGTGGACCTGGTGTTCGGACCGCAGACCCTGCACCGGCTGCCGGAGTTGCTGGACCGCTCGCGTCTCGGCGGCCGGGCGGTCGTGGACGTCAGCTTCCCGGAGATCGAGAAGTTCGACTGCCTGCCCGAGCCCCGTGCTGACGGGCCGACCGCCTTCGTCTCGATCATGGAAGGCTGCTCGAAGTACTGCACCTTTTGCGTGGTGCCCTACACCCGTGGCGAAGAAATCAGCCGGCCGCTGGACGACGTGCTGCGAGAGTGCCAGGCGCTGGTGGATCAGGGCGTGCGCGAGATCACCCTGCTGGGCCAGAACGTAAATTCGTATCGCGGGGCGATGGCGCCGGGCGAGAGCTGTGACCTCGCCCTGCTCATTGACCATCTGGCCGCGTTCGACCGCCTGCAGCGCATCCGCTTCACCACCTCACACCCGGTGGAATTCGGCGATGCGCTGATTGCGGCCTATGCCGAGCAGCCCAAGCTTTCCAGCTACCTGCACTTGCCGGTGCAGTCCGGCTCGGACCGTATCCTGGGCATGATGAAGCGCGGGCACACCCGGGCGCAGTACCTGGAAAAAATCCGGCGCGTGAAGGCGGCCCGTCCCGGCCTGTCGCTGTCCAGCGACTTCATCATCGGTTTCCCGACCGAGACCGAAGACGACTTTCAGGCAACGCTGGCCCTGATTGACCAGGCCGGCTTCGACTGCGCCTACTCCTTTGCCTACTCGCCCCGACCGGGTACCCCGGCAGCGAACCTGCGCGACGCGGTCCCGGCCGAGGACAAGGATCGCCGCCTGCAGGTCCTGCAGCAGCGCGTGCAAGTCCTGGACGATGCCTTCAAGCGGGCGCTGGTCGGGACCACCCAGGAAATCCTGGTCGAAGGTCCATCCGAACGCGGTGGCGGCCAGTTGTCCGGTCGAACCTCCTGCAACCGCACGGTGAATTTTGACGGCCCGCTGGAACTTGCCGGGCAGCTGGTCAATGTCGATGTCACCGAGGCCCTGCGCAATACGCTGCGAGGCAGGCTGCCGGCATGAAAAACCGGTCCAGGCCAAAGGCCAATGCCGAATTACGACGCGTCGAGTCCCAGCAGCGCATTGACCTGATCCTGGAGCCCGACGACAACCGGCGGCTGGCCAACCTCTGCGGCCCGTTCGACGCGCACTTGCGCCAGATCGAGTTGCGGCTGGGGGTGGAAATCCGCAATCGCGGCAACCGCTTCCGGCTGGCCGGTGCCGAGCTTGATGTTGAGCGTGCAGAAAACGTCCTCAATAGCCTCTATGAGCTGTCCGAGTCGGGGCTGTTGACCAGCGAACAGGTGCACCTTGCGCTGATCGATGAGGCCGACGCTGCTGCCGGGCCGGGAGCAGGCGGCGAGCCGGTGCTGGCGGGCGAGGTGGTCATCCGCACCAAACGCGGCGTTGTTCGTGGCCGCGGCGCCCATCAGCGGGAATACCTCGCCAGCATGACCCGCCACGACCTCTGCTTTGGCATTGGCCCAGCCGGCACTGGCAAGACTTACCTTGCGGTGGCCGCCGCGGTACACGCCCTGGATTCCGATCGTGTGCGACGCATCGTGCTGACCCGGCCGGCGGTCGAGGCTGGTGAAAAACTCGGCTTCCTGCCCGGCGACCTGGCGCAGAAGGTGGATCCCTACCTGCGGCCGCTGTACGACGCCCTGTACGAGATGCTGGGCTTCGAGAAGGTCGCGCGCCTGATCGAGCGCAGCGTGATTGAAGTGGCGCCGCTGGCGTTCATGCGCGGCCGCACCCTGAATGACTCCTTCGTCATTCTCGACGAGGCGCAGAACACCACGGTCGAGCAGATGAAGATGTTCCTGACCCGCATCGGGTTTGGAAGCCAGGCGGTGGTCACCGGCGACGTGACGCAGATCGACCTGCCGCGGGCGGACCGTTCGGGCCTGAAGCACGCGATGAACGTGCTGCAGGGCGTCAAGGGTGTCAGCTTTACGCTGTTCCAGAAGGAAGATGTGGTGCGCCATCCGCTGGTGCAGGCCATCGTCCACGCCTATGAGTTGTACGAGGCCGCGACCAGCAGCGGGGACCGCCCGGCGTGATTACGGTCCAGAACACGGTTCGCGCACGCCATGTGCCGACGCCCTCGCGACTGCGGAAGTATTTGCGCGAAGTGCTCGGTGCCGCGCCGTGCGAGGTAACGGTGCGCATCGTCGGGAGCCGCGAGAGCCAGGCGCTGAACCGAACCTACCGCGGCAAGGACCAGCCGACCAACGTGCTGTCGTTCCCGTATCAGCGCCGACCGCTGCAGGGCGACATCTTCCTGTGCGCGCCGCTGGTCTGGCGCGAGGCGCGCGAACAGCGCAAGCCGCCCGCCGCCCACTGGGCGCACCTGGTCGTTCATGGGGCCTTGCATTTGCGTGGCTATGACCACATCAAGCACCGGGATGCGAAGCGGATGGAGGCGCGCGAACGCGCGATCCTGTCCCGCTTCCGGATCCCCGACCCCTACCAAATTTTTCCCGTGAAGAGCCATTGATGGTCAAGGAACGCGTCAAGCCGAAGAAGAAGGAAGACACCGCGCCGGCGTGGTGGAAGGCATTGACCAAGAACCTGGCCGGGGGGCCACAAACCCGCGCCGACCTGCTGGCCATCCTCGACGCGGCGCGCGAGCAGCAGCTGGTCGACGCCGATGCGGTATCCATGATCCAGGGCGTGTTGGGTGTGTCCGACTTGAAGGTGCGCGACATCATGGTCCCGCGTGGCCAGATGATCGTGATCGAGGGCAGTTGGCCGCTCGACCAGATCCTGTCGGCGGTGGTCGAGTCCGGCCACTCGCGGTTCCCGGTCATCGGTGATTCAAAGGACAAGATCGAGGGCATCCTGCTGGCCAAGGACCTGTTGCGCTTCACCTCGACCGTGCCGGGCTTCGAGGCCGGCACTTTTGACCTCGGACGCTGGCTGCGCCCGGCGGTCTTCGTTCCCGAGTCCAAGCGCGTCAACGTGTTGCTGAAGGACTTCCGCGGCAGCCGCAACCACATGGCGCTGGTGGTCGACGAATACGGCGGCGTGTCCGGGCTGGTGACAGTCGAGGACGTGATTGAGCAGATTGTCGGCGAGATTGCCGACGAGCACGATGAATCGGAAGCCGCCCGCATCCAGAAACAGGACGACCGGCGCTACCTGGTCAACGGCCTGACGCCGATCGAGGAGTTCAACCAGCAACTCGGCGGCGATTTTCCGGTGGGCGAGTTCGACACCATCGGCGGCCTGGTGATCCACCGGTTCGGGCACATGCCGCGTCGCGGCGAGAGCGTGAAGATCGGCCGCTTTGGCTTCAACGTTCAGCGTGCCGACAACCGCCGCCTGCACATGTTGCAGGTCACGGTGATGCCCGACACCACGGGCTGATCTCCGGACCGATGCGCGTGTTCCCGCAACGCGCCCAGTGGGCGCTTTGGGCGCTGGCTCCCCTGTTTGGCGTGCTGGCCACTGCCGGATTCGCCCCGTACGGCCACTGGTACCTGGGCATCGCGGCACTGGCCGCCTTGTTCTGGCTGGCCGCCGGGTTGTCGCCACGGCGGGCGCTGCTGCTGGGTTGGCTGTTCGGCTGGTCGCACTTCCTGGCCGGCGTTTACTGGGTGTACATCAGTACCCATGTCTACGGCGGTGCCCCTGCGGCCCTCGGTGCGGCGCTGGCCTTGGTGCTGACCGCCTATCTCGGCCTGTATCCGGCGCTGGTGCTGGGCATCGCCCGCCGCGCGAATGCTTTCGAAGGGCGCGCCGGTTGGGTGCTGGTCCCCGCCCTGTGGTTGCTGGCGGAGCTGCTGCGCGGCTGGGTCTACAGCGGCTTCCCCTGGCTCAGCCTCGGCGAGATGTCGCTGGACACGCCGCTGGCGCGCTTGCTGCCGCTGATCGGCGTTCACGGAGTTTCCGCCGTGATCGTGTTGGTCGCTTACGCCCTGTTCCGGTTTGTCACCGCAACTCGCAATGCGCCGCGGCTGGTGGCGGCCGCGCTGGCACTGGCCCCGTTCCTTGCGGCCCTGCTGCCGGCGCCTTCGTCGTGGACCGCCAGCAGCGGCGATCCGGTTTCCATCGCCCTGGTGCAGAGCGATATCCGTCAGGACGAAAAGTGGCTGCCGGCGATGCGCTACGAGGCCTTGCTCCGGCACCAGAAGTTGACCGGCCAGGCCTGGCCGGCCGAGGTGGTGGTGTGGCCGGAAGTGGCGCTGACGCAGCCGCTGGACGTGCTGAAGGACAACTACCTCGCCGACCTCAGGCAGGATGCCCTGGATCATCAGGCAACGGTGTTGCTGGGCATCCTGGTGTTTGAAGGTGAGCAGCGTTACAACAGCGTGATCGCGACCGGTGTCGACCAGGGCCGCTATGACAAGCGCCACCTGGTGCCCTTTGGCGAGTACTTTCCGATCCCGGATTTCTTGCGGCCGCTGATGGACGTGCTGGGCACGCCGTATTCCGACTTCACCGCGGGCGCCGCACGGCAGCCGCCGATGGTGATCGGCGGGCAGACTGTGGCGCTGGGCATCTGCTTTGAGGACGTGTTCGGCAACGAAGTGCGGCGCGAGGCCCGCGACGCCGCCTACCTGCTCAACGTCACCAACGATGCCTGGTTTGCGGATTCGTCCGCTCCGCACCAGCATCTGGCGTTTTCGCGGCTGCGCGCGATCGAGAACGGTCGCTGGATGGCGCGGGTGGCCAACACCGGCATCAGCGCTCTGATCAATGCCGACGGCGAGGTGGTTGCCAGGACCGCCCAGTTCCAGCAGGCGGTGCTGCGCGGCACGATCCAGCCGCGCACCGGGATCACCCCTTACCAGCGCTGGGGCGATGCGCCGCTGTGGGTGCTTTCCATTTTTGCCCTGGTCGTCGCGGCCCGTCGGCGCGCACCAGCAGCCGGGAAACGGCACTAGGGTGGCACCGCGGCCGCCAGTCTGGACCGGCCCCAACCTCAGTTGGGGCATAATTGCCCGCCCTTTTCGCCCCCCACCTCCCGTCGCCGATGAATGACAAGAGCGCCCTGCTGGGCCAGTTGAAAATTGACCGGGGTGCGCCAGCGCCTGCGAGCGGGGCGGGGAAATGGGTGGTTGTGGGCCTCGCCGCAGTTGGCGTCGCCATTGGCGGCTACCTGTGGTTCAAGCCGGAGCCACCGGTTCCGGTCCGACGGGCGACCGCGATTTCCGCCGCGAGCGCAGCGGGGGCCGGTTCCGTGCTGGATGCCTCCGGCTATGTGGTTGCCCGGCGGCAGGCGGTGGTCTCGTCCAAGGTCACTGGCAAGGTGATTGAGCTGTTGATTGAGGAAGGTCGGCCGGTGAAGCAGGGCGACGTGCTGGCGCGCATCGATTCCAGCAACGCCCGCGCCCAGCAGGCGTTGAGCCAGTCGCAACTCGATGCCTCCCGCGCCGCCCAGGCTGAAATCAAGGTGCAGCTGATGGAGGCCGAGCGCCAGTTGCGCCGGACCGTCGAGATGCACGAAAAGAAACTGGTCAGCGACGCGGCTCTGGACAACGCCCAGGCCAACGCCGACGCTTTTCGAGCGCGCCTTGACAGCGCGAAACAAAACGTCGAGGTGGCGGAGCGCGGCTTGGCCGTGCAAAACCGGCTGGTCGACGACACCGTGGTGCGCGCACCCTTCGACGGCGTAATCACGACCAAGAACGCGCAAGTCGGTGAAATGATTTCGCCCCTGGGCGCCGGCGGCGCCGGAACCCGCACCGGAATTGGCACACTGGTCGACATGGGTTCGCTCGAGATCGAGGTCGACGTCAACGAGAATTTCATCAATCGCGTCCAGCCCGGCCAGCCGGTCGCCGCCGTCCTCAACGCGTATCCGGACTGGAAAGTCCCGGCCTCGGTCATCGCCGTGATCCCGACCGCCGACCGCAGCAAGGCGACGGTCAAGGTGCGCATCGCCATCCAGGACAGGGACGCACGCATCATCCCGGACATGGGCGTGCGGGTGTCGTTCTTGCCCGAGGACAAGCCGCAGGCCGAGGCCCCCAGGGGCGTGTACATTCCGGCCGAGGCGGTGCGCGACGACGGCGGCACCAAGATTGTGTTTGTGGTCCGGAATGAAGTCGTTGAACGGCGCGCCGTGACACTGGGCGCGACCCGCGGAACCGACGTGCAGGTGCTGGGCGGCCTGGCCGGCGGCGACGTGGTGGCGGTGGGTGAGCTGGAAAAGCTCACGGACGGCGCGAAAGTTGAAGTAGCCAAATAAGATATCAAGGACCAGGAGCAAGCGATGACGACGGCCATTGTTCAATTAAAGGGTGTCAGCAAGACCTACGTGCGCGGCAAGCAGTCGGTGCCGGTGCTGCAAAAGCTCGACCTCGACATCGCCACCGGCGATTTCCTCGCGCTGATGGGCCCTTCCGGCTCGGGCAAGACCACGCTGCTGAACCTGATTGGCGGCCTGGACCGGCCCACCGAAGGCTCGGTGTCGGTGGACGGCATCCGCATCGACCAGCTTTCGTCGGGGCAGCTGGCGCGATGGCGCGCCCAGCACGTCGGCTTCGTATTCCAGTTCTACAACCTGCTGCCGGTGCTGACGGCCGAAAAGAACGTCGAATTGCCCTTGCTGTTGACCTCGCTGTCGAAGGCGGATCGGGCCAAGCACGTGGCCACGGCGCTGGAAATCGTGGGGCTTCGCGATCGAGCCTCGCACAAGCCCAGCGAGTTGTCGGGCGGCCAGGCCCAGCGCGTGGCCATTGCCCGGGCGTTGGTGGCCGACCCCACGCTGCTGGTCTGCGACGAGCCCACCGGCGATCTCGACCGCAAGACGGCCGATGAAATCCTCAACCTGCTGCAGGTGCTGAACAAGCAGCACGGCAAGACCATCGTCATGGTGACGCATGACGCCAAGGCGGCCGAACACGCCAGCCACACCCTGCACCTCGACAAGGGCGTGCTGGTTGAACAGGTCAGCCACGCGGCCTGATCGGGATCCCGGCGCAAGCCATGAAATTCTTCCCGCTGGTCTGGTCGCAGCTGTGGCGCAAGCGTGCGCGCACCACGCTGACCCTGCTGTCGCTGGTGACCGCGTTCCTGTTGCTGGGCTTGCTCGAGGCCGCCAACTCGTTGTTCTCGTTGGGCACGGTGAACCTGAGCGCGCCGTTGTTGATTACCCAGGCGCGGGTCTCATTTACCAACCCGCTGCCGATGCGCCTGCTGCCGCAGATCGAGGCGGTGCCGGGCGTGGCGACGGTCTCCTACTCGCAATTCTTTGGCGGGATCTACCAGGATCCGAAGAACTTCTTTCCGCAATTTGCAGTGATGCCGGAGCGCTGGCTGACGGCATTTTCGGAGTGCGCGCTGCCCGGGGCGCAGGCGCAGGCCTGGAAGCAGAACCGCACGGGCGCTATCGCCGGCCGACAGCTGGCCGAGCGCTTCGGCTGGAAAGTCGGCGATCGCATCCCGTTGGTGAGCCAGATTTGGCCGCAAAAGGACGGCTCGCGCGCCTGGGCGTTTGACCTGGTCGGCATCGTCGACAACCGCACCGAGGATTCCTGCCCGCGGCTGAACAATATGTACATCCGCTTCGACTACTTCGACGAGGCGCGGCAATTCGGGCAGGGCAGCGCGGGCATCTTTGTGCTGCGGATCAGCGATCCCGACCAGGCGCAGGCCATCAGCCAGCAGGTTGACGCGATGTTCGAGAACTCGCCGGACGAGACCAAGACCCAGACCGAAAAAGACTTCACCCTCAATTTTGCCCGTCAGGTCGGCAACCTCAGCCTGATCCTGAACGCGATCCTGGGCGCGGTGTTCTTCACCATCCTGCTGCTGACCGGCAACACCATGGCGCAGGCGGTGCGCGAACGGATTCCGGAGCTGGCGGTGCTCAAGACCCTCGGCTTTTCCGATAGCCAGGTGCTGCGTATGGTGCTGGCCGAGTCGCTGCTGATGTGCAGCATCGGCGGAATGGCGGGCATGCTGCTGGCCACCGCCGCCGCGACGTTGCTGGGCCGTAGCCTGTTCCAGATCCCGATTCACATCGGGCCGCAGATTTGGGGCATCGCGGTGGCCAGCATGGCGCTGTTGGGTCTGGTGGTCGGACTGCCGCCGGCGCTGCGGGCGCAGCGACTGTCCATCGTCGATGCACTGGCGGGCCGCTGACATGCAGCAAATCGTCGCAATCACCCTGCTCAACTTGCGCAACATTCCCTCGCGACTGGGCACCTCGCTGGTCATTATTGTTGGCATCGCCGGCGTAGTGGCGGTGCTGGTCAGCATGCTGTCGATGGTCCGCGGCTTCGACCAGACCCTGAAGGGTACTGGCAGCGACAGTCGCGCGTTGATCCTGTCGGCCGGAGTCCTGTCCGAGTTGTCGTCCACGATCGTCCGTGACGCGGTGCCGCTGTTGCGCGAGATGCCTGGCATCCGCCGCGGTGCCGACGGCGCGCCACAGGTATCGGCGGAGCTGATGGTGATCACCGAGCTCAAGCGCGGCGTTGGCACCCAGCGCGCCAGCGTCAACGTTGCGCTGCGCGGGGTCGAGCCAGCGGGCCTGGCCATGCGACCGGAAATCAGGCTGGTGGAAGGCCGCCTGTTCCAGGCCGGGCTGCGCGAGGTCATTGTCGGTCGCGCGGCTCAGTCGCAGTTCGACGGCGTCAACGTCGGTGCGAAATTGCAGTTCCGCGGTTCGGAGTGGACCGTGGTCGGGCTGTTTGATTCGGGTCGCGACGCCCACGAGTCCGAGCTGTGGACCGACGCCGACACCGCGCGCAGCGCCTTTGGCCGCTCGGGCGCGTCTTCGATCCTGGTCGAACTGGACGGCGCCGGCGGCCTGGCAACGCTGCAGGCGGCAGTGCGGGGCGACTCCCGCCTGCAAGTCGATGTGCAAACCGAACGTGACTACTTTTCCGGCCAGTCGAAGAATTTCACCGACAACATTGGTCGCCTGACCGGGATCGTCGCCACCATCATGGCGATCGGCGCACTGTTCGGCGCCCTCAACACCATGTACTCGGCGGTTTCGACGCGCCAGACCGAGATTGCGACGTTGCGGGCGATTGGATTTGGCGGCGCGCCGGTGGTGGTCTCGGTGCTGGCCGAGGCGGTGTTGCTGGCCCTCGCCGGTGGCGTGCTGGGGGCGGTGATTTCCTACGTGCTGTTCAATGGCATGACCGTGTCGACTCTCGGCCAGAATTTCACCCAGGTGGCCTTCAGCTTCGCGGTGACGCCGGAGTTGCTGGTGCGCGGCCTGGTCTGGGCCGTCGCCATCGGCTTGCTGGGCGGACTCCTGCCGGCGATCCAGGCGGCGCGGATGCCAGTGGTCGATGCGCTGCGCGCCGCCTGAGGCGATGCCATGAAATTCTTTCCGCTGATCTGGGCCGCGCTCTGGCGGCGCAAGCCACGCACCATCCTGACCATGCTGTCGATCGTGGTCGCCTTCCTGCTCTACGGCCTTCTGCAAGGCGTGTTGCAGGCGTTCTACGCCGGGATCGACATTGCCGGCGCCGACCGGCTGATCACCACCGGCAAGTACTCCCTCACCCAGATGCAGCCGGTCGGGTACGCCAACCAGATCCGCGCGGTGCCGGGGGTGCGGCAGGTCGCCTACCAGTCCTGGTTCGGCGGCATCTACCAGGAAGAGAGGAACTTTTTTGCACAATTTCCCTCCGACGTCGCGCCCTACCTCGAGCTGTACCCGGAGGTCCAGCTGCCGGCGGACCAGAAGGAGGTGTTCCTGCGCACCCGCACCGGCGCGATCGTGCTGAAGCGCCTGGCCGACAAATACGGCTGGAAGGTCGGCGACAAGATCCCGATCATCTCGACCATCTGGCCAAAAAAGGACGGTTCGAGCGTTTGGGAGTTCGACCTGGTCGGCATCTTCGACTGCAAGGATGGCGCGACGCGCTCCCAGCACGAGTACCTGTTGTTTCACCACGAGTACTTCGAGGAGGCGCGCGCCTTCGGCGAGGGGACGGTCGGCTGGTTCATCGAGCGCGTCGAGAATGCCTCGAGAAGCGCCGAAGTCGCGCGCGCGATCGACACGCGGTTCGCCAACTCGCCCAACCCAACCAAGACGGACTCCGAGAAGGCGTTCAACCAGGGTTTCGTCAAGCAGTTCGGCAACCTGAAGCTGATGCTTGGCGGCATCATGAGCGCGGTGGTCTTCACCCTGCTGATGCTGACCGGGAGCACGATGATGCAGTCGGTGCGCGAGCGGATCCCCGAGCTTGCGGTGCTCAAGACGCTCGGTTACACCGATCGCCTGGTCCTGCTGCTGGTGCTGGCCGAAGCGCTGCTGCTGTGCGGAATCGCCGCCGGGGTGGGCATGGGGCTGGCCGCGTGGCTCGCTCCGGGCATTGGCGCCAACCTGCCCATTCCCGGTTTCGCCGGCATGAAGCTCACCGCCGAGGCGGCCGCTACCGGTGCGGTGATTGCGGCCGGACTGGCCCTGGCGGTCGGCTTGCCGCCAGCCCTGCGCGCCATGCGCCTCGACATTGTCAACGCACTGGCGGGGCACTGACCATGGCCAGTGTCTTGCGGCAGATTGGAGCGGTCACGGCAATGAACATCCGGACCATCCCCCAGCGCCTCGGCGTGTCGATGGTCATCGTCGTCGGCATTGCCGGCGTGGTCGGCGTGCTGGTCTCGATGCTGGCGATGGCGGCGGGGTTCGAGCGCACCCTCGCCTCGACCGGGCGCAATGACCGCGTCATCGTGCTGCGGGTCGGCAGCCTCGACGAGCTGGGCAGCTCGATGAGCGTGGAGAAGGCGCGCTTGATCGCCGACGTTTCGGGAATCCGGCGCGATAAGGACGGCACGCCCATGGCCGAGGCCGAGGTGTACGTGCTGACCAACATCAGCAAGAAGGGCGACCTGACCAGGGCACCCAGCAACGCCGTCGTGCGCGGCACCTCGCCGGGCGTGTTCCGCGTGCGTCCCGAGGCGCGCATCGTGGAAGGGCGAATGTTCGAGACCGGCAAGCGCGAGGCGGTGGTCGGCCGTGCGGCGCGGGCCGAGTATGCCGACCTCGAGATCGGGCAGTCGGTTGAGGTGCGGGACGGGCCGTGGACGATTGTCGGCGTGTTCGAGTCGGGCGGTGACGTGCACGAATCCGAGCTGTGGGTCGACGCCACCGCCTTGCACGATGCCACCCGGGTGCAGTACTACTCGAGCGTCACCGCACAAATCGACGACGACCGGCCCGAGACTTTCCGCGCCTTCAAGGACCGGATGACGCAGGATCCGCGCCTGCGCACGTCGCCGCAGCGCGAGCCGGAGTATTACGCGTCGCGCTCGGAAGGCCTGAAGAATTTCATCACCGGGATTGGCTACACCGTTGCGGTGATCATGGCGATTGGCGCCGTCTTCGGGGCGCTGAACACGATGTACGCTGCGGTGGCGACACGCAGCGTCGAGATCGCCACGCTGCGCGCCATCGGCTTCGGCGGCGCGCCGGTCGTGCTGTCGGTAATGCTCGAGGCGGTGCTGCTGTCGCTGGTCGGCGCCACGCTCGGTGCGGGCATCGCTTACGGCGTGTTCAACGGGTTCCAGGTCTCGGGCCTGAACTTCCAGACCTTCAGCCAGGTGGCGTTCCAGTTCGCGGTGACGCCGGAGCTGCTGCTGCAGGGTGTGGTGTGGGCGCTGGTGATCGGCGTGCTGGGCGGCTTGTTTCCGGCGGTGCGTGCCGCGCGCATGCCAGTGGTCGACGCACTCCGGGCCGCCTGATGAGTCCCTCGACGGTACTGAAGCCCGACTCGTTGCGTGCGCGGTTCGTCGAGCGCGTGACCGTCAAGTTCGCCCGCCACGTTCCGGATTTCGTTGCACTTCAGGAACTGGTGGCGCAAAACGGCGGCACCTTCCGCAACGACCACGGCGCGATCCGCACGGCCGACCCGGCGCTGTGCGACCTGTTCGTGCGCGCGGCCGCGGTGTTGGGGCTGCAGCGCGAACTCGACTACGAATTCCCGGCGAAAAAGCTCGTCTCCTTCGACCTGCAAGTACCGGGCGAGGATGCCTCGCAGTTCAAGATCTTCGTCTCGCAAGTGGATCTCGCCGCGTTTCCGAAGGCCGTCGCGCAGCTGATTCGCGAGGATTGTGCAGCCCAGTCCGGGGCGGTCGACCACAAGCAGTTCCTGCGGCTGATCGACGCCGCGGAAAAAAATGGCGGCTTGCGGGAGAAAGATGCCGACACTTTCATCGGCCACTTCGTCGATCGATTGATGCATCGCAACGGCCCGCCGCTCAAGCGCAGCACACTGGAGGCGGTGGCCGGGATCTCGGGCGAGGCGGCCAGCGCGCTGGCGCTGGGGCCAGATTTCAACCACGTCACCATCGACGTACGATCCGCGGGTTTCCCCGGCATCGAGGCCATGGCGCAGGCCATGAAGTTGGCGGGATTCCGCCTGCTGCCGGAAATTCAGGGGGCACCCGGCAGCAAGCTGCGCCAGACCGCAACGCTGGCCGCGACCATGAACACGCCGGTGCTGGAAGACGACGGCCGCAGCGGACATGCAGCAACCGAGCGCCAGTTCGTCGAGATCATTGAACGGGGCGAGGTTCCAGGGCCACGTGGCCGCAAGCTCATCTTCAGGAGCTTCCTTGCGGCAAACGCCGAGAAGATATTCGACGCGGCGTCCACCAGGTCCAGCCGGCAGCGGATCTGAGCCTCACGGGGCATTTACCGCCCGGCCGCCGTATTTTTGACGACTGCCGCGCAGCCGACCCCATTCTGGTTAAATAGACGTCGTTCCCCGGAGGAAACGGCGAAAACAGCCGAATTTGGACCAATACCTGACATGAATCCCGACTCCGCTGCCGAGCCGGTGGCCTTGTTGCCGCCGCTGCCGCCCTCACGCCCGGTCACCGACGCCGAGTCGCTGTGTGCCCGGGTCTCGGGCGAGCGGCCGCTGCAATACATTGAAACCGGACTGGTGGAGGCCGCTGAGGCCGCCGCCGTGCGCTGGGCAGGGCTGGGGCGCTTGCGCGACATGCCCGGCCGCATCGCCCTTGATGCCCAGACCGGGACCGGACGATGAGCCTGTCGGCGGGTGTTGCCGGCTTGCCGGCCGGCTCCGACAGCTTGTCGCCACGAGCGCTGTACGCCGTGACGATGTCGCACGGACCCTTGCTGCAGTCGCATGCGGCGCGCGGCGCGGCCGCCGCCCTGCGCGCCGGGCAACCGGTGGCCGTGGTCTGCGGATTCCCGGCCGCCGCCCTGTGGTCGGCGCTGAAGCGGCTCGGCGTGGACGGCGACCGTGAATGCCGGCGCGGCAGCCTGCAGGTCTTTGAGCCAACCGGCGATTGGGCCGCCCTGCTGGATCGGTACGGCGCCGAGCGCGTGGTCGACGAGTTGGACCAACTGGGTGTCTCGAATGGCAGCCACCTCGTACTGGCGCCGGCCGACGCGGCCTTCAACTGGCGCAACGCCAAGGCCGCGATCCGGCAGGCTGGCGCCTATCACGATTGGTGCGCGGACCGCGACCTGACCGGGCTGTTCCTGTTTGGCCCGGCGGTGCCGCCGGTTGCTGCGCAAGTGAGCTTGCGGATGCTGTCCGAAAGCTTTGCCGGCATCGCACACCTGCGCGGTGATGGCGCCCAGTTTCACTGGGACATCGAACACTGGCGTGGATCGGAGGCGACGGTCATCGACCAGTCCTATCCGGTCGGTTTTGATGGGCAGGGTGCGCCCTTCGTCCTGCGGGATTCTGCGAGTGAATCAAAAACCGCGCGGCGCGCGCCGGACGAAGACGACGTGTTTTCCACCCAGGAGGCGGTGGCCGGGGATCCGGATGTCCCGGAGTCGTGGCGCTTGCTGCCTGACCGTGCGGACTGGCTGGACACGGTCGGCGATGCCGTCGCCGCGACCTGCCTGCTGGATCACGGCCCGAGCCGCAACTTACGCGAACTGGCGCGCACCGTTTATGACACCCGCCTGCGCTTTGGGAACGCCCTGAAGATCGTGGTCCGGATCCGCGGCCAGCGGCTGCGCTACAACGATGAACTGTTGCTGCTGCGCCTCGGCGCGAATACCGTGATTCCCTCGGACGCCAGCCTGGTCGACGTGCGGGCCCGAATCGGGACGCTGCAGGGCAAACTTTACTCGCGGGAACTGGCCGACGACTTTGACCAGGCGGTGCTCGCCGCCGCGCCGCCGCCGGCTGGCGGATACCAGCCACCCGCGTCCTTTTCGGCGGTCAGCAAGGATGCAATGACGCGCGCCGAGACCCTGAGCATGGAAAATGCGCTGGTGCGACTGCACATCATGCCCAACGTGCCGCATCTGGACGCCTTGAGCGCCTGCCGGCTGAAGCGCCCCGGCGACCTGTTCACCGCCGACGACAACAGCGTTTACCTGTTCCTGTTCGCTTGCCGCGAAACGGATATCGACGCCACGGTGGACCGCGTCTTCAGCGCGCCCCTGGCGGAGTTGTTCGAGGGCCAGACCCGGTTCGCCAACTCGGACAATATTCGCTCGGCGCTGGATGAACTGGCGGCGCGCCTCGATATCACGCCGATGGCGGATTTTTCATCCCAGCTCTCCAGCGGGCAGGCCACTCCTGCGGCGAAGGCCGCTCCTGCGGCGGCGGTGCGGTCGGCCGAACCCGCGCCACCGACCAGACCAGGCTATGTGCCCGCCGGCCTACCACGCACCGTCGTGCGGCTGCCGCTGCCGCTGCGTTCCGCTTTAGCCTGAGCCACCATGAGCCTGACAACCCTGCTGATGTACATGCTGCTCGGCGTGGTGCTGGCGATTCCGGCCTGGCCGGTGGTGCGCCGCATTGTTGCCGGTCGGCTTGGCCGCCGCCTGTGGCGAAACATCCCGGGCAGTGGCTGGCGCCCGGTCTTCCTGAAGCCCTACCGGCCGTAGCCGCGGAATCGCCATGTACACCATCGCAATAGTCTCGGGAAACGGCGGCGTCGGCCGGACCACCATCGCAGCCAGCCTCGCGGCAATGATTGCGCGTCGCGGGCGCCCGGTGCTGGCACTGGATTTTGACCCGCAAAATGCGCTCGGACTGAACCTCGGCCTCGCGCCGGAGGAAACCGATGGACTGGTGCGCCGCATGATTGACGGCGGGCGCTGGCACGAGGCGGCGTTCCAGAATTCCGACCAGGTCCGTTTCCTGCCCTATGGCGCGACCGACGAGGCAGGACGCCTGGCGTTCGAGGCGCGGCTGACCGGCGAGGCGGGCTGGCTGCCGGCGCGGCTTGCGGAAGTCGACTTGCCGGCGGAAACCATCATCATTGCCGATACCCCGCGACTGCCGTCGCTGGCGGCCTTGGCCGTGGTCGCGGCAGCCGACCTGGTGATCGGCGTCATGAACGCCGATACCCAGTGCTATGCGCGCCTGCCGGCGCTGCGCAGCCTGGTGGCCGGCCAGGCCCCGCTCTGTTTTGTACTGAACCAGTTCGATGCCACCCGGCGCCTGCAGAACGACGTGCTGGCCCTGCTGCGGCCGGAGCTGGGTGAGCGCCTGATTCCCTATCTGGTCCATCGCGACGAGGCGGTGCCCGAAGCGGTGGCCAGCAACCGCAGCCTGGCGGAGCAATCGCCGCACAGCCAGGCCGCCCACGACCTGCAGGGCCTGGCCTCGTGGGTGCTGGCAAGAATCCGGCAGGTCAGCGATCCGGGAGCGACTGCGTAATGGGATCCGCGCTGGATGCGCTCGGCGACGCACTGGGCGTCGAACCGGACTCGCGCGCCAGCCCCGGCCGCTGGTTCCTGCGCCTGTTCTTTCGTTCCCCGCAGGAACTGCGGCCATTGCCGCACGCGGTGACCGAGCTGGGTCGCCTGTTGCACCAGGCGTTCTTGGTTGAGTCGCAGGCCTTGCCTGAAGACGAGCGGGACGTCGGACACCAGCTGCGTCGTGGTCTGCGACAGGCGGTAAGGCCGCTGACGCGCCTGAAGCGGCGTTACGACGGCAGTGACTTCCATCGGCAAAGCCGGTTCCTCGAGGGCCTGGCCGATGCGGTTGCGGCGGTGGGACTGCCGATCAAGGTCCTGTTCATGGTTCTGGTCGGTGTGCTGTGCCTGTTCAACGCCACCACGCCGCTGGACTGGGACCAGCAGCTTCTGGTGTTCCTGCTGATGTTCCTGGCCTCGCTGATCGTGCGAAACCTGCCGGGCAACCTGCCGGGCGTCATCCTGGCGGTGTTTTCGGTCATTGCCACCTCGCGCTACGTCTGGTGGCGCCTGACCCAGACCCTCGACCTCGAGCACTTCTGGGATTTCGTGTTCGGGCTGGGACTGCTGGCGGCGGAAGTCTACACCTGGGTGGTGATGGTGCTGGGCTATATCCAGACGGTCTGGCCGATGCAGCGCAAGCCCTCGCCGCTGCCGGCCGACATGCGCGAGTGGCCAACGGTGGACGTCTTTATCCCGAGCTACAACGAGCCGCTCAAGGTGGTCCGGCCCGCCGTGTTCGCGGCCCTCGGCATGGACTGGCCGCGCGACAAGCTTAATGTCTACCTGCTTGACGACGGTGGCCGCGACGAATTCCGGGAGTTTGCCGAAGGCGCGGGTGCGCACTACCTGCGGCGCACCGAGCGCATCCACGCCAAGGCCGGCAATTTGAACAATGCCCTGAAGCATTCCTCGGGCGAATACGTGGCGATTTTTGATTGCGACCACGTTCCCGTCCGCTCCTTCCTGCAGACCACCATGGGCTGGTTCCTGCGCGACCCCAAGTGTGCGCTGGTGCAGACGCCACACCATTTCTTCTCGCCGGACCCCTTCGAGCGCAACCTGAACGCCCAGCGCGAGGTGCCCAACGAGGGCAAGCTGTTCTACGGCCTGATCCAGGAAGGCAATGACCTGTGGAATGCCGCGTTCTTCTGCGGGTCCTGCGCGGTGCTTCGCCGCGCGCCGCTGGAGGAGATCGGCGGCATCGCGGTCGAGACGGTGACGGAGGATGCGCACACCGCGCTCAAGCTGCACCTGCTCGGCTACCACAGCGCCTACCTCAACATTATCCAGGCGGCGGGGCTTGCCACCGAGAGCCTGTCCTCGCACATCAGCCAGCGCATTCGCTGGGCGCAGGGCATGGCAATGATTTTCCGGATGGAGAATCCGCTATTTGCACGTGGCCTGACCATCATGCAACGGGTCTGCTACAGCAACGCCATGCTGCATTTCTTCAACGGCTTGCCGCGCCTGGTGTTCCTGACCGCGCCGCTGGCCTACCTGTTTTTCGGCCTGCACGTGATCAACGCCGGGGCGCTGACCATCTTGCTGTTCGTGCTGCCGCACATCGTGCAATCCAACCTCGCCAACGCGCAGGTTCAGGGGCCGTACCGCCACTCGTTCTGGGCCGGCGTCTACGAATCGGTCCTGGCCTGGTACATCACGGTACCGGCGCTGTTGGCCTGGATCAACCCCAAGCACCGCAAATTCAACGTCACGGCCAAGGGTGGCCTGGTCGAGAAGGATTATTTCGACTGGGGCATTTCCCGGCCCTATTTGATCGTCGTGGGGCTGAATTTTGCCGGCGTCATCTTTGGGTTCATTCGCATCTTCTCCTGGAACAGTTTCGAGACCGGCACGGTGATGATGAACATGGCCTGGTCGCTGTACAACCTGATGGTGCTCGGAACCGCGTTGGGCGTGGCCACCGAATCGCGGCAGGTCCGCGTCGCCCACCGGGTCTCCATGCGTTTGCCGGCGACCCTGTACTTGCCTGACGGCCGCACCGTGCGCTGCGAGACCGAGGACTATTCCCTCGGTGGCTTTGGGCTGACGCTGCCCGGGTCGGTGGACTTGCCCAAGGACACCCTGCTCAAGGTTGCGCTGAACCGCGGCGGCCTGGAGATTCCGTTTCCGGCCCGCGTCGTCATGCGGCGGGGCGACCGGCTGGGCCTGCGGTTCGAGAACCTGACGCCCAGGGACGAGCTTGGGCTGGTGCAGTGCACCTTCGGCCGGGCTGACGCCTGGCTGGAAGAAGCCGAAGGCAAGCGTGAAAAGAGCATTTTTCAGAGTTTTAGCGAAGTCGTGGCTACCAGCGGCAGGGGCTATGCCAGCCTGCTGCGCAACATCTCGGCCGCAGTGTCGGCGCGCTGGGCCCAACTGCGCGGTAGCGGCGCGCTCGTGTCCACCTGAGAAGACCAATGGGACTCTGGAGTTTTTACTTTTTCGGCAAGCTGTTCCTGTACTTCGCCAAGTTCATCGGCTTTCACTTCTGGCCGAACCTGGGGTTTGCAGCGGCGCTTCTGATCCCGCTGCGCTCGCGCTGGCTGCGCGTACTGCGCCAGGTCATCGCCGTACCGGTCGGCGTTGCGCTGTTGTATTACGATTCGTGGCTGCCGCCGTTCAAGCGCGTGTTGGAGCAAGGCGGCGAGCTCTCGCAATTCACGCTGCCCTACTTGCTGGAGTTGCTGGGGCGATTCCTGAATCCCTGGGTGATCGCGGGACTGGCGGCCATCTTCGTCGTGTACTGGGCGCTGGGTCGCTGGTTGCGCATGAGCACCCTGGCCGTGGTGGGCATCGTCACGGTGCCCTTGATGCTGGCCCTGCCGAACCTTCACTTGCAGCCACCGTCGGGTGGCGCGGTTGTCACCGACAGCGCGCCGCTGGTCGCCAGCCGGTCCGAACCCGCCACGGACGCCGACCTGAATACGACGCTGTCATCGTTCTACCGCGCCGAGGCCCTGCGGCAGGTGCGATTCACCAAGACCGAAGCACCGTTCGACATCATTCTGGTCCAGATTTGTTCCATGGCCTGGGACGACCTGGTCTACGCCAAGCAGCGTGATCATTCACTGCTCAAGCACTTTGACCTGTTGTTCGACAACTTCAATTCCGCGGCCTCCTACAGTGGCCCGGCGGCAATCCGGCTGTTGCGCGGGACCTGCGGCCACCAGAAGCACACCGAGCTCTACCGCCCGGCATCGCCTGGCTGCTATGCCCTCAATGGCCTGATCCAGGCGGGCTTCCAGCCGCAGTTCCTGATGAACCATGACGGCCGCTTCGGGAACTTCGTGGACACGGTGCGCACTGGCGGCGGGATGACGGCGCTGCCGGTCGACAATCGCAAGGCCCCGGTGCAGTTGCGCAGCTTTGATGACTCCCCCGTTTACGATGACCTGGCGATCCTGACGCAGTGGTGGCAGCAGCGAGTGAGCAGCCCCGAGGCGCGTGTCGCGCTGTACTACAACTCGGTGACGCTACACGACGGCAATCGCGCCCCGGACAAGCCGAACGCCTCCAGCCGCGAGGCCTACCCGGAGCGGGCGAAGAAGCTGCTCGACGATATCGACAAGTTCCTCGAGTTGATCGCCAGTTCGGGTCGACATGCGGTCGTGGTATTCGTGCCGGAGCATGGCGCGGCAATGAACGGCGACCGGATTCAGATTCCGGGCCTGCGGGAAATCCCCAGTCCGTCGATTACCCACATTCCGGTGGGCATCAAGCTGGTTGGCCGCCTGGACCCCACCGCCGGGGCAACCGTGGCGATCCACGAACCCTCAAGTTATCTCGGCCTGTTTGAACTGCTGTCACGATTCATCGCCAAGAGCCCGTTTGACTCGCCCGGACCGTCACTGTCGGAATACGTGCGCAACCTGCCACAGACCGAGTCGGTGGCGGAGCACGAGGACAACGTGGTGATGCGCGTGGGAACCCGCTACCTGATGCGCAACCTCGACCTGACCTGGACCGAGTACCCGGCCGGCCCCTAGGCGGGGAGGTGCCGCGCCACAACTAGTAGCGCGAGTACGGCGTCGGTGGCCGGGGCGGGAAATTCACCGGCCCTTCCCAGGCATTGAAGGGATAGCGCAGGTAGAGCGAGTAGAACACCGGCTTGTAAAACTCCGAGCGGTCCATCGCGCCGCTCGCGCCGATGAACAAATTCGGGTGCAGTTCGTACTCCAGTGCACCAAACAGCGAGTAGCCGCGGCCGCCGCCGCTGCCGCCGTCGTAGACCGGCGCGGTGAATCCCTGCCCGGCCGGCAGGGGCTGGCCCGCCGCCGCCGTTTGCAGGTCTGGTCGTGTCGGGTAAAACAGCGCGGAATCCTCGTTGGTTCGCCCAGCACTGCCGGTGCCTCGCAGGCGGTAGGCGAGCCGGTCCCAGCGGCCCATCCAGTCCAGCGTAATTGCGCCGGACAGGTAGGATTGCGGGCTGTAGTAACCGCCGTGGCCGAAGGTGTAGTAACGCTGGTTCTTTTCGAAGTACCAGTAATTTCCGATCCAGCCGACGAAGAATTCATCGTCGCCGCGGTCCAGCAGTCGCCATTCGCTGCCAATGCGCACTGGCACGTGGGTGTTGGACGGAACATTCTCACCGTCGATCCTGTAGGCGCCCACGCTGCCGAAGTGGTTCAGGTCGCGATCGCCGTAGGCAAGGCGCAGGCTGGCGCCGGTGCGCCGGGCGCCGCCCCAGATTTCGCCGCTGACCGGGTCCTCGGCGCCGCTGAAGGACACCAGGCTGGCGGTGACCGGCCGCCGTGAGACCTCGACCGCGCCGCCCAGCGCACCGGCGGAAAAGTCGTATTGAATCCCGCCCACCAGGTAATGCACCGGGAACGACGTGGGCGTGGTGCCGACATCAAGGCGCCAGTTCCGGGTCTCGATGCCGATCCCGCCCATGATGCCCTGGTAATCCTGCGGCGCTCCGTTTGGAAACGGTGCCAGCCCGGCCACCGGGCCGTTGGCCTGCACCTGCCCATAAAGGCCGGCGATGTTGTAGTCGGCCGGTAGCGTCCCGGCATCCAGGCGCACCGGGTCGGCCCGAACCAGCAGGCGCGTCTCGTAGCCGATCGGAAGATGAAGGTCGACCGGAATCTCGATGTCGGTCAAGTCCGAGACGCCCGGGTCGCCCGGCTTGGTGGTGTAGTCCAATCCCACCGTGAGGTAGCCGTCGCGCCGGCGACGCTCCAGCTGCAGCAGTTCGTCGTCGGCGGCGCTCAAGTTGCCGGGGGTGGACACTGCCAGCCCGCCGTTTTTTCGGCGCTCAAGGTCCTGCGCCTGCCGGAAGTACGCAATCGCCTCGGGATAATTGCTGTCAGCCGCCTCGACGCGCCCGCTGTGAACCAGCACGGACGGGTCCTCCGGTGCGGTGGTGCGCAGGCCGTCGGTGACACTTCGCGCAGCGTCGGTCTGGTCGATGGCGAGGTACCCGCGCGTCACCGCCAGTCGCACGTCCAAGTCGCCGCGGGCGGCCTTGCCGAGAATTTCATCATACGCGGCACGCGCGGCGTCGAGCTCGCCGGACTTGCTCAGGAAACGCGCCCAGGACAGCCGTGTTTCCAGGTTGCCCGGTGTCTTTTCCAGCAGCGAGGTGTAAATGACGCGCGCACTGCCGTAGTCGCCGCTGTCGGTCAGCAGCTCGGCGCGCCGCAGCGTCAGGCGCTTGTCGATCGGCGCCAATTCCTTGCGCTGGGAAGGTGTCAGACCGCCGCGGGCGACCCGATCGTTCAGGGTCGCGACCAGCGTCTGCAAGTCGTTGTCGCGGCGCGCTCGATCCAGCACACCGGCGTATGCCAGTTGCAGTTCGACCGAGGGCTTGGACGATGCGCGCAGCCGGTCGCCGAGCAGGGCCACCCCCCGGTCGGTGTAACCCAGGTCCAGCCACAGCTCGGCCAGCACCGCCAGGCGACTGACATTGCTGCCAGCGCGCTGCTCGGCGCGGGCCATCAGGCGTTCGAGTTCGCTGGCGTCACCTGCCGCCGCGGCCGCCAGGATTTCGCGACGCTGGATGTCAGCGCGCGCGCGGTCGGCCAAGGCGAGCATTTTCGGGGTCTGATCCTTGCGCGGCACCCGATAGATGGCCTGCAGCGCCCCTTCCCGGTCATTCAGGTCGGAGAGGTAGATGGCTTGGGCGTAAAGCGCCTCGGGGTTCGGTGTCTTGGGCTTGACGCCTTGAGCCATGAGCTCGCGCCCCTTGGCCGCCAGCCCGATGCGGGCATACAGGCGGGCCAGGTCCAGTCGCGCCCAAGCGTCGTCCGGATTAAGTTCGACCGCCGACTCCAGCAAGCTGCGTGCCGAGCCGAGCCGACCGGATGCGAGATCGCTGTCGGCCCGCAACAGGATGCGGCGGGCGCTGGCATGGGAGTCCGGATCCTGAGTGCGCGCCTCGCCGTACAGCGCGCTGGCCTCGGACTTGCGACCCTGGCGTGCCCGCAGCATGGCAAGGCCGCGCAGGACGTTCGGGTCTTCGGGTCGCTGGCTGTACGCCACTTCCATGGACGCCTCGGCCAACTTCAATTGGTTGCGATTGAGCTGCTGTAACCCGCCCTCCAGCGCCAGAATCGCCGGGTCCTTGATGTAGGACAGCAGGCCGCTGACTTCCGGGTCGTTCGGCACCGCCGCCAGGTATTCCTGGTAAAGCGTCTCGAACTGCGGCGATTGCGGCAGGTTGCGCAGGCCATCGCGCCAGGCGGCGAGCACGCCGGGATCGTGAAGGTCGTACTCCTGGCTGGCCTTTGCAAACAACTGGAACCCCTCGGCGCTGGTGTCCGGGCGATCCAGCAACATCGCGGCCAGTGCCAGCGGAAAACGCGGGTTACCGGGGTTTTCCGTCATCAGGCGGCGCAGGCCCGCGATTGCGTTCGCCCGCTGCCCAGGTGCCGAGGCGACGATCTGGTAGTAGTCAATCCCAAGCTCGCCGGCAGGCGCGCCGTCGGGGAACAGCTTGCGCAAGCCGTCAATGGCCGCGTCGGAGTCGCCGGATTCGTCCAGGCGACGGACCGCCAGCATCTGGAATCGGTCCTTGGTTGCCAGCCGCAGCGCCTCGGCCAGCCGCTGCGTCGCCGGGTGCCTGGGATTCGTCTCGCGCAGGCGTTGCAGCAGGAAGGCAGCACTGTCCGCCCGCCCCGAGCGCAGGTCGAGCAGGCCCAATTCCAGCAGTCCCTGCGGATGGTTGGGTGTGACGTTTTGCAGTTTCTCAAGCGCCAGTCGCGCGAGGTCCTGCCGACCCTTGGTCTGCCACAGCCAGGCGCTGCGCAGCAGCACATTGGCAGCCTCAGGCGGCACCGTTTGCGCCTGCACCGGCGTCGAGAGCGCCAGCAGCAGCGCCAGCGGAATCAGGCCTTTGCGGGACATAGGGAATGCCAGCTGGGTTGCAGGGCGCCGTCGGGGCCAAAACGAAAGCGGCCGTCCTTCCAGCCGGTGCCAAACAGGGCCAGGCTCTGGTCAAAATATCCCGGCTCGGCCGGCCGCCCGCTGCGGGCCAGTACCCGCCGTGACTGCGACAGGGCGGCTTCGCCACGCCCGGCGACTTGCAGGAACGGAATCAGGGCGGCCGAAAATCCGGCCGGACCGTCGCCGCGGGTCTCACCGCTGACCGTGTCCACTTTCTCGGGGGGTAGCCCGCGGGTGCTCACCCGGTCGGCCATCGGCCGAAGGGTTGCCAGCAGGGCCATCCGGGCGCTGTCGTGTTCCGACAACAGGCCAGCCCACAGGTAAACGCGAATCGCGTCGTAGCTGCCGACGGCGCCGGTTTGGGTGTCGGGAATGAAGCCCTGTGCGGCGGAGTAGCCGATCCAGTCCGGCGCGAAGCCCCTGGGAGCGGAGCCGGCAATGATGCGCATGGCGGAGTCCGCGATGCGATCCCAGCCCGCCGCCGGATTCGCAGCGTGCAGGCGGCGCAAGACCTGGATTGGCAAGTAACTGGGGTTCAGGCGCCAGCGTGGCCCCTCATGCACGAACCCGCTCGGCCCTGGCAACAGGGCCAGCCCGAGGCTGGGAATCTCGGCGGTCTCCTCGTGCAGGATGCGTTGTGCGAGCAACGCCGATAGTGCCTTGTGTTGCGGCAAATCCCAAAGACGAGCCGACTCGTTCAGCGCATACGCCATCCACAGGTCGGCGTCGGAGGCCGCGTTTTCATCCAGTACGCCCCAGCTGTCGTCGTCGCGTTTGCCCCAGTGCCAGGCCGGCAGGCGCGCCGTCAGGTCGCCGCCGGCGAGGTTGTCTTCAGTCCAGCGCAGGATCTGCTCAAACGCCTGGCGGTCATCGGCGACCAGCGCAAAAAACAGCGCATAGGCCTGGGCCTCGGACAGGCTGGCGCTGTTCGGGCCAGCGACCACGCGGCCGTCAGGATTGAGAAAGGCGGACTTGTACGCCAGCCAGCCAGTCCAGGGCGTACAGGCCACCGGGTCGGCCCGGCCGCAGGCCAGGATGCCCCCGACGCCGAACAACACCGCGGCCGCGGCCGCCAAGACGAACGGCTTCACCGGACCGCTGCCGTTCACGCGCTCCTGCGCCGCGCCGTGGCGCGTTTCAGCAGGCCAAACAGCCAGAAGGCGACCAGGAGTCCGGCGACAACGGCGAGGATGGCGAGCACCCAGAAGTGATCGGACAGCGCGTGCCAGATCCACAGGTAGATCGGGATGTAGCCCACGTAGTAGGTGTCGCGGGCGCGGAAGCTTTCGACGGTGTTTTCGTGGATCAGGGCAAGGTCGGCCTGGATCAGCTGCACCCGGCCGCCATCCTCAAGCGCGTCGATCGCCGACTCGAGGCCGGCGGGCTCGGGCGAGGCAAAGGCCACGACGCTGCGCTTCTTGGCGATCGGCGACTCGAAGCCCATGATTGCGGCCAGTTGGCCCTTGGACTGCAGGGCCACGTTCCAGACCGCGGCACTGTCGCGTTCCTTGCGGAGGAATTCCTGCGGCAGCGCCTTGGTTGGATTGACCGGCGCAAACGAGCGCAAGTCCTTCTCGATGATCAGGGGCAGGTCCTTGCCCCACTGGCTGAGCACGTCGGCACCGGCCGGGCCGCCGATGACCAGCAGGTCGGCATCGGGTTTCTTCTCGAGCACGTCGGAGGAGCGCATCAGGCCGTAGCGCAGCGCGGAGGTGCCAGTCTGGCGGCCAATGCGGCCGAGCAGGAACAGCATGGCCTCGACTTCCTTTGCCGACGGCTGGTCGGGCACCACCACCACGGTCTCGGCCAGGTCGGCGAACTTCGAGAATGGCCAGCCGGCGTTGGCAAACAGCGCCAGGTTCGGCATTGACACGTAGTGGTAGAACTTCGACAGGTCGATGCTCGATTCGGGATCAATGGCCGAATGCGGCTTGGCGATATCGGTGTCACGGCAGGCGCCACGCTTGAAGTAGTCCAGCGCGAAGCGGAACTGCAGCTGGTTGTCGGCGCCGACCTGGAAGGCCGGCAACGTGAGCTGCTCGGTGGCCTGGGCGGTATCGGTGCCGAAAATCGGCACCAGCAAGCGATTGGTTGCGTCGTCGCGTTCCGGGGCCAGGCGCAGCGACTCGATGTACTTGTCGTTGATGCTGATCGTCATCATCGAGTTGTCGACTTCGACCGGCGGCGTGTAGCGATAGCCAAGGTCGACGCGAACGCCCGGGTTGTTCCAGGTAAACAAGTCGGGTGGCACCCGCAGGTTGACGCGGATCGCGTCCGGCACGTGGCCGTAGGCCTCCAGCTGCGACAGCGTGTCGACCAGTTCGCCAAACTTCACCGGCCGGTCGGTGCGCGCCCAGTTCGGGGCGTCGTAAGCGGGGCGCCGGGGGGCGTACGTCACCGAGGCGACCGTCGCGCTGCGGCCGCTCAGCACCGGTTCGCCAAGTACCAGGGCGAGCGCGGCGGTGTTCATGTCCTCGGCGTTTCGGCCACGCAAGACCAGCAACTGCGTGGTCGGTTCGGCCGGGTTGGTGACCAGCGAGATGGTCGGCGCCTTGACGTCGGGCAGCTCCAGGCCGTTGATGCGCTTGCCGTTGGTCAGGAAGACGACGGCATGCTTTTTCGGCAGGCGATCGTTGAGGACGTCGAAGCGCGCGCTGCGGTAGGCCGCCTGGGCACCAAACCAGGAGGCGAGGGTGCCGGCCGCTCGCACGGTTTCGAGTTCCGGCTTGGTGGAAAACACGAACGGCAGTTCCAGTCGGCGGCTGTCGCGCGAGTCAAAGAACGGCGCCGGCAGGTAGGCGAGGTCCTGGCGCAGGGTCAGCGGTTGCAGGGTGAGCTGCAGCGTGCTCTGGTTGTTCATGGCCACCCACAGGCTCGAGTGTGCGGCGTCCTCGCATTGCCAGGTGTAGTGTCCGATCAACTGCAGCGACAGGTGGTTGAAGTCGGTGAAATAGCGCGGATCGATATCAATCTCGCGTTCGATCTCGGTGGTCACGGTTTCCTTGGGCAGCAGCAGGCTGTCCAGGGTTTCACCGTTGATCAAGACCTTGATGTGCGACAACTCGCGAATCAGCGCCGGCGAGTAGGTGAAGCGCAGCTTGAGCTTGGCCTTGATCACGGCCTCGTCGCGGCGGACGCCAAACGACAAGGTGCGCACGCCATCCACGCCATACAACTGAAGCGGGGTGTAGGCGCCAAGGTCGCGGAAAGTGAGGGAGACATCGCGCGGACCTGCGGGCGGCGCCTGGGCAATCGTGTCGGAAAAGGTCGGCGCCGGTCCGGCCGGCGCATCGACGTTGATTGGCGCGTCCGTCGCGCTGGCGTCGGTCTTGGCGGCGACCGCTTCCGACTTGCCGGGGGTCGCGGCGGAATCTTCCTTCGTCGGGACCGGCGTGGTTGCCGTGGCCGCGCCCGACTCCGGCGCGGGGCCATCTGCCAGGATCCAGGCGACTTGACTGGTAACCTTCAGCACCACGGCATCGGAGTAACCCAGCGGCTTCAGGCGCTCACGTGCCGCGATAGCCTCGGCCTGGCTGGCCCAGGCCCCGATCCGCACGGCGAGCGTGGTACCGCGGAGCTCCGCCCGGGCGTCCGGCTGCGCGGCAACCTTTTTCAGGGTCGCCTGGGCTTCGGCCAGGGTTTTTTCAGTGGAGACCTGTACCGAATAATACGGCGCAGCGGGCGCTTTGTCGGTCGGGGCGCCGCTGGCGGCCAAAACAATTGCCGCACCGAGAACAACAGCCAAACACCGACCGAAAAGCTGGTGGCTCCCCCATTGTTGAACGAACATATAGCTCTAGCCCCAAAGAACATTGCGGGCCCAAGCCCACCCCGCGACGATATTAGCGTGGATTTTGACTGTCAGGTTTTTGGCTGTCGGGCCTGGGCGCGGCGGGCACCGTTGGCGGCCCTGCCGGCGCCGGCAGACAGCAGCATCTGCAGGGTGGCGTCGAGGCGGCGCTGCCGCTTTTCCTCGCTGGACCCCAGCTCGAAGATCGGCAACGCTAGCCTTGGGTCCCGGTGCGTCCATAGATGTCCGCGAAGCGAACGATGTCATCCTCGCCCAAATAGGCGCCGGACTGTACCTCGATGATCTCGAGGGGTTCGGTGGTCGCATTTTCCAGCCGGTGTTTTGCCCCCAGGGGAATGAATGTCGACTGATTTTCCATCAGGTCGAACACCCGGTCATCGCACGTGACCCGCGCGGTGCCCCGCACCACCACCCAGTGCTCCACTCGCTGCCGGTGCATTTGTAGTGAGAGTTTCTGCCCGGGTTTGACCGCCAGGCGCTTGACCTGGAAACGGTCGCCGTGCGCCACCGCTTCGTACCAGCCCCAGGGCCGGTACACCTTGGGGTGCTTCTCGGCCTCGGGCCGCTTCGCCAGCTTCAGCGCCGCGACGATCTTCTTGACGTCCTGGGCATGCGCCGAGGTGGTCACCAGCACCGCATCGCTGGTCTCCACGATGATGTGGTTCTCGACGCCCACCGCTGCGACCAGGCGACTGTTGGCATGGATCATTGAGTTCCTGACGCCCTCCAGCCAGACGTCGCCCTTGACCCGATTGCCATGGCGGTCGGAGGCGGGCAGGTTTTCCAGAAAGCTCCAGCTGCCGATGTCGTCCCATCCGGCGTCCAGCGGCACCAGTGCCACGCGGTCACTTTTTTCCATGATGGCGTAGTCGAGGGATTCCTTGCGCGCATTGGCAAAGGCGGTCGCGTCCAGCCGCACGAAGTCCAGGTCGCGCTCGGCCTTCTTCAGCGCGCTGCGACAGGCCGCCAGCATCTTCGGCTCCAGTCGCTGCATCTCCTGAAGGAACAGGTCCACCGGTAGCAGGAAGATGCCGCCGTTCCAGAGGCAGCCGGACTTGAGCAGGCGCCGGGCCTTGGCCGCATCCGGTTTTTCAATGAAGGCCGCGACCTGGCGTGCGCCGCGCCCGCCCGCCAGCGGCCGCCCGGGCTTCAGGTAGCCGTAACCGGTTTCGGCGCGCGTCGGCCGGAGGCCGATGGTCATCAGGCGGCCGCTGGCGGCGGCCCGCGATGCGATGCGTGCGGCGCGCACGAACGCGCCCTCATTGCGCATGGCGTGATCGGCGGCCATCAGGTGGATCTGGGTGCCGGGGCCGTGCCGCTCGTGGGCGTGCCCCGCCGCGACAGCGGCGGCCGGCGCCGTGTTGCGCCCCAGCGGCTCAAGGATGATG
>JANNAK010000065.1:0-4126 GCA_031384195.1 Gammaproteobacteria bacterium
CCCGACGATGCCCAGTGCCGCGGCAAATGACGTCGACTGCGAAACGGAGAGGCTGCCCGTCACCAGCGGCCGACCGCAGGTGCGCGCCATCTGCGCGTCGACGTGGCGATCGAGCAACTGGTTGATCGCGGCCGCCGAGGCGGCCATCAGGGTAATGCCCAAGCTTCCCAGCAACAGTACCCGCCACGGCACCATGCCGGGGGTAGCCAGGAACATGCCGACAAGCGCGGTAAAGGAGATGAGCATGACCACCCGCGGCTTGCACAGCTCGTAGTACTCGCGCCAGCGGGGCGGCGCGGCAGCGGCGGCCGTGCTCACGCTTGTTTCGTCCAGACGCGGTGGTTGAGGGTAATCATCACCAGCAATAATACTGCCGCACCGCCGTTGTGGGCGGCTGCCACCGGCAACGGTAACTGCAGCAGGATCATCGCGACTCCCAGTCCAAGCTGCAGGCCCAGCGCGGCCCAGACGGCGGCGGCGTATCGGCGCCACGGCACGCCCCGTCGCCAGAGCAGGGCACCTAACGCAACGAGCACGCCGGTCAGCAGGACGGCTCCGACACGATGCAGAAAGTGGATGGTGACGCGGGCACGGTTGTCCAGAACGCCGTATTCGTAATTGACGCCCAGCCCACGCCACAGGGTGAAAGCTTCGCCAGTGTCCAGCTCGGGCAACCACTGTCCGTGGCAGGTGGGCAGGTCTGGGCAGGCCAACGCGGCATAGTTGCTGCTGGTCCAGCCGCCAAGGAAGATTTGCGCTGCCAGCAGGACCAGGCCCAGTGTCGCCAACGCGCGCAAGCCGCCGTCGCGTTTCGGAGCTTGCGTGCTGCGATCCAGCTGCTGGAACGCTTCGCGTTCGTTGCGCGGTTCCCGTCCTGGGGCCTCGACTGAAAGACGCCGCAACGACAGCCGCATCCAGGCCAGCAAGGCCAGCGTCGTTAATCCGCCCAGCAGATGGGCGGTGACCACCAGTGGCTTCAACAGCAGGGTCACGGTCCACATGCCCAGCAGTCCCTGGAAGATGACCAGCGCCACCAGCACCCACGGCAGCCGCCGCGGGGCTTGGTCGACCCGTCGGCTGAGCAGCGCCAGGCCGAGGATCAACAAGCCCAGCGTGCTGGCGACGTAGCGATGGCCCATTTCCTTCCAGGCCTTGGCATGTTCGAGCGGACGTTCAAAGTCCGGGTGGGCGACGTCCGGCACCAGCAACTTGCCATAGCAACCCGGCCAGTCCGGGCAACCCAAGCCGGCGTTCGACAGCCGGACATAGGCACCCAGCACGACAAGCACGAGGCACAACAGGACGGCGATGGAGCAGAGGCGACGGAAAACTGACACGTGGACGGCTTGGCGGTTGAAGGGCGCGGCAGTCTATCGCAGGCGGCCCAACCGGCGAGAATTTCGTTGTATGCTCGCGCCAATTGCTGTTCTGTTGCGTCCACGTTTCGGGGGCTGCCCATGAAAAAAATAATCGCTGCGTCGCTTCTTTCCGTTCTCCTCCCCACCACGGCGGCCCTCGCCGAGGAGCCCGCCGCCACGCCAGCCCCCACCTCGCACGGGTATGGTGGCATCGGATTGATGCTGTCGTCCGACAGCTACACATCGCCGGCTTTCGACACGTCCTCGAAGGGCGGCGGATTGATCTTCAATGGCGCCGGGCGGTTTGATACCAATGGCGATATCGGCATTGGCGTCAATGGCGAGTTGGCTTTTGGGACGGCCACCGACGACAACAACAGCAGCGTCACGTCGACCGAGTCCCTGTTTTCGGTGGATGGCGGCATCCTGCTGGCGAAAGTGTTTTATCTGAGCCTTGGAATGCAGATCCAGAACCAGACCGATGACAACTCGGGCGTCACCGGCACCTACTTCGTGGTGCCACTGGGACTTGGAATGCTGTGGACCGACGATACCGGGTACGGCCTGGTGCAGTTGCGCTTCGGCGGTGGCCAAGTCAGCAACGATTCCAGCAGCGCAACCGAGGACGTCGGCATGTTTGGCCTCCGCCTGGTGGGCCAGAGCGGCACCGCCCACGGGCTGCAATTCATGGGCGGCATGGAATTCGACAACTACACCTATTCCAATGTCGACGTCACCGACTTCCGGTTTCGCGCCTTTATCGGGCTTGGATTCGGCAGCTAGGGCCCGGGGCGTCATCCCACCTGGGAGAAGCGCAGCAGCTTCTTGAGGTCCTTCAGCAGCCCCCTGGGTTCGATCTCCCCGCCGTAAGTCATCAGCCAGTTGCCGAGCGGGTCCACCAGGTAAAGCGCCTGGGGATCCGCGGGTGCAAAAAACCTCGCCAGCGCGGCGCCGGGTGCCGACAGGAACAGCTGGTCCGGATGGGCCGCCGCCAACTTCGACCGGGCACTGGCGAGTGCCGCCGCATCCGGAGCGAGGTAGAGGCGCAGCAGCCGATCCCGATTCTGGTTCAGCGACAGCCGCACCTGGCGGGCCAGCAGCACGCGCTGGTCGCAGCTGGCGTCACAGTCGCGACCGGCCAGGTAGACCAGGGTCCACTTGCCGGTCGGGAACCCGACCGTCGCTCCCGTCCGATCCGAATAGGCGACATCCGGCAGCGGTCGGGCCGGGGAGACCAGCGTGCCGTAGTTGGTGTGGCTGCCGGGCTGCCATTCCGGGTAGACGAAGAAAAAAAGCCAGGCGGCGAGCAGCGGGGCGGCGAACAGGGCCGCAAGGGCCAGGAACTTGAGCTTGGGTTTCATGGTTTCCAGTTGAGCTTGATGAACAGGAACAGCGTGGTGAGCCCGAGGGCGTACCAGGTGACGGCGTAGCCAAAGTGTCGCTCCGGAGGCAGCCCCGGACTTGCCCACTCGCGCACAAAGCCTCCGGGCACCTGCGCGTCCAGCAACAGCAACCCTGGCAACACCGGCCCGGCGAGCAGGCATTCCAGTTCGGCCTGCCGCGGATAGACCACTACCGCTGGAAATTCCGGCGCGCCTGGACAGGAGCCGTCGCCAAGATGGATCGCCGGCTCCGGCACGTCCCGCCACCAGCCCTGCAGGCGCAGCTCGCCGGCAGGCGCCTCCGGCGGCGGAATGCCGGCCAATTGCGCCGGCTGTGGAATCCAGCCGCGGTTCACCAGCAGCAGTCCACCGTCGGCCAATCGCAACGGAGTCCAGACGTGGAAGCCCGGCTGGCCCGCGCGTGACTGTCCGTCCTGAAGCAATTGATGTTCCGGCTCATAAGTGCCCCGCGCCTCGGCCCGTCGAGGGGCCATCGGTGCTGGCGCGCTTGAAGCCGACCCCAGAGTCTCGACCGGCCCGCTGGCCTGCTCGATCCGGGACAGGAAGGCTTGCTTGGCCAGCCCGCGCCTTGCCTGCCAGGTGCCCAGGCTGGCGAAGGCCAGCAAGCCGATGGCCGCCAGCAGCCAGGCCCACGCCGGCGCGCGCAGTCGCCTCAGCACCGCGGCAGTTCGGCGACGGCTATGATGGCCAACATGTTGTGGCCCAAAATCGTGGTGGTCGTCCTGCTGCTCGCCATCGTCGCGACGCTGTTCTCGGGCTTCTTCTTCCTGGTCAAGGACGACAGCGGCAAGCGCCGCTTGCTCGCCGCATTGAAATTGCGCGTGGCGCTAGCCATTACCCTGGTGGTGTTCCTGGCCCTGGCCTACAGCAACGGCTGGCTGGTCCCCCACGGACTGCAAAAGTAGGGACGCACACTACTTTTACAGCACGTAGACGAAGGTAAACAGGCCAATCCAGACCACGTCGACGAAGTGCCAGTACCAGGCCACTCCCTCAAAGCCGAAGTGATAGTCCGGCTTGAAATGGCCGAACATCAGCCGCAGGGTGATGATGGTCAGCATCAGGGTGCCCAGTGTCACGTGCATGCCGTGGAAGCCGGTGAGCATGAAGAAGGTGCTGCCGTAGATTCCAGAGCCCAGCGTCAGGTTCAGCTCGGTGTAGGCCTCAATGTATTCGTGCGCCTGGTAGTACAGAAAAGTCGCGCCCAGGGCGACCGTCAGCCACATCCAGATGATGCAAAGCCGACGCTGGTTTTCCTTCAGGGCGTGGTGCGCCCAGGTCACGGTGACGCTGGAGCTGATCAGCAGCAAGGTGTTGAGGAACGGCACGCCCCATTCCGGGATGGTCTCGAAGTCGCCGCCGACA
>JANNAK010000080.1:0-11961 GCA_031384195.1 Gammaproteobacteria bacterium
CCCAGTGCTTGCCGATCGCGCCATTGGGCCCGAGCAGGATCAGCAGGTAAAAACCGATGACCGTCGGCGGCAGCACGATGGGCAGCGCGACGATCGCCTCAATCGCGGACTTGCCCCGGCTGGAGGTTCGCGACAGCCACCAGGCCAGAGGCGTGGCGACGACGATGAGGACCGCGACCGTGATCAGTCCCAGCTTGACGGTCAGCCACAGCGGCCCAAGTCCCGGAAACGCCATGCCCCCGAGCATCAGCGTGGCAAGGCGTAGCCGTGCGCTTCGATGGTCTTGAGGGCGCGCGGACTGGCGAGGTACGCAAGAAATCCGGAGGCCGCAGCGTTGCCGGCGAATTTCTTCATCAGGACCGCCT
Source organism: Gammaproteobacteria bacterium (assembly GCA_031384195.1). GTDB lineage: Bacteria > Pseudomonadota > Gammaproteobacteria > Nevskiales > Nevskiaceae > JACPFV01. The sequence goes on from JANNAK010000080.1 coordinate 366, forward strand.
GCTGCTCGATCGGCTGGTGCTGTTGCATGGGGATCTCCCACAGGCAGGTCCCCGCCCTTGCGGCATTACTGCCTGGCAGGACCTGGGACAAGGCCACGAAGCCAAGGTCCGCGCTGCCGGATTCGACGAATTGCAGGGTCTGCGCAATGTTCTCGCCTTGCACCAACCGCCCGGCCAGCTTGTCCGGGTCGATGCCCATCGCCTTCAGCACCTCAATGGCGGCGGCGCCGTAAGGCGCGGTCAGCGGGTTAGCCAGGGCCAGCTTGTCGAAATGCCCCAGGCGCAATTCCGCGCCGCAGGATTTCCCGGCATTGCGCGGCGAGGCCGACCAGAGTGCCAGGCGGCCGACGGCGTAGGTAAACCGGCTGCCGGGCGCGACCAGTCCATCCTGCTCCAGCTTCTGGGCGCGCTCGACATCGGCAGACAGGAACGCCGCGAACGGTGCGCCGTTGCTGAGCTGCGCATAAAGCTTGCCGCTGGATCCGGCCGTAATGACGATGGTGTGGCCGGTAGTCTTGTGGAAGTCCGCCGCGAGCTCGGTGGCGGTGCCGGAAAAATTGCTGGCCACCGCAATCAGCGCCTGGTCCGCCTGCGCTGCGCCGGCAACCAGCGCAAGGCCGAGAATGCCGGCGGAAACAGGGTGTGCTCGGATGGCTGGGCCTATCGTGTTCTTGGAGTGGGACTCGTAAGATGGCGGCTGGTTTTTGATGCCCGCATCGCCGGGGAGCATGCATGGCCAATATCCCAGACCGGTTCGAGAATTACAAGATTTTGTATCTCGCCGTACTGGCCGTTGCGCTGTTCGCCATTGCGCTGCCGGAGTTGCTCGCCGCGCTGCTCGCGCTGCAACTGGGCCTGTGGTTTGCCGGCGGCCTTGGCATTCGCGGCCTGCTGCAGTCGACGCGCCGGCTGTGGATGTTCTTCCTGCTGATCACGCTGTCCTTTGCCTTTGTCGCCACCGGCGATGCGAATGACCGCTGGCAGGCGGTCCCGGTGCTGTCCTGGTCGGTGTCGGTCAACTTGTCGGGCCTCGCGCTCGCCGGTCTGATGTGCCTGCGCGTGCTGGTGCTGGTGATGGCCAGCGCCTGGCTGCAGCAGACCTGCGCATCCGGTGCGCTGGTGCGCGGGCTGCGTCGCCTGCACATCCCCGAGACGGTGGCGATCACCGTGGACGCCACGCTCGCCATCCTCGGCAACCAGCGTCCCGGCGGCGGACGCCACGGTGGCGGCCAAGGCGGTGGGCGTGGCGATCGGGGCGGTGGTCACGGTGGCGGCCAAGGCGATGGCGGTGGCGGTGCTGGCGGCAAGGACGCGTCCGAACCACAGCTGAGCTGGGCCGACGTGCGCCGCGGCAAGCTCGAGGTGTTCTCGGCCATCCTGCACCGTTCGCTGGAGCGCGCACGCAGCTGGCTGGGTGAGCGTTACCCGGAGCTGGGAACCGATCGGCTGCGCGACCTTTCCGTGGTGCTTGCGATCAGCCTCACCGTGATTGGCCTGAAGGTACTGCAGGTGTTGCCGGGCCTGCCGTTTGCCTCCGGCCACAAGAATCTGCTGGTGGTGCCGCTGCTGCTGTACGCCGCCCGTTATACCGGCATGCGATTTGGCGGGTTCGCGGCCGGCTCCGCGATCGGCATCGTTTCCTTCCTGCTGGGCTACGGCAAATACGGCGTGCTGGAAATCGCGCACTTTGCCTTCCCCGGCCTGCTGGCCGACCTGCTGCTGCCGATGGTGCGCGACACCTCAAACGGCGCACGCTTGCTGCAGTTCGCGGTGGTCGGTGCGCTGATGGGCATCGGCCGCTTTGCTGGTAATTTCCTGGCGATCCTGCTGGCCGGCGCACCGGACTTGGCGTTTCTGCTTTTTGCGCCGCTGCTGGTATCTCAGGTAACCTTCGGCGCTCTGAGCTGCTTTGTCTGTGTCCTGATCATCAAGCCCAAGAAAGCGGACGGACCGGTTACAACAGACGCAGCACCGCACCCCTAATTTGCCCCGGCAATCCACCCGCGGGGCCCAACGCGGAGAGGTACCCATGAGCACCCTGATTGCCGACGACGGCCGCACGCACATGACCAGCGGCCTGATGCGCGAGAGTCTGGTCAGCCGCAAGTTGCTGGCGCAGACCGACTCCAAGACGGTCAAGGGCATGGTGCCGAACGTCAGCATGCTGGCGATCGGCGGCCGCAGCATCATGGACCGCGGCGCCGAGGCGATCCTGCCGCTGGTGGCCATGGTGGCCAAGCTCAAGAAGAAGCACCGCATGGTGCTGGGCGTTGGCGGCGGCGCGCGCGCGCGCCACCCCTATTCGATTTGCCTGGACCTGGGCCTGCCGATCGGCGGCCTGGCCCGCGTGGTCGGCGGCGTCGAAGAGAACAACCGCGACATCCTGCAGGTCCTGCTGGCGCCGCACGGCGGCATCACGCTGATCAAGGAGCATTTCCAGGACCTGCAGCTGTTCCTCAACAACGGCATGATTCCGGTCTGCATCGGCCAGCCGCCGTACCACTTCTGGGAACCTCCGTCCCGCGAAGCCGGTGGCATCCCGGACAACGGCCCGGACGTCGGCCTGTACCAGATGGCGGAAGTCATCGGCGTGGCGCGCTTCATCCTGGTCAAGGACGTCGACGGCGTTTACACCGACGATCCGCGGCGCAACAAGAAAGCCAAGCTGATCCGGAAAATCACCGCGCGCGAATTGCTCGATCGTGACTTCGCCGACCTGCCGGTCGAACGCGAGTTGCTGCACACGCTGGAGAACGCGCGCAGCCTGAAGCAGGTGCAGGTCATCAACGGCCTGAATCCCGACAACCTGCGCCAGGCGCTGGCGGGCAAGCCGGTCGGCACCATCATCACCTCCAGCCGCGGGCTCCCCACGAGCAAGAAGAAGAAGGCCGGAGGCTCGAAGTGACCAAGAAGAAAGACGGCAAGATCTGGATTGATGGCATGGACAATGCCCTGCACGACGAGACCCTGTCCGGTCACGCGGCGCGCAACAAATTTGCCGGCCGCAAGACGGTCAGCGTGCTGCCCGACGTCTGGGTGATCAAGATTGGCGGCCAGAGCATCATGGACCGCGGCGGCGCGGCGGTGCACCCGATCATCGAGGAACTGGTGGCGGCCAAGAAGGCCGGCATCAACTACGTGCTGGCGGCTGGCGGCGGTACCCGCGCCCGCCACGTTTACTCGCTGGGCCTGGACCTGAACCTGCCCACCGGCATGCTGGCGCGCCTGGGCTCCAGCGTGCCGGTGCAGAACGCCCGCATGCTGCAGATGCTGATGGCCAAGCACGGCGGCATCGTCTGCTACGCCGACGACATGGAAAAGCTGCCGTTCTTCCTCAATGCCGGCTGCATCCCGATTACCTCGGGCATGCCGCCGTACGAATTCTGGGAGAAGAACAGCGCCGTCGGCATGATCCCGTCCAACCGCACTGACGCCGGCGTCTACCTGCTGGGCGAGTTCCTCGGCGCCAAGGGCGTGCTCTACATCAAGGACGAAGACGGCCTGTACACCGACGACCCGAAGAAGAACCCGAAGGCCAAGTTCATCCCGGAAACCACCGCCAAGGCGCTGCTCGACAGCGGCCAGGACGACATCGTGGTCGAGCGGGTGGTGCTGGAGTACATGCAGCGCGCCGACAAGGTCAAGCACATCCGCATCGTCAACGGCCTGAAGCGCGGGCAAATCACCAGGGCGCTGAACGGCGAGAACGTCGGGACGCTGATCCGCGCGAACTAGCCTGGAATCACGGGTTCGCCGGGACCGGCAGGCCGGTCTCGGGATCGGCCTTGGTCTTTCCGGCCCAGTAGTCGTCGCCCGCCTTTCGCCACTCCTGCTCGGTCATCCGCTTGCGCGTTCCGCGCGGACGCGGCGGCAAAGCCGGGCGCAACTCCCCCTCTCCAGGGTTCTGGATCTCCGGTCCTGCCGCGATCCCGGCATTTTCCGCCGGCGCGACGTCCTGGCCGGACGGCAACACCCAGACCGTGTTGATCCGCTGCCGGCCGTTGCAGGCCGGGTCCGGATCGGACTGCATCACCAGGTTCTTCCCCTGCAGGAGGTGCCTGAGCACCTCGCCCGGGGCGCCGGTGCGATTTACCGACACCCGGTCCGCAAGCGGGACTTTGGCATCGAGGCGGAATTGCGCCGATTCTGCGATGCGCTTGAGCACCTCGCCCAGCGGGACGTCCTGGGCACGCACCTGGATCGTTTTGCCGCACGGCGCGGCCGAGACCGCCAGCTCCCCGGCATGCGTAACCGCCGCCATCAGGGCCCCAAAAATAATCGCCGCCGGGCGCCAACTGCAGCCGGCGCCGGCGGCGAGGATCATGCCTGGGAAAGCGTCAGGCGGCGATGCCGGGACGCCGGCGGCTCCGCAGCAGGCCAGCCACGCCCAGCACCATCAGTAATCCGGAACCCAGGGCACCGCCGCCACCGCCGCTGCTGAGCCTGGGCAAGTTCGCGGTCTTTGCCATCACCAGCTGCGTGGTGACACCCGTCAGGGTCGGTGAATAGACATCCTCGGCCCAGACCACGGCGCTACCGACGCCGCGAACCTGACGCTTGAGGGCGTAGCCGCCAATTTGTGCCGTGGCAATGGCCGCCCCGCTGACCAAGCCGGAACCCGGATTGATGGTCCGGTGCAACAGGTCGCCGGTTCCTGATTGGTCGGTCCCGGAGACGAAATGAATCGTCCCGCCGCTCAGGAATGCGCTGCCGTACCAGTGGTTGCCCACGGTCTTGTCGGTGCCAACCCGAATTGCCGCCAGGCTGGCCGCGTTGCCGTTTTGGTCGTCGAGCGACGGGTTCAGCTTCACGTAGAAAGCGGTCCCTCCGGTCTTGTAGTCGCTCCAGTTGCCGAAGGTCGAGGTGTTGCGCTTGTCGCCGTAAACGACGTGCACCGCGGTGGGGGATTCCACCATCAGGGAAATGTGCGCGGCGTGTGCGAAAACGCCGGTACGTTCAAACAAGGCGGTTGGCGCGATGCGAACGGTGCCGGTATCGTCAAACATCGCGTAGGCGGCAGGGCACTGAGCGTTTACGTCGCAAGCCTGGTACACCACATGCAGCCGGTTGTTCGAATCGATCGCAAAACCGGGGTCACCTTGGCGATAGGAACCCGTCGTAATCGCGTGCTCGGCCACATCCGGGACCAGCGTCGCCGTATTGAAACGAATGTGGAACAACCCGCTACCGGTCGCGCGGATGACGTGTGCCTTGCCATTTCCGTCAATGGCGAGATTGTGGTGGCCTGATGAGGTAGTGGCCCCAATGCTCGCTTGAGCAACTTCAATGATGCTCGCCGGCGCCAAAGCGGGATTGATAAGGACTGCCCGCAGCGCTTTGCCCTGACCAGCATAAGTGATTACGGCTTTGTTGCCTGCGGTGACCGCAATTTTTGGCCGACCATCAATCGTCGCATCCGGAGTATTGACCTTGGTGCGCGGAGTCAGGATCGTCCCCGACGGGTTCACCCGGAGATAATAGATTTCGCGGGTCGCCTTATTGGTCTGATCCACAGCGTCCGCGCCCTGCGCGACGATGTGGTAATTGCCATCCGGCCCGACCGCGACGCTGGCGTTATACAGGGCGATCGTTCCGCCGCTGTCAAGAACTATTCGAGTGATGGTTGCGGCCTGCGCCGTCCCTGCCAGCAGCAGGATCGCCAGCCCGGGAAATATGTTTCGAAGGAAGCACGACACAGAGATGTTGTTTTTCATCGCTATTCTCCATACCTCGTGGGCGCTGGATCCTTCGGCCCGAAAATGGATACCGGATCAGCAACGTAGGTCCGGAGCCGCCAAGCAACCGGGGCAGAATGTGCCTGCACTTACGGGATGTCAACCCTTGCGCACCGCCGGTTTGCTGACACCGTGCTGGTGCACACGGGTTTATCCCGATTCAGGGCGGACTATTCCGCCGGCGCTGTTGTGGGCGCTATGCGTGGACGATTACCGCCGCCGTGGAAGGTCAGCTTGCGGATGTTTTGTGCCAGGTTCTGGAACCGGCCAGGGCTGGATTCACGAACCGCCTTCAGCGTGCCGCGCCCGGTGAGCACCAGGAACTCGACCCCTTCCACCGAAAGCCCGGCCGGCAAGTGCAGGGCCACATTGGCGCAGTCCAGTGCTTCAACCCACGTCGCGCCGTTCTGACTGAGCACATCGCTCAATCGCACAGCCGGGCGTGGTTTTTCACCCTGATCGATCATGACCACGGTGTAGCCGGCGAAGAAACCTTCGACCGGAACGAACTCACGCCTCGCGCCATTGGCGAGCACCGTCACCAACTCGGATCCGCAGCCGGTTTTTTCCGCCCGTGACCGACCGTCACGCTGGCCCTGCGCCGCAGCGCCGCCGGCGAGCACCGTGCTCGCTCCAGCCAGGAGGATCACGGACAAATGCGCGCGGAATGGATTCACCATCGGGACAGCGTGGAGGCGCGTACTGCGCCTGTCAACCGAATCACCGAAACGGCAGCGGAGCCAATCGAAGTATTGAACTCGGCTGCGGGGCTTTTCTGAAAAGCAGGGAGCGTCCCGGCTTTTAGTCGTCGACGGCGGAGAATCCCAGCAGGTGCAGCAGGCTGGTGAAGATGTTGTAAATGTTGAGGTACAGGGAAATGGTCGCCATCACGTAGTTGGTTTCGCCGCCGTGGATGATGCGGCTGGTGTCGAACAGGATCAGCGCCGAGAACAGCATCATGCAGGCCGCCGAGATGGCCAGAAACACGCCGGACACGTTGAAGCCCATGAAGCTGGCCGCCAGCGAGCCGAGCGACAGCACCAGCACCGCGATGACGCCGGTCATCAGGAAGCCGCCCATGAAGGAGAAGTCCTTCTTGGTGGTCAGCACGTAGGCCGACAGCCCCAGGAAGATCGCGCCGGTGCCGCCGAGGGCACTGGCCACCAGCATCCCGCCATTGGGAATGGCCTTGAGGTACATGTTGAGCACCGGTCCCAGTCCGAAGCCCAGAAGCCCGGTCACGGCGAAGACCACATAGATGCCCTTGACCGAGTTGGCGGTACGCGGGAGCACAAACCAGATCAGGCCCAGCGAGACCAGTGAGCACACCAGGCCAAGGCCATAGGGCGTTCCGATTGCCGTCGAGACGGCGGCCATGACGGCGCTGAAGATCAACGTCATCGACAGCAGCGTGTAGGTGTTGCGCAGCACTTTCGCCGCAGCCGGCGCGATACCGGTCTCCGTCGCCGTTCTGGGGGCGCCGGTACGGATCGGAATCGGGCGTAATTGGTTGCTCATGGACTCAACTCCTTATATCTGTGCCGGACATCATGGGTATGACCCCGACCGAATACAAGGGTTCCCTGCCGAAAATCGAATGGTCAGCAGGTTTGGCTCGAAGGGGATTCAAAGGGGAGCGTCCCCATTGGGTTTGTGAGCGTCACTGTTTTTTGAGCTGGACCAGGGCCTCGGCCGGGTCGTGGAAGTAGCGGCGCAGGCCCTGGCAGCCGTCGTAGCCGGCCTCGATCAGTACGCGCCGGACGTTGGGCTGGGCGCCGCACAGGGCGACCAGGATGCCGGCCTCGTTCAGGTCGTCGATCACCTCTTCCAGCGCCACCAGGCCGGTAATGTCGATGGTCGGCACCGCCGACAGGTCCAGCAGCACCGTCCGCACTTTCCGGTCGTGGTTGCGCAGCGCCGTCATCGCCCGTTCGGCCGCGCCGAAGAACAGCGGCCCGGCCACTTCGTAGTAGCGCACATCCGGCGGCAGCCCGGCCGGGGCGGCCGGATGGCCCTCGCCGACCAGGTTCACCATCGACAGCTTGCTCATCCGGTGCATGAAGAAGAACGAGCCCAGCACCACGCCGACGCTGATCGCCAGCACCATGTCGGTCAGCACCGTCAGCGCAAAACAGCTGAGCAGCAGCACCACGTCGCCGCGCGGCGCGACGCGCAGGATGCGCAGGAAGTTCTTCCGCTCGCTCATGTTCCAGGCCACCTTGAGCAGCAGCGCTGCCAGCCCGCACATGGGCAACCAGGACAGCAGCGGCGCCAGCGTCAGCATGGCGGCGAAGACAAAGGCGGCGTGGACCACACCGGTCACCGGCGACCGGGCTCCGGCGCGGATGCCGGCGGCGGTGCGGGCCAGCGCGCCGGTTGCAGGGATGCCGCCGAACAACGGCGCAGCCAGGTTTCCCAGACCCTGCGCCACCAGCTCGGCATCCGGATCGTGCTTGCGTCCGGTCATGCCGTCGGCAATGACTGCGCACAGCAGGGATTCGATCGCGCCCAGCAAGGCAATGGCAAACGCCGGCCCGATCAGGCTGCGCACCAGTTCGAACGAAAGATGCAGCGGCGCGCCGTCCTTGCCCGGCAGATCCCACGGCCAGTGCAGCGCGGGAAGCAGCGGCGGGATGCCGGAACCGGTGACGCCGTTCGCGGTATAGCTGAAGCGATCGGCGATGGTGGTGATCTCGAACTCCGGCCAATGCGTCTTCAGCAGCCAGGCCGCCGCGCCTGCGAACACGGCACCGGCCAGGTACGGCGGCCCGGGAAGGTCGAAACGTCTCCAGGCGATGAGCAGCGCCAGCGTTGCCATGCCCAGCGCCAGCTCCGGCCCGTTGGTCGATGCCAGCAAGCCGGCGAGCTCGCCCAAGCGCGCGACAAAATGCTCGGAGCCCAGAGCCGGTATGCCGAGCAGGTCCTTGAGCTGCAGACTGGCGATCACCACGGCGATGCCGGCGGTGAAGCCGGTGGTCACCGGATAGGGGATGTACTGGATCAGCTTGCCCATCCGCCCCCAGCCCATCGCGATCATGATCAGGCCCGCCATGAATCCGGCCAGCAGCAGTCCACCCAGGCCGTGCAGCTGCGCAATCGGGAACAGGATCACGACGAAGGCCGCCGTCGGTCCGGTGATGTTAAAACGTGAACCACCTGTCAGCGCGACCAGCGCGCCGGCAATCGCGGCGGTGTACAGCCCGTGCTGGGGCGCCACGCCCGAGGCGATAGCCAATGCAAGCGACAGCGGTACCGCGATGATTCCCACGGCAATTCCGGCCAGCAGATCTTGCCGCAGGTCGCGCGCCGAGTAGCCCTCAACCAGCGCCCCGCGTAGCGCCGGCGCAAATGGCGGGAAGGCACGCCGGATTTTCTGCAGCGGCATTTGGATGTCCAAGTGATGCGGATCGCCAATTACTTTAATACTTTCCAGCGGGTTCGCCCCCAGCCGGCGGACGCTTCGGGCTAATATCGACGCGCATGCCATATCACCTCTCGATGGATCAGCAAGACCGGCTCGACCGGTTTGTTGCGCAGTTGTACCGGACCGGACTCTCGGTCGCGCCTGAACGATTCCGCGAATGGGCGCTGGAACAGTTGCGCGGCTTGATTCGCTTCGACGGCGCAATGTGGGGCAGCGGCACAATCAAGAACTGGCGCTTCCACACCGTCACCTTGCTGGGCGTGTCGGAAGATTATCCACGGGTGCTGGAGGAAACCCGGCCGTTCAACCCCATCCTGCCGCAGATGTTCAAGACGCCGAACGTGCCGATCGACATGGAACAGGTCTGCTCCGACGAGGTGTTCTTCACCTCCGAGGTGTACCGGAAGTGCTTTCGCAAGTTCGGGATCCGGCGAATGCTGGCCACTGCGCACCCGGATCCGCGCAGCGGGTTGGTGTCGATCCTTTCGATCTACCGAAAAAACCGCCGCCACCGTTTTACCGACGCGGAAAATCGGCTGCAGAAGTCAGCCACTTACCATTTGTTTGAGGCCGCTTCGCACTCTTACTTCCTGCACCTGTCGCGGACTTTTGCGCAGGAGCGCGCGCTTGGCGGCGCGGCGGCGGTGGTGGACACCGAGGGCATCTTCCACGAGGCGATGCCGCAGTTCCTTGACCTGATCGAGGAATATTTCCCCAACCACAAGGGCGACGGCTTGCCGTTTCCGATTCCGCCGCCGGGCCAGACCGTCGCGCACGACGACCTTTGCGTCAAGAGCCAGCCGCTGGGCGACCTGTACTGCCTGCTGGTCTGGCCGTCCGGTCCGCTGGACCGTCTCACCGAGCGCGAACGGCAAGTGGTCTTTGCCGTCACTCAGGGCCTGTCGTTCAAGCAGGTTGCGCAGGACGTCGGCGTGGCGCCCTCGACCGTGGCCAACCACCTGTACCGGGTCTACCGCAAGCTCGGCGTCAGCGGCCGCGGACAGCTGGCCGACCTGGTCTACCCCTCAGGCAAGGCCTACTGACCCGACCACAAATGGTGTCGCAGACCATTTGTTGCAACCTTTTGGTGGGCCGGCGCATCAGTGGAAAATTGAACAAAACCCGCGTGTTACACTCCGCGCGCCCGCGTTTCGCGAACATTTTTTGGGAGTCCCATGCGCTTTTTCATCGCATTGCTATGCGCCGTATCCATGCCGGGCCTTGCCAGCGCCAATGAGCTGCTGAAGGTCTATGACCAGGCGGTGGAAAACGACACCCAGTTGATGGCGGCGTCCGCGGCCAGGAACGCGGCCACGGCGGGCAAGAGTCAGGCCTTTGGCCCGTTGCTGCCGCAAGTCAACGGCGCCGGTTCCATCGGCAAGAGCAGCGACAAATACAACGGGAATTCCGCAGTTGAGTCCGACAAGCACAGCATCGGCCTGAGGGCAAGCCAGGCCCTGTTCAACAAGCAAATCTGGGACCGCTGGCAACAATCCGGCGACCGGGCTGCAGCTGGCGAGGCAGCCTATCGCTCCGCCGAGCAGAATTTGGCGCTCCGCGTTGCCGAAGCCTATTTCAATCTCCTTTCTTCCGCCGACGGTCTGCGCCTGGCCGATGCCGAGAAGAAGGCCATTGAGCGCCAGCTTGAGCTTGCCAAGAAGCGCTTTGAAGTCGGACTCTCGGCGATTACCGACGTGCAGGAAGCCCAGGCGCGCTACGACCTCACCGTGGCCACGACGATTGAGGCCGAACAGGGCCTGTCGAGTGCGCGTGAGTCGCTGGCCGAGATTACCGGTTACTCCTACACCTCGACCGCCGTGCTGAAAGACGAGTTTCCGCTTCTGGGACCCAATCCCGACAACATCAATGACTGGGTCAAGTCCGCCAACGAGGGTAACTTCACGCTGATCTCGGCCCGCATCCAGGCCGACATCGCCAAAAACGAAATCGAAATCAGTCAGGATGGTCACCTGCCCACGCTGTCGCTCAACGGCACCTATGGCAAGGGCGCAGATTCGAACGTCTTCTCGTCGTTCGAATATGACAGCACGGGCGTATCGCTGGACCTCAACGTGCCGATCTTCGCTGGCGGCGCCACCCAGGCCGGCGTGCGCGTGGCCCGCTCCACCTTTGAACAGCGGCAAGCCGAACTGGAAGGCACTCGCCGCAGCGTCGAGCGCAATACCCGCAATGCCTACCAGGGCGTGATTGCCGGCGTGGCCCGGGTCAAGGCACGCAAGCAGGCCGTGCTGTCCAACACCACCGCGCTTGAGGCCGCTGCCGTGGGCCTTGAAGTCGGAACCCGCACGGCGGTGGACGTCCTGAACGCCCAGCGCGAGCTGTACAGCGCCCAGCGCGACTATGCCCGCGCCCGCTACGACTACCTGCTGAACGTGCTGCGGCTGAAGAACGCCGCCGGCCAGCTGGGCCAGAAAGA